>JBDGSV010000003.1:0-14241 GCA_042217375.1 Haloarculaceae archaeon | reverse complement strand
GAAGTTGAAGAGGTTCGCCTTGTGGATGCGGGCGAAGCTCTGGGCGAGGACGCCGTCGACGCCCAGGTACATCGGGCACAGCGCGGCGTGCTCGCGGGAGCTGCCCTGGCCGTAGTTCTCCCCGGCGACGAGGAAGCCACCGTCGGAGTCGAGGGCGCGCTGGGCGAAGCTCTCGTCGACGCGGCTGAGCGTGAACTCGGAGAGCTTCGGGATGTTCGACCGGTACATCAGGATGTCCTGGGTGGCCGGGATGATGTGGTCGGTCGTGATGTTGTCCTCCATCTTGAGGAGCGCCGGTCCGGCCAGCTCGGACTCGAGCGGGTCCTTCAGCGGGACGTCACCGATGTTCGGCCCCTTGATGAGTTCGTCGTCGACGGCCTCGTCGGGCGCGATGAGGTCCGGGTCGTCGCGACCCATGCCCTCGCCGTACTTGTCGCCCATCTCCAGGCCCGGCGCCTCGAGGTCGCCGAGGTCGTCGGCGAGGTCGCGCGGGTCGACGATCTCGCCCTCGATGGCCGCGGCGGTGGCGACCTCGGGCGAGCAGAGGTAGACGTTGTCGTCTTCGATGCCCGACCGGCCCTCGAAGTTGCGGTTGAACGTCCGCAGCGAGACGGAGTCGGAGGCCGGGACGTGACCGATGCCGATGCAGGCACCGCAGGTGGCTTCCGAGAAGTTGACGCCGGCGGCCATCAGTTCGGCCGTCCAGCCCTCGCGGGCGAGCATCTCGGAGGCCTGCTTGGAGCCGGGCGCGACGATCATCTCGGTCTTGCGGTCGGTGGTGCGGCCCTCGAGCATCTTCGCGGCCGGGAGGATGTCCTCGTAGCCGCCGTTGGTGCAGGAGCCGACGATGACCTGGTCGACGGAGACGCCCGCGACCTCGCGGACCGGCACGACGTTGTCCGGCATCGAGGGCTGGGCGATCAGCGGTTCGAGGTCCGAGAGGTCGAGGACGATCTCGTCGTCGTAGTCGGCGTCCTCGTCGGGCGACAGCTCGACGTACTCGTCCTCGCGGTCGAGACGGGAGAGCCAGTCGCGGGTCCGCTCGTCGGTCGGGAACAGCGACGACGTGGCGCCCAGTTCCGTCCCCATGTTGGTGATGGTCGTCCGCTCGGGGACCGAGAGTGTCTCGACGCCCGGGCCGGTGTACTCGAAGATCTTGCCGACCCCGCCCTTCACGGAGAGGCGGCGCAGCATCTCGAGGATGACGTCCTTGGCCGTCGCCCACTCGGGGAGTTCGCCCTCCAGGCGGACGTTGACGACCTCGGGCATCTCGATGTAGTAGGCGCCGCCGCCCATCGCGACGGCGACGTCGAGCCCGCCCGCACCGATCGCGAGTTCGCCCAGCCCGCCCGGCGTGGGCGTGTGGGAGTCGGAGCCGAGCATCGTCTTGCCCGGTGCCGCGAAGTTCTCCTTGTGGACGTTGTGACAGATGCCGTTGCCCGGCCGGGAGAAGTAGGCGCCGAACGTGCCGGCGGCCGAGCGGAGGAACCGGTGGTCGTCCGTGTTCTTGAAGTCGAACTGGTAGGTCTGGTGGTCACAGTACTGGGCGGCCAGCTCCGTCTGGACCTCCTCCAGGCCGAGCGCCTCGAACTGGAGCCAGACGAGCGTGCCCGTGGTGTCCTGTGTGAGCACCTGGTCGATCTCGATCCCGATCTCCTCGCCGGTTTCGAGTTCGCCGTCCACGAGGTGGTCCTCGAGGATTTTCTCGGTGAGCGTCAGTCCCATATCGTCCGCACGTCGCGCGCCCGCGACCATAAAACCGTCGCGTTCCGCATGGACGTCCGTGCAAAACAGCCCGCCGGGAGGCAATTGTTGCGCGGTCGCGACGCGACACCCGACGCTATTTGTGCCCGGGCCGGAGAGTCGAGGTATGTTCCGGAGTGGCGCGTACGTCGCCGAACAGCTCTCGCCGGTCGCGGCCGACCAGGTCCAGCCGAACGGCGTCGACCTCACACTCGACGCGGTGTTCGAACAGACGACGCCGGGGGCGCTTCGCCGCGACGGGAAGACGATCGGCGACCGCGCCCCGGTCGACCCGGACGGCGAGACGGTCCGGCTCTCGCCCGGCGGCTACGTGGTCCGCTACGGCGAGGTCGTCGCCATCCCCGAGTCGCACGTCGGGTTCATCTACCCGCGGTCGTCGCTGCTCCGTAACTCCTGCATGCTGAACACGGCCGTGTGGGACGCCGGGTACGAGGGCCGCGGCGAGGGGCTGCTCGAGGTCCACCACGAGATCGAACTCGAACGGGGCGCCCGCATCGCCCAGCTGGTGCTCGCCGCCGCCGACCACACCGGCACCTACGACGGGAGCTACCAGGGCGAGAATCAGTGACCGATCGTCACCGGTGAACATAAGCCACGCCCCGGCGAGACATCCGCCATGTCACGGGTCGTCGACATCCACTCGCACTGGTGGGCCGAACAGTGGCTGCCCGAACCCTACTGGGACGCCCTGGTGAACATCGTCGTCCGCGAGCACGAGAAGAGCGGACGGGACACCGATCCCGAGTACGTCCGGGAGCACTACCTCCCCTCCTACTGGGACCCCACCGGCGAGGACCTCCTCGCCCGGATGGACGAGGCCGACATCGACCACCAGGTCGTGTTCGGGCTCGACTGGGGCATCCCGCTCGGCGATCCGCCCCTCGACATCCGGGAGTACAACCGCAAGGTGGCCGACCTGGTCGCCGAGCACCCCGACCGGCTGACCGGGTTCGTCACCGTCGACCCGCGCCGCGAGTTCGCCGTCGAGCACGTCACGGAGGCGCTCGACGACTGGGGGATGGCGGGGCTGAAGCTCCACCCCACCTCCGGGTTCCACCTCCACGACGCCGAGACCTACCGGCTGCTCCAGGTCTGTGCCGACCGCGACGTGCCGGTGCTCACCGACTCGGGCCCGATCTCCGCGCCCCTCTACAGCAAGTACTCCCACCCCACGCACGTCGACGAGGTCATCACCGACTTCCCGGACCTCGACCTCATCGTGGCGCACATGTCGCTCGGCTGGTGGCGCGAACTCCTGGCGATCGCCGAGTCCAACGTCAACACCCGGATGCACGTCGACGTCTCGGGGTGGCAGGAGCGCGCCCGCGCCCACCCGGACACGTTCGCCGAAGCCGTCCGGCGGTTCGTCGACGCGCTCGGCGCCGACCGCGTCCACTGGGGGACCGACGACCCCGTGTTCGACCCCGCCTTCCCGAAGGAGGAGTGGCTGGACGCGACCCGCGCGCTCGCCGACCGTGACGACGACCACGCCCTCTCCGAGGCCGAACTCGAACAGGTCCTCGGCGAGGGCGGGGCGACGCTGCTCGACCTGTGACGTGACGTAACGCGACGTCGGTCCCGTCGCCCGGCGGGAGCGAGCGGCAGGTCGACAGCGACGCGGCGCCCTGTGCCGCCGGCGGACGCGTGGGGTCGACCCCGCCGTGGACGACGAGCACGTCGTCCCAGGAGAGCGCGACTGGCAGCGACGCCAGGTAGTCGAGGGCCGCCTCGTCGAGTGAGTCGACCGTCGCGCGACCCTCGACGAACTTGTGCTCGTTGTTGCCGAGCACCGAGACGGCGTTCTCGGTGGTGCGGACGAACTCGACGACGGCCGCGCTGTCGGGCCCCTTCCGGACGAGGTCGCCGACGAACACGAGCAGGTCGTCCGGATCCGGGTCGAGCGCCGCGACCAGGCTATCGAGTTCCGCGGCGCAGCCGTGGACGTCGCCGACGACGTAGATCGACTCTCAGGCCGCCGCGTCGATCCGGCGGTGGCGGGCCGCGACCGAGTCGTGGAGGTCGGCGTCGCTCACCCGCCCCGAGCGAACGGGCGCCGGACGATCCCGACCGCCCGCGTCGGCGGTGCTGGGTTCCATGGCCGGCGAGAGGCTCCGGTCGGCATACGCAGTTGCTATGACCAGCCAGTTCCCGACAGTTCGACTACATATACGGCCGGAACGGTCGACGGCCGCGCTCGCGCGCCGGACAAAAGAATATATGCCCCACCGACGTGGTGACTACCATGATTCGCACGAGGCGGGGGGAGCGAGTGCGAATGCGATCGCCCGGATCGGTCGCTCCTCCGTGCCGGCGGGGTGACGGCTCGTGACCGACGACGCGGCCGACGATCCGACGAGCGCAGCCGACGGAGACGACGTACAACCGATTCGCTACGGGTGGCACCAGCACGACCACCCGAGCACCGCCGTCGTCGAGGCGGTCGCCGCAGCGACCGGCCGCCGGATCGACGACCTCCCGCCGCTGCAGGAGACGGTGAACGCCGACTCGCTGGACGAACTCCTGACGGGCGAGGCGCGCGGCAGCGACGGGGAACTCACGGTCACGTTCACCTACGTCGGCGTCGACGTCGTCGTCAGCCGGGACGGGACGGTCGCAGTCCACCCGGATTCGACCGACGACAGGCGACCCCCAGCGGACGGGTGAGCGACGCCGGATCGAGGCGACGGCCCCGCGTCCGCTGGATCCACGAACGTTCAGAATGTTCATCAGACGTGGCCCCTAACCGCGGCTTCGATGGTCCGACCGAGCCGCCGTACCGCCCTCCGCATCGTCGGGAGCGCCGGCGTGGCCAGCGTCGCAGGGTGTACCGCACCCGGCCTCTTCGCCGGCCCGAACGAGCGCGTCCCCGACTCGCTCGGCACGACGTGGACGCCCCCCGCCGACGAGTAGTACTACGACGGGAACACCGCAGCCGAGCAGTTCGAACGGTCGTACGCAGACGTGACCCAGACACTCGCGTCACTCGCGGAGGTCGGGAGCAGCGTCTCAAGCGCCCGCGTTCGGACCAGAACCCCGATCCAGCGTCAGTACTGCCGTTAGGGGGTTCAGACGACCAGCTACACCACGCGTTCACGACACATTCGATGGATCGTCCGGCGGGGTGCGACTGCGTAGCTGGTCTCAGCGGATCACTCGTCTCCGGGCTTGGTGGTTCGGTAGATCTCGACGCCGAGGTCGTGGGGGTCGTCTCCGCCATCGATGCGCCAGCCCCCTCGGACGGTGATGCCGTTGGCTCGGGCGGCGTGGACGAGAGCGGTCAACGCACGCCGGAAGTCAGCTTCGCTGGACAGATCGTCAGACGGTGAATTGACGTGACTCATGCGTAGTTGACGCGGAGCAGACACGTGATGGAAGAGAGCCCGTCCGGCTGAACCTCCAACGCAAGTGGGTTGCCGGCCGACCACCGGGTAGGAGTCAAAAGGGGGGGTCACCAGCTGTTGTCTATCGCGCTACGTCCGTCAGGGGCTACAGCCCAATAAGCGTTGGCGTGCCAGTCCGACGCAGGCCGACGCGACCACGGGGCTGCACCCTGTCGTCACCGCCCCGCTGCCAGGGCTCGGCGGGTCGGGACCCGAACGAAACCGGGCGACAGAGCAGAATCGGAGCGCCGCCGTCTGGTGGATTTCCGTCGTGGGAGCGAGTGGCCTTGATCGAGCCAGTGCGTGACAGCGGACAGAACTCAACGCGATCCCGCAGACAGGCCGGCTACCTCGGGGCCGGGCAACCCAAGAAGGGTGTGCGTCCATCGCTATGCTCATATCCCATATCCGCACAAACCGACCGACGCCGGTGTGGCCGCTCCGCCACGGGTCGAGATCCAGCGTCAGAGAGCAGACAGTATTTATAAACCATCCGACGCCGTCTGTCGATTCCGAAACGACACGCGAGGAAGCGAGCCCGACGGGATTTGAACCCGCGACATCTTGGTCCGGAACCAAGCACTCTGTCCACTGAGCTACGGGCTCCCGTCAGTCAATTATCGGGAGGGTGATTTAACGGTTGTGACCTGTGCGTCGCGACCGCCGCTCGTCGGGTGGCGACGAGCAGCGAGAACGGCTAGGGCGACTCGCCGGTCTCGAGGGTGAGGTCGTCGATCGGGTAGGCGACGCAGGTGAGGACGTACCCCTCGTCGAGCTCGGGTTCGCCGAGCATCTGGTTGGTGTGGTGGGTGACGTACTGTTCGGAGTTGCCGCCGTCGGTGACGCGGCCGCCACAGGAGATGCACTGTCCCTCGCGGCAGGCGTAGGGCAGGTCCCAGCCCTCGTCCTCGCCGGCTTCGAGCAGCGTCTCGTTCTCCTTGACCTCGATGGTCGCGCCCTCCTTGACGTACTCGATCTCGAATGTCTCGGCCTCGTCGTCGGGGATGGTCGAGGGGTCGTCTTCGGCCTCATCGGCCTCGCCCTCCTCGAGTTCGCCCTCGGCTGCCTCGCCACCGGCGACGGCGCCCGCGGCGGCGCCGCCCCCGATGGAGCGGTTCATGGGTTCGGGGAAGTCGGTCTCGGGCACCGTCGCAGCGCGGCGCTCCAGCACCTCCTGGGAGATGTCGTCGGCGATGGGCCACTCCGTGCCCTTCGTGAAGTGGATGACCACCACGACGAGCGTGAGCCCGACCCCGATCGCGACTCCGAGCGCGTCAACCATGCGCGGGGCTATGGAACCCTGGGTAAATAGCGTTGCCATCTGTCCGCGGACGGACGGTCCCGTCCCGGACCGGCGGCGTGCCCACGCGGACCGACGCAGTCGACCGGCGCCGCGCCAGCGACGCGGTCACTGCACGGTCGGCGACGGGTCGTCGTTCCCGTTCAGGATCCGGTCGACCACGTCGCCGATGTCGGGCGCGCGCCTGTCGTCGTCCGGTTCGTCGGCCGGATAGTGCGGTACGAGTGGCACAGTCGACCGCCTCCATCGGACAGTATTGCCGCCACCGGGATAATAGTTTGGTCGCCAGCGACGGTCGGCGGCGCGGGCGCGAAGAACATCTTTTTCGCGCCCCCAGCCGAGACGGCGAACATGACCTTCGACGTCGTCCCCGAGGAGGCGATCTGCGGGGGGCGAGCGACCGACGCGTACTTCGACCGGACGGTGGCGGCCCTGGAGCACGCGGGGAAGAACCCGCAGGTCGTCGCGGAGGTGACCGCCGACCAATTCGCGACCGGGGAGTTCGAGCTGCTCGCGGGCGTCAAGGACGCCGCCCACCTGCTCGCCGGGCGCGGCGTCGACATCCACGCGATCCGCGAGGGCCGGCTGTTCGACGGCGGCCCGGTGATGCGCATCGAGGGGCCGTACCTGTCGTTCTGCCGGCTGGAGACCGCGCTCCTGGGCTTTCTCTCGCACGCGAGCGGCATCGCGACCCACGCGCTGCGGGCGCGGCGCGCGGCGCCGGACGCGACCGTCCTCAGCTTCGGGTCGCGCCACGTCCACCCCTCGATGGCGGCCGTGGTCGAGCGGAGCGCGCTGCTCGCCGGGCTCGACGGGTTCTCGCACGTCGCGGCCGGCGACGTCATCGGTCGCGAGGCCGGCGGGACGATGCCCCACGCGCTGCTGATCTGCTTCGGGAAGGGCAACCAGGAGGCGGCCTGGCGGGCGTTCGACGAGAGCGCCCCGCCGGAGGTCCCGCGCATCGCGCTCTGTGACACCTACGACGACGAAACCGACGAGGCGCTCCGGGCGGCCGAACTCGGGGTGGACGGCGTGCGCCTCGACACCACCTCCTCGCGGCGCGGCGACTTCCGGCACATCGTCCGCGAGGTGCGCTGGAAGCTCGACGTCGCCGGCCACGAGGACGTCGACATCTTCGTCAGCGGCGGCCTCGGCCCGGACGCGCTCCGCGGCCTGCGGGACGTCGTCGACGGGTTCGGCGTCGGGTCGTACGTCTCGAACGCCGACCCGATCGACTTCGCGCTCGACATCGTCGAGGTCGACGGGGAGCCGGCCGCCAAGCGGGGGAAGCTCTCGGGGACGAAAGCGGTGTACCGCACGCCGGACGGTGGCCACCACGTCTCGCTCGCCGACGCGCCCGCGCCGGGCGACGCCGAACCGCTCCTCGACCCGCTCGTCGTGGACGGGGAGATCGTCCGGGAGTTCGACCTCGACGCCGCGGCCGAGCGGGCGCGCGAGGACGCCCGGCAGGTCGGGTTCGCCCGCGAGGACTGACCGCACGCCGGCCCCGCCCCGGCGCTGAAGCACCGAACGACTTAATCCCGAGAGGCGGCTACCTCCGGCCGGCAGAGGGTGCCCGGCCACCGCGACGCGCCCCACGGCGCGCACGCGAGGAAAGTCCCCCCACCGTCCGAGCAGGTGACCGGGCGCAAGCCCGGAGCGGGAGACCGCTGGCACTGGAACAGAAACGAGACCGCTCCGCGCGACCGATGAGGCGCGCGAACCCCGCCCGAGAAAGCCGGCGCGTGATCGCGGCGGCGAAGAAGGAACGGGGAGCTAACCCGCCGAGGGCCGTCGTCGTCAACGGGACACGCGACCGCGGAGAACGGGTGGAACGGCGAATCCTCACCGGTGCAAGCCCGTCGCCACTGGTAGCCCGGACGCCGCGACGGGTGCTCAGCCGAATGCCGGGTCGAAACAGAAGGGGGCTTACGACCCTCAGCCGCTCCGAACCGCGACCGGCGGCGCCGCTCGTCCGGACCGGACCGCCGGAAGGGAAACCGTGATACCACGTCGACGTCGTAGTACCTGCGCATGAGCGGCCGCTTTCGCGCGCTCGCGCTCGTCCTCCTGGTGGTTCTCGCGGGCTGTGCGACCTCGTACGCCGCGAATCCGCTGTGGACCGGCGACGACGACAACCCCTGGCGCGAGGAGACGCTCACGGTCGCCGTCCACGCGCCGCCAGGCGACGCCCGGAACTACCAGCCGCTGGTCCGGCAGGCCCTCGACTACTGGGAGCAGCACGCCGAGCAGTACGCGGGGTACCCGATCGCCTACCAGATCGACGACGACAGCGCGGATCCGGACCTGAACGTCTCGTTCGTCCCCGACGTGACCGACTGCGGCTCCGAGACGCACACCGCCGGCTGTGCGCCTGTGCTGACAGAGCCCACGCAGGTCCACCGGCCCGTCACGGTCCGCGTCCGCACGGACTTCTCCGACGCGTCGACCGTGCGGGTGCTCGAACACGAACTGGGGCACACGCTCGGCCTCAGCCACAGCGACGCACCGCAACCGCTGATGGCCGCCCGGTCGCAGTTGACGACGCTGCCCCAGCCGAACGCCACCGAGCGGGCGCTCCCCTGGAACCACAGCGACCTCCGGGTGTACGTCGACGACGCCGCCGTCGCGTCCGCCGACCGGGCCGAGGTCGAGCGCCAGATCGGCGCGGCGCTCGACTACTACGACCGCGGCGCCGAGGGGACCGTCCCCGAGAACGTCTCGTTCGTGCGGGTCGACGACCCCGCGCGCGCCGACGTGGTCGTCGAGTTCCGCGACACCGACGCCTGCACGGCCGGGTCGGGCACCTGCGGGTCGGTCGCGGGCGTCGATCCGGACGGGGACGGGGCGCTGGAGCGGTACACGAAGCTCCACGTCACTGTGGTCGGCATCGACCCGGCGGCCGTCGGCTGGCACGTCGGCTACTGGCTCGGGTACGGGTTCGGGTTCGACGAGAACAGCGACTATCCGCCGCCGTTCCGGGACGCCAGCTACGAGGAGCGACGGAGCGAGTGGTGGCGGTAGGTCGATCGTTCGTATCGAAAATCTAGATATTTTTGCAGCCGCGACAGCGCCGGCACGTCCCCGGTTCGATGCTCCGTAATCGTGGTAGGTTCCACTTTCGAAACAATTAAACCAGTCATGAACATCACAACTACCGACATGAAACAGACGCGCCGACGGTACCTGGCATCTGCCGGGACGCTCGGACTCGCCGCGCTGGCTGGTTGCTCGCAGGGACAGTCGTCGCCGACCGACGCCGCGACCGACACGCCCACCGACACGGCTACCGACACGCCCACCGACACGGCGACGGAGACGCAGGCCGGCGGCAGCACGAGCGGCGAGCAGACGCCGCTCATCGTGATGTACGACACGGTCCTCGCCGCGGAGACGACCGCGGAGGGGCAGGCCCCCTGCTCGCTCACCAACCGGTTCCTCCACGGCCAGAAGGTCATCTTCCGGGTCAACGTGATCAACCCCGACACGGGCGAGGAGATGGGGACGGACGCTCTGAGCCGGGTCGCCGTCGACATCAAGAACGGGGGCGGTCAGACGGTCGAGGCCAACTACGGCAAGCACCCGCCCCAGCAGCCGATGGACGAGTACTGGGTCGCGCCGTGGACCGTCCCCGACTCCTTCCCGGCGGGCCCCGTCGACTTCTCGATCGTCGCGGAGGACGGCCGGGAGGCCAAGACCTACGGGTTCGACATCCCGCCGTCCAGCCTGACGGTGCTCGAAGGGACCTACTCGGGTGGCAGCGGGAGCGGGGGCAGCGGCAGCCCGACGCCGACCACGAGCAACTGAGCCGATGCACGAAGACGATTCTCGGTCGCGTCGCGCCCTGCAGCGGCTGGACCGGCGGACGGTGCTCGCCAGCCTGGGCGGCGGCGTCGCCGCGCTCGCAGGCTGCTCGTCCCGGTCGCCGGCGGCGAACCAGTCCGACACCCCGACCGCGACGCCCGCGGAGACGGCGACCGACCTCGCCCCGCTCCAGGTCACGCCCGAGGAGGGCGTCGTCGGCGACGAGGTGACCGTCGCCGGGCAGGGCCTCCCGTCGAACGCCACGCTCGAACTGGCCTGGGAGCGGGTCGAGGGACGCTGGGCGATCGCGAAGCACTCCGAGATTGTCGGGCCGCAGTACACGACGTCCAGCGAGGCCGTCGCAGAGGTCCAGACCGACGGCGACGGCACCTTCTCGACGACGATCACCGTCCCCGAGGACTACGGCGGCGACCACACGATCCACGCGCGACGGGACGGGTCGGCGCTCGCCCGCGGCACGTTCACGGTCCGGCCGTCCTTCGAACTCGACCGGACGTCGGCCCCGCTCGGCGAGCGGTTCACGGTCACGGGGCACGGGATCGGCTGGGGGACCTACCGGCGCAACGACCAGGTGATCTGGGACAACGGCTTCACCGGCCTGTTCACCGCCGTCACGAACCGCGGGACTGCGCGCGCGAAGGTCACCGCCGCCGGCCCGCCCGGGACGCACGTCCTGGAGATCGGCGGCGGCTACGGCGGCATCTCCTACCTGAACCCCCAGCAGTCGCCGTACCCCCGCGACTTCCGGTACGCCAGCTGGACGGTCGAGGTCACCGACCCCGAGGACCCGGTGCGCCAGTGGCGGCGCCCGTCGGGCTCGGAGTCGCCGGTGACGGGGTTCTATCCCGACCTCGACCGCCAGCAGGGGTCGCTGTCCGTGACGCCGACCTCCGGGTCCGTCGGCTCGACCGCCATCGTCTCCGGCCAGGGACTGCCGGCCGACGAGTCGGTGCGCCTGCAGTGGCTGACCATGACCGGGAGCCGCGTCTCGGGGAACGGGTACAGCAGCACCGCGAAGGATCTGCTGACCGTCGAAACCGACGGCCAGGGCCGCTTCGAGACCGACTTCGAGGTCCCGGACGACCTCGGCGGCACCCACCCCATCGTGGCGACCGTGGGCGAGAAGTCGGTCGCGGCCGCGGGGTTCGTCGTCCGGCCCTCGGTCGTCTCCTTCGGCCCCACCGAGGGCCCGGAGGGGACGCCGATCGACGTCCACCTCAAGGGCGTCGGCTGGACGGCCTACGACAACACCTACACCTACGTCTACAACAACGACTACGTCGGCTACGCCTGCGGGTTCAACACCAACGGCGACGTGCAGGTCCAGTTGCGCGCCGCGGGCGAACCGGGGCTGCACACGATCACGCTCTATCCGGCGCTGTACAAGAAGCCGAACGAGGACCGCGAGACGAACATGTACATGAAGCCACAGCTGACCTACCTCGACGACCACCCCGTCCGCCCGCTGCCTTCGTTCCAGTTCCTCTTCCGGATGACGGAGTAGCGGGCGACCTACGCCCGCGGGTTGGGCAGCAGCGTCGAGACGCGAGCGTTCTCCTTGAGCCGGACGCCGCCGTCCGGGACGGCCAGCGGGAGCGGATCCAGGGACGTGACCGAGAGCGTGGGGTGGGACGCCCCGCGCGCCAGCAGTTCGGCCCGCGGCTGGAGGAAGAACGGTTCGTCGGTCGTCAGCGACTCATTGTGTTCGAAGAGGTACTGGCCGCCGTCGAGGACCCACCAGCCGTAGTCGTCGTCGGGGGACCGGCGCTCCGTCTCGACGGGCGCGGTCTCGGCGGGGGCGAGTTCGCCGCCGCCGAAGTCGACGCTGCCGGGGCGTTCGATCCGCTCGACGGCGCCCAGCGTGAGGTCGAATCCCCGTCCCTCGCGCTGCGTCGGCGCGTGGACGACGTCTGTCAGGGACGCCGCCACGTCGCGGTCGGTCGCCATGGCGCCCGGTTCGGTCGCGGCCGGCAAAAGCCTGGGGCCGGCGCGGCGCGCAGCTCGCGGTGCGACGGGCCGCTGGCGGAAGCGTCATTGTGCGCCCGGATCGATCCGCCGAGCGATGGCCGATCACGACCACGCGAGCCACGACCACCGCGACAGCCCGCGGCGGGCGCTGGTCCTCGCGCTCGCGGTCAACACCGGGTTCTTCGTCGTCGAGCTGGCGGGCGCGCTCGTCGCCGACTCGCTGACGCTGCTGGCCGACGCGAGCCACATGCTCACCGACAGCGCCAGCCTCGGCCTGGCGCTGTTCGCGGCGTGGGTCGCCACCCGGCCCGCGGACGAGCGCCGCACCTACGGCTACCAGCGCGCGGAGGTGCTCGGGGCGCTGCTCAACGGCCTGTTCCTGCTCGCCGTCGTCGGGTACGTCCTCTTCGACGCCTACCGGCGCGTCCAGAACCCACAGCCCGTCGACGCCGGGGTGGTCGTCGGCGTCGGACTCGTCGGGTTGGGCGCGAACCTCCTGGCGGCGTGGCTGCTCTCGGGCCACCGCGACAACCTCAACGTCGAGGGCGCGTTCGTCCACCTGCTCGCCGACGCGGCCGGGAGCGTCGCGGCCGTCGTCGTGGGCGCGGCGCTGACGGTCACCGACCTCTACGTCCTCGACCCGCTGTTCGCGGTGCTGGTCGCCGCGCTCGTGCTCTACTCCACCGTCGGCCTGCTCCGCGAGAGCGTCAACGTCCTCCTGCAGGGCGCGCCAGCCGACGTGGCGGTCGACGCCGTCCGGTCGGTCCTCGTCGACCTCGACGGCGTGGCCGACGTCCACGACGTCCACGTCTGGGCGCACTCCTCGTCGGCGTACGCGCTGTCCGCGCACGTCGTGGTCGAGGACGGCGCCGACCGGGACGCCGTGCTCCGGCAGTGCCAGCGCGCGCTCGCCGCCGAGTTCGACATCGACCACGCCACCGTCCAGCTGGAGGCCGCCGGCCACGAGGAGACGGTCGAACTCGACTGCTACGTGCCGGACGCTGCCGCGCGGGACTGACGCCCGTGCGCACGCCGGTCCCGGCGCGCCTACAAGGTGTGACACAGTAGCAAACGATTAAGTGCGTGGCCCCGGGGAGGACCGGACGTGCCCGGGGAGATCGACCTCAGCGAAGCCGACCCGTTCGTCGTGACGAAAGGAACCGAGGAGACTGGCGGCGAGTTCGTCCAGTTCGAGGCGACGGTGTACCCCCCGCCCGACGCGGACGCGGACCCGGCCGACCTCGACCTCCCGCACGAGCCGTGGGGAGCGGACAACGGCGAGGAACACGTCCACCCGAAACAGGCGGAGTGGTTCGAGGTGCTCGCGGGCGAGTTCCGGGTCGCGTACGGCGACGTCGAGCGGACCCTGTCGGAAGGCGAGGAGGTGACGCTCCCGAGGGGCGTCCCGCACACGCACTGGAACCCGACCGACGCCCCCGCCCGCGTCCGCTGGGAGCGCCGGCCGGCCCGCCAGAGCGAGGCGTGGCTCGAAACCGCGTACGTGCTGGCGCAGGCCGGCGAGACGGGCCCCGACGGGACGCCGGGCCTGTTGCAGACGGCGGTGACGTTCGACGAGTACCCCGACGACACGTACCTGACCCGCCTGCCGGTCGGCCTGCAGAAGGCCGCGGTGACCGTCCTCGCGCCCGTCGGCCGGCTCGCGGGCTACGAGGCCCACCGCTCGCGGGACGAACTCGACGACGACCTGTGATCGCGGCCGGCGAGCCGACGAACCACCCGCGGGCCGGGACGGCAGCCGCCTACGCCTCGAATCCGGCCTCCCAGCAGAAGGTGCCGTTCCGCTGGATCACCTCGCCGTCCACCTCGATGCGAGAGTCGGTCGCCATGTCGGTGATCATGTCGACGTGGACCGCCGACTCGTTGGCCTCGTCCTCGCGCCCCGCGGGGAAGTTCGAAGGGTAGGCCCGCCCCAGCGCCAGGTGGACGGTGTCGCCCATCTTCTCGTCGAAGAGGATGTTGTCGGTGAACCGGTCGATGCCGCGG
>JBDGSV010000049.1:0-15102 GCA_042217375.1 Haloarculaceae archaeon | reverse complement strand
GCACGAGTTCCAGAGAGGGCACGAGTTCTCGTGGAGCGCGCGGATCGCCGGGACCGCCACGGCTCCTCGGCGCCTGACGCGCTATCCGACTGACGTGCGACCCGACTCACGCACGATCCGACTCATCTGCGGTCCGACTGACGCACCGAGCGCGACGGCCGCCCCTCCGTTTCCACTCGAACTCACCCTCGTCGCGCCAGGCGGTCGACGATCCTCGACGGCCGCGAACCGCAGGGTCACGACCGCTCGCTGCGCACCACGGCGATTCGCGGCAGCCAGGCGACTCCACCTGCTCGCCGACTCCACCCGCTCCCCGACTACAACTGCCCGAACAGCAGTCGCACGTAGCCGAGGTAGGGGATGCGGACCTCTGCGGTCCCGACGACCCACGACGGCCGGACGATGCCGGACAGCCCCGACACCTGGTCGTACCGCCTGTTCGTCACCGTGTTGTCGCCCTTGGTGATGAAGCCGGCGTGGGGGGCCGGACAGTTGGGCAGGCCGGTGTCGGTCGCCGGGTCGTCGTCGAGTTCGCACGCCTTGGCGCCGCCGATGTAGTCGGGGTTGGCCTTGTCGTACCAGTTCTCGCTGTCGTTCACCCAGAACCGCGCGCGGTGGATGATGGGCGTCCCGCCGCGGATGCCGTCCCTGCGGTAGACGATGACGTCGCCGGGTTCGTGGAACTTCACGTACCCGGTCTGCTTGCCGGTCTGGTAGGTGACGACGCCGGTGGTCCCGTGTGCGGCCGAGGGGGCCAGGCGGTGCTCCTCCATGACGAACACCAGGTCGCCCCGCTGGAGGTGGGGGTTCATGCTCCCGCTCTCGACGGCGACCATCGGCGGCCAGAGTCCGCTGACCGCGAACAGGAGCATCCCTACGAGCGCCACCGCGAGCACGCTCCCCAGCACCTCCCGGACGAACGAGACGGTCCCGTCGTCGGTCTGGACGAACCAGCGTAGCCAGTCTGCGGGACGTGACCCGTCGTCGTCACCCGGGCCTCTCATGACCCGTACGTCGACGGGCCGCCGTTTCAACGTTCTGACTTCGGGGGCCGTCGCCGCCACCGCAGTCGGCCGGCCGACGGCTGGCGATTCTGCCCGCCCCCGTCACGCTTTTGCTCTCGCCCCGTCACCTCTCTCGTGTGCCGCTGGAGACGCCCGGTCGCCTCGTGAGCGAACTGACGAGCCGCGGCTACAACGCCGAGCGGGAGGCGGTCACGCTCCTCTCGAACGCGCCAGACCCCGACGCCGCGCTCGAACGCGCCGTCTCGACCGCCCCCGAGGGGACGCTCGTGCTCTCGGCCGACCACGTCCGCGCGGTCCTCTCGGCGTCCGGCGACGGGCGCTCGCCCCCCGACGACCCCTCCGTTTCGACTGGAACCGAATCCCCCGACATTCCCGACGAAGACGACGGTATTCCAGTCGAAACGGAGGGGTCTGCCGACGGAGCGGCAGTCGCGCGCGCGGCCGACCCGGCGCGCCGGAGCGTCGAGGTCGAGGGCGACGTGACCGGACGGAGCACCGGGACCGGTACCTACCAGGACTTCGTGACGACCTTCCGCGACCGGTACGAGCGCCTCGCCACGCAGCTCCGGGGCCGGGTCAACCACCGGCCGGCGACCGCCATCGACGCCATGCCGGGGGGGAGCGAGGCCGCGATGGTCGGGATGGTCGCGGACATCCGCTCGACGGCCAGCGGACACTGGCTCGTCGAACTGGAGGACACGACCGGGACCTTCCCCTGTCTGGTGATGAAAGACCGCGACATCGCCGACCTCGTCGACGAACTGCTCCTGGACGAGGTGATCGCCGTGGACGGGACGCTCGCCGACGACGGCGGCATCCTCTTCGTCGACTCCCTCCACTTCCCGGACGTCCCGCGGACCTACCGTCCCTCGACCGCCGACCGGCACGTCGAGGCGGCGCTCATCTCTGACGTCCACGTCGGCAGCCAGGAGTTCCTCGCCGAGTCGTGGTCGACCTTCGCCGACTGGCTCCACGGCGAGGAGGCCGAGCACGTCGAGTACCTCCTCATCGCGGGCGACATGGTCGAGGGCGTCGGCGTCTACCCCGGTCAGGACGAGGAACTCGACGTGGTCGACATCTACGACCAGTACGAACTGTTCTCTGAGTACCTCAAGGAGGTGCCCGGCGACCTGGAGATCGTGATGATCCCCGGCAACCACGACGCGGTCCGTCTCGCCGAGCCACAGCCGGCCTTCGACGAGGAACTCCGGTCGATCATGACGGCCCACGACGCCCGCATCGTGGGCAACCCCTCGACGGTGACCATCGAGGGCGTCTCCGTGCTGATGTACCACGGCGTCTCCCTCGACGAGGTGATCGCCGAACTCCCCGAGGAGAAGGCCAGCTACGACGAGCCCCACCGCGCGATGTATCAGCTCCTCAAGAAGCGCCACGTGGCGCCCCAGTACGGCGGCCACACCCGCCTCGCGCCCGAAGAGCGGGACTACCTCGTCATCGAGGAGACGCCGGACGTCTTCCACACGGGCCACGTCCACAAGCTCGGTCTCGGGCGGTACCGGAACGTGCTCGCGATCAACAGCGGCTGCTGGCAGGCCCAGACCGCCTTCCAGAAGTCGGTCAACATCGACCCCGACACGGCGTACGCGCCCATCGTCTCGCTCGACACGCTAGAGCTGACGGTCCGGGACTTCAACTGACGGTCGGTCACCCCGTCGACGTCGAGGGGTCTGTCGCCTCCTTCCACTCGCCGAGCCCGGCCGGGTCGAGGTGGACGTGGACGTCGGAGACCGGTTCGATCTCCCGCACCCGGTCCCGGAGTTCGGTCTCGATGTCGTGTGCCTCCGCGAGCGAGTGGTCGCTGTCGACCTCGGCGTGGAACTCCACCTCGATCACGTGCCCGGAGTAGTACGCCACGAAGTCGTGGATGCCGTGGACGTCGTCGTGCTCGCGGATCCGGTCCTTGATCCGCTCCTGCTCCGCGTGGGGCGGTGCGCCGTCCGAGAGGTAGCGGACGTTCTCGCGCGCGACCTCGACGCCCTGGTGGACGACGATGAGGCTGACGAGCGCGCCGGCGATCGGGTCGAGGATGGGATAGCCGAGCGCCAGGCCCGCGACGCCGACGAACGCGGCGGCCGTCGTGTAGAGGTCGTTGCGGCTGTCGGCCGCCAGCGCCCGGAGGCTGGGCGAGTCGAGGTCGCGGTTGACGAGCCGCGTGTACCAGTAGCAGGCGTAGCGGTCGACGAACGCGAACGCGAGCCCGACGAGGAGGAGGGCACTGTACCGGGTGGCGGTTCCGGCCAGCAGCGCGTGGCCGGCGTCCGCGAGCAGTTTGAGGCCGAGCAGGACGAGGACGCCCCCCACGAAGAGCGCCGCGAGGGGCTCGAACCGGTCGTGGCCGTGCGGGTGGGACTGGTCCGGGTCCTCGTACACCGCCCGCCCCCAGACCAGGACGACGGCGCTCGCCAGGAGGTCGGCCAGCGAGTGGGCCGCGTCGGCGGTGAGCGCGAGGCTCCCCGAGACCAGCCCGAGGCCGCCCTCGACGAGGATCTTGAGCAGGTTCGAGAGGACGTTCGCCCAGGACGCCCCCACGAACGCGGCGCGGTCGTCGGCCATCGTGTGCCACACGTACGGCTATACCCACATAAGCAGACGCATTAGACGGGCGTAACGACGTTCTTGGTCGTGGCTAAACCTCGTCCGCGGTCAGCGTTCCAGCCGGTAGCGGACCGTCGGGACGCCGTCGAAGCGCGGGCCGGTGCCGCCGGCCTCGAACGCGGCGCGCTCCAGGAGCGCTCTCGTCTCCTCGTCGGTCTCCGGGACGAGGTGTTCGACGCCCATCCCCTCCTTGTCGGCGAACCGGACGGGCTCAGCCAGGAGCTGGTCGCAGGCCTCGGCGTCCCCTTCGAGCTGCGTGACGTACACCGTGTCGCCCTCCGCGTCGAAGCTGACGAACCCGCGGGTCTCCTCGTCGTCGACGGCGACCCGGACCGTCCGGTCGTGGACGAGGTTCCGCATCACGTCGGCCGGCGCCCCCGTCAGCTCCGCCAGCTGCTCGGCGTCGGCCTCGGTCGCGTCCCGAACCTCCATGTGTCGTGCACTCGTGTCGCACACAGATAAATCCTCTACTGCAGGCCCGGCTCCCGCCCGCACATCGGCCGAATGGACACCGTTATGGTCGGCCCCGGGCAACCTCCGGTCATGACTCACGAGCGCACGGAGCGGGTGGTCGGATGCGCGTAATCGCCAAGTTCGGCGGGACCAGCCTGGGGAACGGCGACCGGGTGAACCGGGCCGCCGACTCGGTCGCGGCTGCCGTCGAGGCCGGCCACCAGGTCGCCGTGGTCGCGAGTGCGATGGGCGCGACGACCGACCACCTGCTGAACGAGATCACCTTCGAACCGGACGAGAGCGACCGCGCCGAGATCGTCAGCATGGGCGAGCGGACCTCCGTCCGGATGCTGAAGGCGGCGCTCGCCTCGCGCGGCGTCCAGGCGGAGTTCGTCGAACCCGGCCACCCGGACTGGCCCATCGTCACCGACGCCAACGGCGAGGTCGACGTCGAGGCGACCCGGCGGCGCTCCAAGGCGCTCGCCGACCGGATGGAGGCGACCGTGCCGGTCATCACCGGCTTTCTCGCGCAGGACCACAACGGCAACATCACGACGCTCGGCCGCGGCGGCTCCGACACCACCGCCGTCATGCTCGGCAACTACATGGACGCCGACGAGGTGGTCATCGTCACCGACGTCGAGGGCGTCATGACCGGCGACCCGCGCGTCGTCGAGGGCGCGCGCAACGTCGCCCAGATCACTGTCGACGAACTCCGGAACCTCTCGTTCCGCGGCGCGGAGGTGGTCGCCCCGTCGGCGCTCTCCTACAAGGACGCCGACCTGGAGGTGCGGGTCATCCACTACCAGCACGGCGACCTCCTCACCGGCGGCACCCGCATTGAGGGCCAGTTCGAGAACCTCATCGACCTCCAGGAAGACGAACTCGCCTGCGTCACCGTCGCGGGTCGCGCCATCCGGAACAAGCCGGGCATCCTCTCGACGCTCTCGACCGCGCTCGCCGACGCCGACATCAACGTCGACGTCGTCTCCAGCGGGATGGACTCGATCACCTTCTACGTGAACAGCGAGCGCTGCGACGACGCCGAGGCCATCCTCCACGACGTCGTCGTCGACGACGAGACCCTCTCTAGCGTCACCGTCGACGACGGCCTCGCCGTCCTCCGGGTCACCGGCGACGAACTGAGCACCCAGCTCGGCGTCGTCGAGCGCGTCATCACGCCGCTCTCCGCGTCCGGCGTCGAGGTCCACGACGTCGTTACCAGCGCCACGTCCGTCTCTGTCGCCGTCGACTGGGACGCACGCGAGGAGGCGCTCCAGCTCGTCCAGAACGCCTTCGAGGACTGACCGCCCCCGTGCTCTCGCTCCCGTACTCTCGCTCCCGTTCGGCCGGGCGCGGTCGTCAGCCCACTCCCCGACAGCCCCGGCTCACGACAGGTGCTGGTCGGCAGCAGCGAGGCCGGCCTCGACGTCGACGTCGCCTCCGACGGCCCGCATGGCCTCGCCGACGACGCGGACGCCGCGTCGGAGAGCCGCGTCCGGGAGGTCGCCCGCGTTGGAGACGCGGACGATCCGCCCGTCGAGGTGGGCCTGGCCGCCCGCGACCGAGACGCCTCGCTCGGCGACGGCGTCGAAGAAGGCGTCGGGCGACGCCCGGACGACCTCGGGGAGTTCGATCGCCGTCACCGTGTTCGAGAGGGTGGTCGCGCCCTCCGGGTCGGGGAACCGGTCGAGTCCCATCGCGGCGAACCCGCGGCGGACGGCCCGCGCCTGCCGGTGGTGGCGCTCGATGCGCGCGGCCATCCCTTCCGCCTCGATCTCCTCGACCGCGACGGAGAGCGCGCGGACCAGCGGGACGGCGCTCGTGAAGGGCGTCCGGTGCTGTGCGGCCGCCCGGCGGTGCCAGTCGAGGTCCTCGTAGTAGGGCGCGCGGTCGCCGTCGACGGCCGCGGCGGCGCGCCCGGTGACGTAGACGGCACAGAGCCCGGGCGGCGCGGCGAGCGGTCCCTGGACGCCGGCGACGGCGACGTCGACGTTCCAGTCGTCGATCCGGAAGACCTCGCCGCCGACGCTGGCGGTGCCGTCGACCGCGAACAGGGCGCCGTGGTCGCGCACGATCTCGCCGACGGCGCCGACGGGATTGCACAGCCCCGTGGCGGTCTCGGTGTGGACCATCGTGACCAGGTCGGTGTCGTCGTCGACGGCGGCCGCGACCGCGCCGAGGTCGAACGACTCGCCCCAGTCGGCCTCGACGGCGGTGACGCGGGCGTGGCGGTCGGCGATGCGCTGGAACCGCCGGCCGAACCGCCCGTTGACCAGCACGACGACCTCGCCGCCGTCGTCGACGAGGTTGGCGACCGCCGCCTCCATCCCCACCGTCGCCGTGCCGGTGAGCACGAGGCTGGTCCCGTCGCCCGCGGTCGCGGTGCCCTCGCGGGTCGAGCGCGTGAACACGTAGTCGAGTCCGGCCCGGGCCGTCCGGTAGGTCGCGCCGAACGCGGCCGACCGGGGCGACGCCATCGGCTCGTCCATCGCGCGACGGACGCCGTCAGACAGCGGCACGGGCCCCGGGGTCAGGAGGAGGGGTTCCTCTCGCATGCCCGTCGAATACGCGTCCCGGCCGCTTAAGCGTCGGCGGGGCGTCCTACAGGTCGGACCGCTCGAACAGGAGGTAGCCGAGCACGAGCGGGACGACCAGCCAGAGCAGGAGGTAGACGACGACCATCGGGTCGGAGAAGTACCAGGGGACGCCGTTGGTGAACACGCGCTGGAGGAGGACGGCCCGGACCTGCGCGGTGGCGCTGGCGGCCTGGCTCTGGGCGGCCGGAGAGGTGCCGCCCGCGCGAGTGATGAGGATGGCCCGCGCCTTCGCGACGGTCGCGTCGCTGGCGCTGGTGCTGTAGACCAGCGAGTGGTAGGCCGCCATCGGGTTGAGGAGGTGGAGGAACACTTCGAGCCGGAGCTGGGTCGTCTGTTTCATGTCGAACACGCGCGCGAGCAGGCTCGGGAGGTTGCGAGACAACCCGTTCCAGAGGAACACGAGGTAGGCGAAGACGCCGAACGAGCCGACGGCGGCCCGGCGGCTCGACCGGACGGCGGCCGAGACGCCGAGCGCGAGCGCGACGAACACGATGCCGAGCAGGAGCGTGAGCGCCGCGAACGCGAGGTAGGTCTCGGGAACGAAGGTGAACTGCGAGAACGGGAAGATGACGGCGCCGACGGCGAACGCCACCAGGATGGGGGTGGCGACGACCGCCGACCGGCCGACGAGCTTCCCGACGAGGACGTCCCGACGGGTGTTGGGGAGCGACAGCAGGAGCTTCAGCGTCCCCGAGTCTCGCTCGCCGGCGATCGAGGTGTAGGCCACCACGATGGCGAGCACGGGGACGAGCACCTGGAACCCGACCCGGAGGGTGGTGACGAACAGGTCGGTGGTGAGCTGGACCTGGACGCCCTGCTGTTGGGCCTGGGCGACCACGTCGAGGAGGCGCTGGACGATCTGGAAGAGGAAGATCCCGACGATCAGTGTGATGCCGCCGGTGACGCCCCAGAAGTAGGGCGACCGGATGGCGTCGCGGTAGTCTTTCTTCGTGACGGCCACCCAGCTCATGGCTCGGCCTCCTCGCCGGCGGCGGCCGCGTCGGCCGGCGTCGTCTCCTCCTGGGTGTAGGCGGCGAACAGCTCCTCCAGCGAGGCCTCTTCGGTGGTGAAGTCCTGGACGCTCACGCCCTGCTCCTCGATCGCCGAGATGACGGCCGTCTTGGCGTCGTCAGCGCAGCCGACGACGAGCGCGTCGTCCTCGCGAGTCACGTGCTCGACGCCCTCGACGGCGCGGACGTCGTCGAGCAGGCCGTCCGGAACGTCGTCGACGGTCACCCGGAGGGTCGCCCCGCCGGTCGTGGCCTCGCGCAGCCCCTCGACGCTGTCGACCGCGACGAGTTCGCCGTCTCGGAGGATGCCCACGCGGTCGCAGACGGACTCGACCTGGCCGAGGATGTGGCTGGAGAAGAACACCGTCGCGCCGCGGTCGCGCTCCTCGCGCACGAGTTCGCGCATTTCGCGGGCGCCGTTCGGATCCAGCCCGGTGGAGGGTTCGTCCAGGATCAACAGGTCCGGCTCGCCGACGAGCGCCATCCCGAGCGCGAGGCGCTGGCACATCCCCTTCGAGTAGCCGCCGGCCTTCCGGTCTGCGTCCTCGGCGATGCCGACCCGCTCCAGGATGGCCTGCGGGTCGTCGTCTGCCTCCTTCGAGTCGACGGCGAACTCGACGTGCTGGCGGCCGGTCAGCCGCCCGTAGACGTCGTACCCCTCCGGGAGGACGCCGGTGTGCTGTCTGACCGCTCGTGACTCCGCGTGGGCGTCGTACCCGAGCACCGACACCGTACCCTCGTTCGGGCGCACGAAGTCGAGCAAAACGTCGATCGTCGTCGACTTGCCGGCCCCGTTCGGACCGAGGAAGCCGAAGATCTCGCCCTCCTCGACCGTGAGGTCCAGGCCACGGAGCGCCGCCACGTCGCCGAACCGCTTGTGGACGCCCGCCAGCTCGATGGCTGCCATGTCTCTCCGTGGCGCCTACTGACGTAAAGGTGTTCAGGAGTCGCTACGCCCGGGAACGCGGGCTAGATCTCGGCGTCCGGGTCGTTGTTCTCGCGCACCCGCGAGGCCTCGCTGGCGTAGCGCTCGCGGTCCGCGGCGTCGGCGACGGGGTCGAGCCGGTCGGCCTCGACCTCCCGGGCCGCCGTCACGGTCGTCCCGCCCAGCGCCGCCGCGGCGAGTTCGCGCGTGACCGCCCGCTCCCCGTCCGGCGTCGCGTACGTGAGCACGACCAGGTCGCGGTCGGTGTAGGTGCGCTCGACCAGCCACGTGCGGACCGTCTCGCCCATGGTCGCGGTTGGCCGCCGCGGGGCTTGTATCTGGCGCGACTGCCCGGCGGACGAGCGCGGGGGGACGATTCAAGAGCCCCGCCCCCGACGGCCTGCGCGTGACGGGGGACTGGCACGAGCGGGTCGACGACCTCCTGCTGGCCGGCGAACAGCTCCGCGACCAGGTCGCGACCGGCGACGCCCGCCTCGTCCTGACCAGCCACCGGCTGCTGGTGTTCCGCGCCGCCGCCGACCCCCGGTTTCGGGCCGTCGAGCTGCCGAACGTCCTCGACGTCGAGTCGGTCGTGCGCGGCGACGGCCGGCCGCTCACGATCGCGATCCAGGCTGCCCTGCTCGGCGTCGTCGCCGCGGGCGCCGGCGTCGTACTCCCCGACCGGCTGATCGACCCGCCGGCAGTCACTCCGCCCCCGGGGCTCGGCCTCGACGGGGTGTTCGCGACCCTGTTCACCGTCCTGCGCCTCGTTTCGTGGCTGGACGAGGCGCTGCTCGCGCTCGGAGCCGGGGGGCTGGTCGTCGCGGCCGTCGCTGCGGCGTGGTACGCCGTCAGCCGCGAGCGCCGGGTCGTGATCCACGTCTCCGGTGACGACGACGTGGCGCTGCCGGACGCCGACCGCGAGGCGGTCGGGGCGCTCCTCGGAGCGACGGATTGAACCGGCCGAGGCCCCTGCTCACGTCCGATGGACGCGAGCACGGTTCGGGAGCGTGCGGCCGACCTGCCCCGCGAACCGGGCGTCTACCTGTTCACGCGCGGCACCGGCGACGACCGGGTGGTCCTCTACGTGGGGAAGGCGGTGGACATCCCCGACCGGGTGCGTTCCTACGCCGACCCACGGGGCGAGCGCATCCGGCGCATGGTCGAGCGGGCCGACGGGATCGAGGTCGCCGTCACCGACACCGAGACGCAGGCGCTGTTGCTGGAGGCGAACCTGATCAAGCGCCACCAGCCGCGCTACAACGTCCGCCTGAAGGACGACAAGTCCTACCCGATGGTCCAGCTCACGGCCCACGAGTTCCCCCGCATCGAGGTGACCCGCGACCCCGACGAGTCGGCCACCGTCTACGGGCCGTTCACCGACGTGGGGCGCGTCGAGACCGTCGTGAAGGCGCTCCGCGAGACCTACGGCGTTCGCGGCTGTTCGGATCACAAGTTCTCGACCCGCGACCGCCCCTGTCTCGACCACGACATCGGGCTCTGCACGGCGCCCTGCACCGGCGAGATCGGCCCGGCGGCGTACCTGGGCGACGTCGAGTCTGTCGAGCGGTTCTTCGAGGGCGAGACGGGCGTGCTCGCGGACCCGCTGCGCCGCGAGATGGAACAGGCGGCCCAGGAGCGGGCCTACGAGCGGGCGGCGAACCTCCGCGATCGCCTGGACGCCGTCGAGGCGTTCCATGGCGGCGGTGGCGAGGCCGTCGTCGCCAGCGACGAGCGCACGGTCGACGTCCTCGGCGCCGCCATCGCGGGCGACGAGGCGACGGTCGCCCGCCTCCACAGCGAGGACGGCAAGCTCGTCGACCGGGAGCGCCACACGCTGGCGGCGCCGGGGGCGCAGTCCGGGCGAGGCGATGACCGGGAGAGCGCCTCCCGCGCCGCCGCGGTGCTGACCGCCTTCGTCACCCAGTACTACGCCGAGCGGTCGCTCCCCGACGCGCTCCTGCTCGCCGAACGGCTGACCGACCGCGACGTCGAGGCCTGGCTGGAGGCGGAGGGCGTCGCCGTGCGCGTGCCCGGCGCGGGCCGGGAGGCGACGCTGGTCGACCTCGCGCTGAAGAACGCCCGCTCGAACGTCGGCCGGCGCGACGAGGCGGGCGCGCTCGCGGCCGAACTCGGGCTGGACCGGATCGAGCGCATCGAGGGATTCGACGTGAGCCACGCCCAGGGGACGGCCGTCGTCGGGAGCGACGTCGCCTTCGTCGACGGCGCGCCCGCGAAGCGCGACTACCGCCGGAAGAAGCTCCCCGACCGCAACGACGACTACGCCAACATGCGAGCGCTGGTCGCCTGGCGTGCCCGCCGCGCGGTCGAGGGCCGCGACGACCGCCCCGCGCCCGACCTCCTGCTGATCGACGGCGGGCGCGGACAGCTGGACGCCGCACGCGACGCGCTCGCGGCGGTCGGCTGGGAGGTGCCCGCCGTCGCGCTCGCGAAGGAAGCGGAGGTGGTGTTCACGCCCGGGCGCTCGTTCGACTGGCCCGCCGACGCCCCGCAGCTCCACCTCCTCCAGCGGGTCCGGGACGAGGCCCACCGCTTCGCCGTCCAGTACCACCAGACCGTCCGCGACGAGGTCTCGACGGCGCTCGACGAGGTGCCGGGCGTCGGTCCCGAACTCCGAACGCGGCTGCTCCGGCGCTTCGGCAGCGTCGAGGGCGTCCGGACGGCCTCGACGGCCGAACTCCGCGCGGTCGAGGGGGTCGGCCCGGCGATCGCCGAGACGCTCCACCAGCAGCTCTGACGCCCGGCGATCAGTCGAGGCGGACGTGCCGGTCGGCCCAGGCTTCGAGGGTCTCGCGGGCGGCGCGCTCGTAGCGGGAGACGGGGTCGTCTGTCCCCAGTTCGTCGCTCTCGAAGGCGTTGAGCACGGCGACCGTCGCCCGCTCGCAGTAGTCGGTCAGCGGCGTCGGGGCCGCGCCCGCCTGGAAGGGGATCGTGGCGTCGTTGACGAAGACGGCGCGCGGGTCGGCGGGTGCGGCGTCGAGCACCGCGCGCGCCCGGGCGGCGTTCGACCGGGCCAGCCCGAACGCCGCCTCCACGTCCGCGCCCTCGGCGCGGGGCGCGTGGGCCTCGACGACGCCGATCCAGTCGTGCGTCGGCAGCGGACCGAAGCGGTCGAGCCGGCCGCCGAGGACCCGGCCGTCCCGCTCCAGTTCGGGTGCGAACTCCAGGACGACGACGCCCGCGCTCCCCTCGCGCTCGACCCACCTGCGGAGCGCCAGCGCGGTGAGCCGGGTCTTGCCGGCGTTCGACGGGCCGGTGATCAGGGTCGACCCCCGGAGGGGGAACGGGAGGTCGTCGGTCATTCCGGGACGGGGGTGGCGCCGGCGGTCTCGCGGACGAACCGGACGAGCAGCGCGAGGGTCGCGGCCCCGAGCGCGACGGCGAACAGCGCGACGAACGCGGTCTGTGGGTCGAAGCCGCTCGCCACCTGCCCGCGCACGAACGAGCCGGCGGTGACGGCCGTCACGAGGACGAGCACGGCGCCGCCGAGGTTGGCGGCCGTCGAGGGCGGTTCGCCGACCGCCGGGTCGTTCAGGAGGTAGAGCACCACGACGAGCGCGAACGGCGTGCCGACCAGTCCGAACGCGAGCACGAGGACGAGCAGCGGGAAGAACGCGCCCCCGAGGAAGGCACCGCCAGCCGAGAGGAGCGCGACGACGACCACGAGCGCCCGGAAGCGCTGGTCGGAGACGTCGGTCGCCCAGCCGAGCTTGTCGGCGAGGAGGTAGGGCGGGACGACCGTGTTGCCTCCGAGCGTGGAGATGGCCGCACCCCACAGCCCGAGCAGGAACAGCCACTTCGCGTCCGCGCCGACCAGGGGACCGAGCGCCTGCGCGGCGCCCGCGGCCGAGCCGGCGTTCTCGGGCGTGAGGACGCTCGCCGCGACCAGGAAGATGGCGAGGCTGTAGGCGCCGAACGCCAGCCCCATCGAGGTGAGCACGTCGAAGCGCGCCAGCCGCCGGTCGGCGATCGTCCACCCTCGGGCGCGGGTCGTGTAGGACTGCATCGTGACCAGGGTGACGTGGACGGCGCCGCCGAGCACGCTCGCGGCGAGCAGCGCGCCGTCGACGCCCGGGAACGCGGGGACCAGTCCCCTGGCGGCCGCGCCGAGGTCGACGGGCACGACGACGAGCGAGGCGACGAACGCCACGACGATCGCCGAGACCAGCACCTTCGCGCCGAGTTCCGCGATCCGGTACCCGCCGCTCGCCAGCCCGACCGCGAGGACGACGGCCCACGCGACGCCCCAGATCCGGGCGTCGACGCCGGTCACCGTCGCGCTCACGTCCGCGAGGCCCTTCATGATGACGAGCTGGGCGAGCCCCGCGGCCAGCACCGCGTCGACGACCAGCACCCACGCCCACCACTCGCCGAGCCGGTCTTCGACCACGCTGACGATGCCGCGCTCGGTCAGCAGGCTCAGCCGCGAGGCCAGCAACTGGGCCGTCGCGCCCAGCACGGCGGAGAGGACCACCACCCACAGGAGCGCGTAGTCGTAGCTCGCGCCGGCAGTCACGAGGCTCGCCATCGTCGCCGGGCCCGCCGCGACGGCGCCGGCCAGCCACGTCGGCCCCAGCCGCGAGAGGTAGCCGCTCGCGTTCTCGGTGTCCATGCCCCTCGATGTCAGGTGGTCAGCAAAAGCGTTACTACTGCGTGGTATCGCCGGGTGATCGGCAGCCGAGCGCGGGGACGCCCGCTCTCAGAACTCGGACTCGGACTCGGGCGCGGGGACGCCGCCGTCGTCGACCTCGACCTCGAACTCCTCGCGGAGCGTCCGGATGCGGTCGCGGATGTCGGCGGCGAGTTCGAACTCGAGGTTGTCGGCGGCCTCCTGCATCCGGCGTTCGAGGTCCGCGATCAGTTCCTCGGCCTCCGCGTCGTCGTCGGGTTCGAGGCCGGCGACGCCGCCGGTGTCGGTCTTCGAGCCGGGGAGCGAGGCCTCGCCGACCTCCTTCTGGATGGTCTCGGGCGTGAAGCCGTGTTCCTCGTTGAACTCCCGCTGGATGCGGCGGCGGCGCCGGGTCTCCTCGATGGCCGAGGCCATCGAGTCGGTGGTCTCGTCGGCGTACAGCACCACCTCGCCGCTGACGTTCCGCGCGGCCCGGCCCATCGTCTGGACGAGCGAGGTCGTCGAGCGGAGGAACCCCTCCTGGTCGGCGTCGAGGATGGCCACGAGCGAGACCTCGGGGATGTCCAGGCCCTCGCGGAGGAGGTTGATCCCGACGAGGACGTCGAACTCGCCGAGCCGGAGCCCCCGGACGAGCTCGTGGCGTTCGAGGGTGTCCGTCTCGTCGTGCATGTACTCGACGTCGACGCCCGCCTCGTCGAGGTACTCGGTGAGGTCCTCTGCCATCCGCTTGGTGAGCGTCGTCACGAGCACGCGTTCGTCGTCCGCGACGCGCCCGTCGATGCGGTCGAGCAGGTCCTCGACCTGGCTCTCCGCGGACGCGACCCTCACCTCGGGGTCGACGAGGTGGGTGGGGCGGACGATCTGCTCGACGACCTGGCCGGAGTGCTCGCGCTCGTAGTCGCTGGGCGTCGCGGAGACGTAGAGGGTCCGGTCGGTCTTGGTCTCGAATTCCTCGAAGGTGAGCGGCCGGTTGTCGTAGGCCGTCGGCAGCCGGAAGCCGTTCTCGACCAGCGAGTCCTTCCGGGACTTGTCGCCCGCGAACTGGCCCCGGATCTGCGGGACGGTCTGGTGGGACTCGTCGATGACCGTGAGGAAGTCGTCGGGGAAGTAGTCGAGCAGGGTGTAGGGCGCCTCGCCGGGCTCCCGGTCCGAGAGGTGGACCGAGTAGTTCTCGATGCCGGAGCAGTAGCCGGCCTCGCGGAGCATCTCCAGGTCGAAGGTGGTCCGCTCCTCGATGCGCTGGGCGGCCACGAGGTCGCCCTGGCGCTCGAAGTAGGCCACCCGCTCTTCGAGCAGGTCCTCGATCTCGTCGATGGCCCGTTCGAGGCGGTCCTCGGGGATCGAGTAGTGTTCGGCGGGGTGGACGAGCACCGCGGGCTCTTCGCTGACGATCTCGCCTTCCAGCGGGTCGACCTTCCGGAGGCCGTCGATCTCGTCGCCCCATAACTCCACGCGGACGGCGTAGCGGCCGTACATCGGGTAGATCTCGACGGTGTCGCCCCGGACCCGGAACGTCCCCTGCGTGAAGTCCACGTCGTTGCGGTCGTAGTTGAGGTCGACCAGCCGCGCGAGCAGTTCCTCGCGGTCGAGGCGCTGGCCGCGCTCCAGGCGCAGGGACATGTCGACGTAGTTGGCCGGATCGCCCAGCCCGTAGATGGCCGACACCGAGGCGACGACGATCACGTCGTCCCGGGTGAGCAGCGAGCGGGTGGCGCTGTGGCGCAGCCGGTCGATCTCGTCGTTGATCGAGGCGTCCTTGTCGATGTATGTGTCCGTCTGCTCGACGTAGGCCTCGGGCTGGTAGTAGTCGTAGTAGGAGACG
>JBDGSV010000073.1:0-15195 GCA_042217375.1 Haloarculaceae archaeon | reverse complement strand
CTCCTCGCCGAGGTGGCGCATGTCGAGGTGGACGTACTCGTCCTCGATGCCGCGTCCCTCGTTGACCTCGGTGAGTTCGGCGCGCGCCACGACGTCGCGGGAGGCGAGTTCGCCGGCGTTGTTGGCGTACCCGTGTTCGAACATGAACCGCTCGCCCTTCGAGTTGTAGAGGATGCCGCCCTCGCCGCGGACGCCCTCGGAGATGAGCACGCCGGTGCTCGGGAGGGTGGTCGGGTGGAACTGGACGAACTCCATGTCTTCGAGCGGGACGCCGGCGCGGTAGGCCATCGCCGCGCCGTCGCCGGTGTTGGCGACGGCGTTGGTGGTGTGGTCGAACGCCTGTCCGTCGCCGCCGGTGGCGAGGATGACGCCACCGGTCGCCTTGAACGCCTCCAGGTTCCCGCGCTTGATGTCGTAGGCGACGACGCCGTGACAGGTCCGGTCCGTCGGGTCGTCGTGGTCGGTGACCGCCAGCCGGGTCACGTAGAACTCGTCGTAGACGGTGATGCCGCGCTTGACGACCTGCTCGTACATCGTGTGGAGCAGGTGGTGGCCGGTCTCGGCGCCGGCGTAGGTGGTGCGGGGGAACGACAGCCCGCCGAACGGGCGCTGCGAGACGCGGCCGTCGTCCTCCCGGGAGAAGGGCATCCCCCAGTGTTCGAGCTGGATGACTTCGTCCGGGCTGGTCTGACAGAGGGTCTCGATGGCCGGGGCGTCCCCCAGGTAGTCGGACCCCTTCATGGTGTCGTAGGCGTGGTCGTGCCAGTCGTCGCCGCTCCGGAGCGCGGCGTTGATGCCGCCCTCGGCCGCGCCGGTGTGCGAGCGGACCGGGTGGAGCTTCGTGACGATGGCGACGTCGGCGCCCTCCTCGTGGGCCGCGATGGCCGCACGGAGGCCGGCACCGCCGCCACCGACCACGATGACGTCGTGTTCGTGCATGTTGTTGTGTGTCGGTGTTACCAGAACTTCAGGTTGTTCTTCACGGCTTCCCGCTTCAGTTCCTGGATGTGCTCGGTGAGCGGGATGTCCTTGGGACAGACCTCGGTGCAGGAGAACTGGGTCTGGCAGCGCCAGACGCCGTGTTCCTGTTCGAGGATGTTCAGCCGGTGTTGCTTGACGTCCTCGCCCTCGCGCTCGTCCATCGCGAACCGGTAGGCCTTGTTGATGGCCGCGGGCCCGAGGTACTCGTTGTCCCCGGCGGCGATGTTACACGAGGACATGCAGGCGCCACACCAGATACACCGCGTCGAGAGCTTGACCTTCTCGCGGTTCTCCCGGGTCTGGCGCTGCTCCTCGCCCGTCGGGACGTCCTCCTCCTGGAAGTACGGCTCGACGGCGTCCATCTGCTCGTAGAAGTGCTGCATGTCCACGACGAGGTCCTTGACGACCTCCTGGTGGGGCAGCGGCTCGACGCGCACCGTCCCTGGCGGCGTCTTCCCGTCGCCGAGGTCGGCCATCTGGGTCTGACACCCCAGCCGCTGGCGGCCGTTGATGAACAGCGCGTCCGAGCCACACACCGCCTGCCGGCAGGAGTGGCGGAAGGTGAGCGAGGAGTCGTAGTGGTCGCGGGCGTAGATCAGCGCGTCGAGCACCGTCATCCCCTTCGTGAAGGGGACCCGGAAGGTGTCGAAGCGCGGTTCCTCCTTGTCCGGCACCTCGGGGTCGTAGCGGAACACCTTGATGCGGACGCTGTTCTCGGCCTCTTCGAGGTCGGCCTCGGCGCGCTGGCGCATCTCCCGCTCTGCGGCGTCGGTGCGCTTTTGCTCCATCCGCCGCTGCTGGGCGGCGGACTCCTGTTCGGTCGCCTGTTCGTTCTCCTGTTCCTGTTCGGTGACTTGCGTGCTCATAGGAATCCTGCCATGACGAATGCCACCCGCGCTCCCTGGACGATCAACAGCAGTCCAGCGAGCACGAGGACGTACTTGACCGCGGTCTTCTGGGTCCCTTCGAGGCCCTGGTTGACGAGCGCGTTGTAGACGCCGTTGACGCCGTGGAACGTCGCCGTCACGAGGAACAGGACCATCGTGAGGAAGTAGCCCACCTGCTGCATCCGGAGGTGGGTTCCCGCGAAGGTGATCTCGGCCGCGTGGTTCACGAAGTGTAACAGCATGAAGTGGAACGCGAGGATCACGACGAGGATCGCCGCCGTAACCCGCTGGAGGTACCAGCGCGTCCCCTTCGGCGTGAACGAGGAGGGATACTCGCTGCTCATCCGAACGCCCCCGAGAGGAAGGTCGGAACGCTCGCAACCACGATCGCACCCGTGAGCACGAGCGACGCGTAGAAGGTCTTGTCCTCTGCTTCCAGCCCGACGCCGAGGTCGACGAACAGCAGTCGAAGCCCGTTGAGGATGTGGAACACCGCCACCGCAAGCAGCCCCACCTCCAGGATCCGGACCACCAGCAGGCTCTCCAGGCCACTGATGGTCTGGGTGAAGGTGGCCCCGTCCACGGTCGCGGTCGAGAGCACCGCGATGTGGGTGAACAGGTACCCGATGAGGACCCAGCCGGTGAACTTGTGGAAGATCCACGCCCACATGCCGGCAGAGAACTCCCGCCACCGGCCGAAGTCCTCGATGAGGCCCCGATTGTAAGACTGACTCATACCGGGCATAGCTGTGAACGCTGGCGGTATAGAAGTTACTAAGTCACAGTCGCAGTCAGGACTGGTCGGACTCCATGGCGTTCAGCGTCACCTCGTCCAGGTGGACGAGGTGACAGAGCGGATTCCCCGGGTAGACCAGCGGGTTCTCCAGGACGCCGACGAGCAGCCCGGTGAACGGCGACCGCACGACGGTCGACTCGTCGCCGAACGGGTCGGCGATGGTGCAGATGCGCTCGCCCTCGTGGACGAGGTCGCCGTATCCGCGGTGCATGTCGACCAGCCCGCCCGCGTCCGCCCGGAGCCAGGTCTTCTGGTCGGCGTCGATGACGGTGCGCCACCCCGGCCACTTGACGAGGTCGGCCCGCCGGAGGCCGAACTCCGCGAGGACGCTCGTCACGCCGTCCAGCGCCAGGTCGATCAGGTCCCGCTGGAACCGGTGGGCCTCGCCCATCTCGACCGTGATCGTCGAGACGCCGTCGTCGCTCGCCGCGCGGCGGAGCGTCCCGTCGGGGCCCTCGCTGTCCAGGATGACGTTCGAGGCGAAGGCGTTCGCGACGCGCGCGACCGCCTCGTCGGCCATGTCCGCCCGGACGTGGAGCATGTTCGTGCGCCCGCGCGTGGAGGTGTGGAAGTCGATCCCGAGGTCGCAGGGCGAGATGAAGTTCTCGTAGATGCGGGCGGCGATCCGTTTCGACCCGGTGCTGTCGGCGCTGCCGGGGAACGAGCGGTTCAGGTCTCGATCGTAGATGGGCAGGTAGCGCTGCTGGGCCAGAAAGCCCGGCACGTTCAGCACCGGGAGACAGACCAGCGTCCCGTGGAGGTCGGCGTGGTCCCAGCTGTGGGCGACCTCCCGGACCACCTCGACGCCGTTGAGTTCGTCCCCGTGAGCCGCCGCCGAGAGGAACACCGTCGGCCCGGGGTGGGTGCCGTTGACGACCGTCACTGGGATGCGGACCGGGTCCCCGAGGTACGTCTCGCTGACGCCGTAGCGGATGTTGGCGACCTCGCCCGGGTCGACCCGGCCACCGTTGTACGTGAACGGCTCGGCCTCGTCCATGCCTTCCCTGACGGGAGCGGCGCAAATACACTGTCGGTCACGACACGCCCGAGGCGAGGCCGCGCCGGCGCCAGACCCGCCCCGTGACTGGGGCATCGTCAGTTCTTTCTCGCCGCTTCCGGATAGCGTGCGTATGAACGAGGACATCACCGTCGGCGTGCTGAGCCTTCACAACAGCAAGGAGACGAAGGCCATACTGAACGCCGCGGACGACCTGGGCGCCGGGACGGCGTGGCTCCGCAAGGAGAACACCGCCGTCGAGATCCGAGACGGCCGCGCAGTCCTCGAACCCGACGTGGACGTACTCGTCAACCGGCTCCTCCTCTCGAAGCAGGAACAGCCCGCCGAGGGGCTGGGCCTCGCGACGACGCTCGCCAACCTGCGCCCGATGCTCAACCCGCCGTCGGCGACGATGACCGCCATGCACAAGTTCGCCACCGCGGCCGCACTGGCCGACGCCGGCCTGCCGGTGCCGGACGCGCTGCTCGCGCTCGGCGGCGACCGACTCAACGCCGGCCGCGAGCGGTTCGGCGAGGAGGCCGTCTACAAGACGGCCATCGGCACCCACGGCGGGGGAACCTGGAAGGTCGACCTCGACGATCCGCTGAACCCGCAGGTGGGCACCCGGCAGGCGTTCCTCCAGTCGCTGATCGACCCCGCGGAGGACCGCAGCCACGACGTCCGGGTGTACGTCGTCGGCGACGAGGTCGTGGGCGCGATGACCCGCTACGCGCCCGAGGGCGACTGGCGCACCAACGTCGCGCTCGGCGGCGAGGTCGAGGACGCGACCGGCGACCTCCCCGGGGAGGTCCTCGACGTCGCCCGGCGCGCGACCGACGTGGTCGGCCTCGACTACGCCGGCGTCGACCTGGTCGAGGGCGCCGACGGCTGGTACGTCCTGGAGGTGAACCCGACCGCCGGGTTCAAGGGGCTGTTCTCGGCCACGTCTCACAGCCCGGCGCCGTACATCGCCCGGCAGGCCATCGAGCACGCCGGCGGGTCGGTCGACGCCGCCCGGGTGCGCGAACTCGCGGCCACGCTCGACGACTCGCGGCCCGCGGCCAAGCCCCGCGAGGAGGCCGTCGAATCCGTCGAACCCGTCACCGTCGGCTACATCGAGGAGGTCGTCGTCTCCGGGACGCGCGGCTCGAAGTCCGTCCTCGCCAAGTCCGACACCGGCGCGACCCGAACCAGCATCGACGCCCGCCTCGCGGCCGACCTCGGCACCGGCCCGATCAAGGACATCGTCCGCATCAAGTCCGGGTCCGTGAAGTCCGGGCGCGCGCGCCCGGTCGTCGACCTCGTCGTCGGCGTCGGCGGCACCCGGCACACCGTCACCGCCAGCGTCGAGGACCGCGCGCACATGGACTACCCGCTGTTGCTCGGGCGCGACATCCTCAAGCACTACCACGTCGACGTCGGCCGCCGCGCCGACGAGGACGAGGGCGCCGACGTCGAGGAAGAGGAACTGGCCGAGGAGTGACGCCGCCGGCGGGTCAGTCGCTCAGCCGCCAGAGGTACAGCGACGCGTAGCTCCGGTAGGGGCGCCAGGCCTCGCTCCGCTCGACCATCGCCGCGCGGTCCTCCCGGTCGAGGTCGGGAAAGAGGGCGACCATCCCCGCCCGGATCCCGAGGTCGCCGACCGGGAAGACGTCCTCGCGCCCGAGCGCGAAGATCAGCTGCATGTCGGCGGTCCAGTCGCCGACGCCGGCGATCGCGGTGAGTTCCTCGCGGATCGCCTCGTTCGACATGGCGGCGAAGGTGTCGCGGTCGTACCCTTCCTCCTGAAACGCGCGCGCGACGTTCCGGACGTAGCTGGCCTTCTGGCGCGAGAGCCCCGCGTCCCGGAGCGTCGACTCCTCGGCCGCCAGGACGCCGGCGGGCGTGAGCTCGACCGCCTCGACCAGGCGCTCGCGGGTCGCGGCCGCCGCGGCCATCGACACCTGCTGGCGGACGATCGAGGTCACGAGACGGGCGAACACGTCGTCCGCGGGGTCGATCTCCAGGTCGCCGTGCTCCTCGACGACCGGACCGAGGTGCGGGTCGGCCCGGAGGTGCTCGTGCGGGTCGGACACGTCCGCCCGGAGTCGGCCGCGGGAGAAAGCGGTTACGCTCGGCTCACCGCAGCGAGAGGTTGATCGTCTTCGTCTGCGTGTAGTGGTCGAGCGTCTCCAGACCGACCTCGCGGCCGGTCCCGGACTGCTTGTAGCCGCCGAACGGCAGGCCCGGCACCAGTTCGTGGTAGGTGTTGACCCAGACGTACCCCGCCTCGACGTCGCGGGCGGCCCGGTTCGCCCGCTCGACGTCGTCGGTGACGACGCCCGCGGCCAGCCCGTACTCGACGTCGTTGGCGAGGGCCATCATCTCCTCGTAGTCGGTCCACCGGAACACCTCGAGGACGGGCCCGAAGATCTCCTCCTGGACGGCGTCGTGGTCGTGGTCGAGGTCGGTCAGCAGGGTCGGGGCGACGAAGCAGCCGTCGGCGAGCGCCTCGTCGTCCGGCTGATCGCCGCCGGTCAGGAACGTCGCGTCCGCCTCGCGCGCGCGTTGGAGATACGAGAGGGTCCGCTCGACCTGTTCGCGGGAGACCTTCGGGCCGAGGTCGGTCTCCTCGAGCAGGGGGTCGCCGATCGTCATCGCCTCGGCCGCCTCGACCAGGCCGTCGAGCACGGCGTCGGCGACGTCGTCGTGGACGAACAGCCGCGATCCCGCCTCGCAGCACTCGCCGGTGTTGTAGAAGATCGACGACGCGACGGTCTGGACGGCGCGCTCGACGTCGGCGTCCGGGAACACCATGATCGGGCTCTTGCCGCCGAGTTCGAGCGTCACGTCCGCGACGTGGCCCGCCGCGTTACGCATCACCTCTTTCCCGACCGCCGTCGATCCGGTGAACGCGACCTTCCGGACGGACTCGTGGGTCGTCAGGGGCTCGCCCGCCTCCTCGCCGTACCCGGTCACGACGTTCACGACGCCGTCCGGGACGACGTCGTCGACGAGTTCCATCAGCCGGAGCACCGACAGCGGGGTCTGCTCGGCCGGCTTCAGCACGGTGCAGTTCCCCGCGGCCAGCGCCGGTGCGATCTTCCAGGACGCCATCATGAGCGGGAAGTTCCACGGGACGATCTGGCCCACCACGCCGTACGGCTCGTGGACGACCTGGCCGAGCCGGGAGGACTCGGACATGGTCTCGCCGCGGTTGACGCGGCTGATCCCCGCGAAGTAGCGGAACTGCTCGGCCGCGCTCCGGACGTCGATCTGCGCCTCGCTCACCGGTTTGCCGTTGTCCAGCGTCTCCAGGCGAGCGAGGTCGGCGAGGTCGTCCTCGATCCGGTCGGCGATCGCGTCCAGCAGGCGCTGGCGACGGCCCGCGCTGGCCTCCGACCACTCCTCCTCGAAGGCCGTCTCCGCGGCGGCGACGGCGCGGTCGACGTCCGCCGCGCGCCCCCGGGCGACCGACGCGAGCACCGTTCCCGTCGTCGGGTCGATCGTGTCGAACTCCTCGCCCGCCTCGGCCTCGACCCACTCGCCCCCGACGTACAGCTGTCGGTGCTCGGGGAGGACCGCCGCGGCGGCCTCGCGGTGTCGCTCGACGATCTCTGTCCGGCGCTGCTCCGCCGACTGCGCGTCACTCGACATGCTACTCGGCCCTTGCGGGACCAGCGAGAAAACCCTAGGTGTTCTCGGCCGGGCGACGTAGACGAAACCGGTTACGTGTAGCGACGTCGTCCGGAGGAGATAACGCAAATCGGTTTCTTCCGTGCGTCGGCGTCGCCGGGGCCGCGGCCGCCGCTACGTCCAGAGGCGCCGGAGGTCGGCGTAGCGGCCGGCGACCCGGACGCAGACGTACGCGAGGCAGGCGCCTGCGACCACGTCGGTCGCCCAGTGGATCCCGAGGTACATCGTCGAGACCACGATGCTGCCCGCGAACACCAGGGCGATCCGGTACCAGTTGGGGTACTCGTCGGCGGTCCGGTGCGCCAGGAGCGCGGAGGTGACAGACAGCGAGGAGTGGAGCGAGGGGAAGACGTTCGTGTTCGAGTTGACCATCGCAGTGAGCAACTGGACCTCCGGGTAGGACGAGTACAGTAGCGGCTGGACCTGATCGGGCATGAGGTTTCGCGGGCCGTAGGAGATGAACAGCGTGTAGAACACCAGCCCGAGCGCGTAGTTGAGCGAGTAGGCCAGGACGGTCTGCTTGAGCGGTCGGGTGTCCTCGAGGGCGAAGTACGCGACGAAGGGGAACACCGTCACGAAGACGTAGCCGTAGACGTACATGAACGAGAAGTAGGCCGTGAGCGGCGGCGCGGCGATCGACTGGATGGAGGCGACCACCCCGCCTTCGAGCATGTGTATCTGGTCGGTGATGTTCCAGCCGAGCGCCCAGGAGATGTCCTGTCCGCGGTGGCGCGCGATCCGGTTCACCAGCAACACGAGGACGAGCACGACGAGGTGTGGCAGGAGGTCCCGGAGGACGGAGGGCGCGTGGCGGAGGCGGCCGGCGAGCCGCCGCCAGCCCACGAACAGGGTCGTCGCCGTCGCGAGGAGGACGCCCGCGACGCCGAGGAGCGTGACGACGACGGAGAGGAGTGTCATGGGGTGGCGTCAGGAGAGGACGAGTCGGCCGTCGTCCGTGTAGCGGTAGCCGGCCGTCCGGAAGGCCTCCCGGGCCTTCTCGACGTCCAGGTCGCCGGCGTCGCCCGGGAAGGGGAGTTCGGCGTCGCGTCCCGACCACTCCAGGGAGGGTTCGAGCGACGGGAGGTGGGCCAGCGGGCTGGTCGCTGGCCGCGCGTAGCCGTCGAACACCGACTCGGTCAGGTACGCCTTGTCGAACAACTGTGCGACCGCTCGCCTGAACCGGGGGTTGTCGTACGGCGAGCGGCGGGCGTTGAACCCCAGGTGATAGAACGAGGGGGACGGGTGGGTGTGGAGTTCGACGCTGTCGGACCTGCCGATGCGGGGGACCGAGGAGGGCGTCACCCCCGTCGCGGTCCCGTCCGCGGTCCCGTCTTCGACCATCCTGACCGCCGCCCCGCCGGAGGGCGCGACGACGAACTGGAGCCGGTCGAAGGAGAACCCGCCCTGGTAGGGGGCGAGGTGGTCGTCGAGGTCGGACTGGTAGAGGAAGTGGTCGTCTGCCCGGACGAGCGAGAGGAGTTGCTGGCGGTCCGCCCGCTCGAAGACGAGCGGCCCGCTCCCGACCGGCTCCTGGTTGTTCCAGATGACCGCCTCGGTGACCTCTCGCCCCGAGTCGACGCCGGCGATGGTCGCCCGTTCGGTCTTCGACTGCCAGACGTGCTCCGGGAGGACGGGGACGGTGAGCGCCCGTCGTGCCACCTCGCGGGTGCTCGGGACGAACTGGACGCGGACCGACTTCTCGTCGTACGCTCTGGCGTCGGCAACCAGCGAACTCTGGCTCCGGAACAGCGGGGCGGGGAGCGGGCTCTCGAACGTGCCCAGCGAGGTGTCTTTCAGGAACTTGTAGGTGAACGCGACGTCGGAGGCGGTGAGCGACGTCCCGTCGTGCCAGGTCGCCTCGTCCCTGAGCGTGACGTCGAGCGCCGGGCCGGAGCCGGCGCCGGACTGCCACGTCCAGTCCGACGCGAGCCACGGCCGCACCCTGTCGTCGACCCGTCGGCCGAGCGGGTCGTACAGCAGACCGACCAGCGCGTCCGTGCTGCGGTACTCGACGGCGAGCGGGTTCAGGTTCTCCGGCGCGCGAGCGTCGGTGGTCGTCATCCGGAGAGTGCGGGCGCGCTCGCGCGCCGTCGCGTCGGTCTCCGTGGCCGTCGGCTGGCTCGTCCCGTTCCACTGGATCGGTGCGTCTTCGCTCTCGTAGCGGTCGAGCGCCAGGTAGCCGAGGGGCGTGTCGACCTTGTGGTCCGGCCAGCGCCTGAGCCGATCGGACCGGACGGCGTGGATCTCGTCGGGGTAGGCGACGACGCTGAACGGCTGGTCGCGGACCACCGCGTCCTGGAGGTCCCACAGCGTCTCGCGTCGCCGCTCGCCGGTCTGTCTGCGCTGTTGCTCCAGGAGGTCGTCGGTCGAGAGGTCCGCGTACCCGAACGGGTTCTGCCACCCCGGCTCCGACCGGAACCGGGAGTGGAGCAGCGTCCGGAGGGCGTCGGCGTCGGCGAACGCCGGCGCGCGGGCGACGTAGAGGTCGAACGACTGGTTCACCAGGACGTCCCGGAGCAGCGAGATGCGGCTCGTGGGCACCACCCGCGCCTCGACGCCGACCGCCTGCAGGTTGTCCGCGAGGAACCGGGCGGTCCTGATCGACCAGGGGTCGGCGTCCGTCGGGAGCGTCTTGATGGTGAGCGAGAGCTGGTGGGGTGCGCTCCGGCCGAGCAGCGCGCGGGTACGCTGGACGCATCCCGCAGTCCCGAGGAGACCGGCCGTGCCCACTGCACCGAGAAGCGATCGGCGGGTCGTCCCACCCGTTCCGCCGTTCCGATGTCGTCCTGTCATTGTCTGCGACCGAGGTGACCTTGCGTCCGGCGTCTGACGACGGTCGTCTCGTCCTCATCCCACGGCGTCGGTACTGTTAATTAAACGCTGCTTAACCGCTCCGAGCGCAAAAATTTTGTTACCTGATACCTGCCACCGGGCCGAGGACGACGGCGGCCCAGGCCAGGACGCCGACGGCCAGGACCACCGCCCGCCAGTCCTCCTCGGCGTCGATCGCGCTGCCGGCGGCGACCGTCCCCAGCGCCGCCAGCGCCGCCACCCGGTGGAGGAGCACGCCGAACTTGAGCAGGGTGACGCCGATCGCGGCGTAGTCGGCCATGACGCCCGTACCCAGCGCCACCGCGGTCACCACGAACGCGTCGAACTGGTCGAGCGGCCGGGCCAGCCGCCAGGCGGCGACCGGCAGGCCGACGACGAGCAGGAGGTAGAACGGCCCGCCGACGAGGATCGGTGACGCCTGCGGGAACGCGCGCTCGACCGCGACGGCGCCGCTCCTGACCGCGAGCGGGATCGCCGTCACGACCAGGAACAGCCAGACGTGGGCCTGGCCGACCTGTTCGCTCTCCCAGAGCCGGCGCGCGCCGCGCTCCGATGCGGCGAGTGCGGACGCCGCTCCCCCGGCCAGCGTCAGCCCGGCGAGCGGGAACAGGAGCAGCCGCGGCGGGACCACCACGTTGTCGCGGAAGCCGACGACCGAGACCCAGCCGCCGTAGTCGAGCGCGCCCCCGTTCGCGTACCGCTGGCGGCTCACGTCGGTGACGTACCACTTGCCGTAGAACTGCCGTTCGAGCTGGTGTTGCGGGCGCGAGAGGCTGTCCACGGAGTGGCGGAGGCCGAACCAGTCCCAGTGCTCGCGGTGGGCCTGGACGGCGGTCCACTCGTGGCCCTCGCTCCCGCCCTCGTACAGCCGGAGGTGCGCGCGCGAGCCGAAGTAGTCGCCGTTGTGGAGCTGGTAAGCCGGCGTTATCCACTGCCCGGTGCCGTCGGCGTGCTGGACGTAGGTGTACCGCGTCCCCCCGTGCGTCTGCTCCCACCCCAGCTCGGTCCCGTTGATCACGATCTCGATGTCCGGCCCCGAGTCGGGGGTCGCGGTCGTCGCGTTCGGGCCGGTCCCGGTGGCGTTCGCCCGGGTGGTCGTCGCGTTCGCCCCCGTCTCGGTGGCGTTCGGGCCGGTGGGCGCGGGGCGCGGGCTCGCCGAGCCGGTCGGCGTCGCCGGGGCGCTGGTCGGCGTCGCGCTCGACTCGCCGGGGCGGGTCGTGGCGTTCGGCCCGCCGGGGGCCGTCGTGACAGTCGGCTCGCCGGCCAGCGTCGTGGCGTCGGCGGTGGTCCGTCCGCCGGTCGGGCCGGTCGTGGCGGGCTCGCCGGTGGTGCGGGTCCCGTTCGTCTCTGGCGGGTTGGCGGACACGTTGAGCCGGACCGTGACGTTGCCCTGGCGTCGCGCCGTCTGGTTCTCCCAGTTCTCGTCGCCTTCGCTGGTCAGGAGGTAGCGCGTCGTCACCGCGTCGGTCTCGAACACCAGGTTGATCGGGAGCGTCAGCGACTCGAACCGCTGCTCGCGGCTGGTGAACGGCCAGAGCTCCTGGCTGCTGTTCGGCGCCGGCTCGACGAGATGCACGTCGGCGGCGGTCTTCTGGGGCGCCGACGCGCCGCCAGTGACGGCCGGCGCGAGCATGCTGGCGCCGACCACCGCGAGGACGACCGCTGCGAGGACGACTACCTGTACCGGAACTCCGCCTGGCCGGGAGCGCCCCGCCATCGTACCTGCCCGTAGGCTCCGAACGACAAGTGGATTGTTATTGGCGTGCTAATCTCGGGCTCGGCCGCGTCCGAGGCTTACCGACCGCATAGTAAACTCCCGCGTATGTCCACTCCGACACGAATGGGGCCACGACGCAGTCTTCGAGTGCTCTTCGCCGCCTTACTCCTCGGTTCGGTTCTCGCCCTGGCGGTGAGTGCGACGGGAGCCGGAGGCGGGATCGGCCCCGAGGACATCGGGACCCGTGTCGCGCCACCGAGCGGCGCGACCACGGTGGTCGCGACCGACTCGAACAGCTGGCTCGGGCGGGAGAGCAACGGTCCGCGCGCGACCGCGGCGCTGCTCGCAGTCGGGCCGGACGGTCGACTCACCTACTACAACGGCACGCACACGCGGTACTGGGACGTCGACCCCGTCCCGGGCACCGCCGCGACCGTCGAGTACGTCGCCGCCGACCACCTCCCGCGGAGCCAGTGCGGCCAGGAGGTCTGTACGCGCAACGTCGTCGAGCGAGCGAACCTCACGACCGGCGAGACGACGCGGGTGTACGCCCGGATCACCCCGGGGAAGCACTCGACCCGCTGGCACGACGTGGACCGGGTGGACGAGGACCACCTCGTCGTCGCCGACATCGCCCGGGACCGGGTGTACGTCGTCAACACCACCTCGGGCCTCGTCACCTGGTCGTGGGAGGTCCAGAGCGACTACCGACCGACCGAGACCGGCGGTCCCTACCCCGGCGACTGGACGCACCTGAACGACGTCGAGGTGCTCGACGACGGGCGCATCGTGGCGAGCCTCCGCAACCAGGATCAGGTGGTCTTTCTCGACCGCCAGCGCGGCCTGATCGAGAACTGGACGCTCGGGAGCGAGGACGACTACGCCGTCCTCTACGAGCAGCACAACCCGGACTACATCCCGGCCGAGCGCGGCGGCCCCTCGCTCCTGGTCGCGGACTCGGAGAACCACCGGATCGTCGAGTACCACCGCGCCGGCGACGGCTGGAACCGGACCTGGACCTGGCGGGACGCCCAGCTCCAGTGGCCCCGCGACGCCGACCGGCTCCCCGACGGGCACACGCTCGTCACCGACTCCAACGGCGACAGGGTGATCGAAGTCGCCCGAGACGGCGACGTCGTCTGGACGCTCGACGTGGCCTTCCCCTACGAGGCCGAGCGGCTCGGGACCGGCGACGAGAGCACCGGAGGCTCCGCGGCCGGGCGCGCCGGCCTCCAGAGCCGGGTGGCGACCCGGTCCGAGAGCCAGGGCTTCGATCCCGTCGCCGTCGTGGCCGGCGCGGTCAGGTCGACGGCCGCGATCAACGCCGTCCTCTACGTGATGCCGGCGTGGGTCGGCTACGCCGAACTCGGCCTGCTCGCGGTCGTCGCCCTCGTCGGCCTCTGCTGGCTCGCGATCGAACTCTACTGGGCGTCCTGGCCGGCGGGGGCCGCGGCCCTGCGCGAGAGGTGGCAGCGATGACCGTCGCGCGCTACACGCCCTTCGAGACGGACGCGGTCCTCCGGGACGACCGGACGTGGCTGGCGGTCGCGCTCGTCGTGGCGGTCCTCGTCTACTTCGTTTACCTCGCGACCCACCGCTATCCGGCCTACGGCGCGGGCCTGTACATGCAGATCGCCGAGCAACTCCGCGTGCACGGCTACGGACTGCCCGCGCGCATCCCGGGCTACACCGCGCGGGGCGTCCCCTTCGCCTACCCGCCGCTGGCCTTCTACGCGGCCGCCGCCGCCGTCGACCTCACCGGCGCGAGCGCGTTCACGTACAGCCGACTGGTCCCGGGCCTCGTGATCGTCGCGAGCGTGGTGCCCTACTACTTCCTCGCGCGCGAACTGCTCGGCACCGCTCCCCGGGCCGGGTTCGCCACCGTCGTCTTCGCGACGGCGCCCGAGGCGCTCCAGTGGCACCTGTCGGCGGGCGGGATCGTGCGCGCGCCGGCGCTGTTGCTCGCGCTGATCGGCGCCTGGGTCGGGATCCAGCTGTTCCGGGCGGGCGACCGGCGGTGGACGGGACCGGCGGCGGCGCTGTTCGGCCTGACGATCCTCACTCATCCGGTCTACGCGATCTTCTTCGGGGTGACCTACCTCGTGCTGTTCGCGGGGTACGACCGGACGGCTGGCGGGCTGGTCGCGGGCGGGCTGGTCGCGGTGGGCGGGTTGTTGCTGGCGGCGCCGTGGTGGAGCCAGGTCGTGGCCGTCCACGGCGTGGACGTGTTCGCGGGCGCGGCGGGGACCCACCGCGGCCTCGGCGGCGGGCTCGCCCGGCTCGTCGCCGTCCTCGGCGTCGAGCCGGACCTCTCGGCGCTGTTCTACCTCGCCGTCTTCGCGGGGCTGGCGTACGGGCTGGTCCGGCGGCGGTACGTCCTCGTGGCCTGGTTCCTCGCGTGCTGGTACGTCGTCGGGCAGGCGCGCTTCCTGTTCGTCGTCGGCGGACTGCTGGTCGCCCCGCTCGTCTTCGAGGGGGTCGCCCCCGCGGTCCGCAGGCGCGCCGGCGTCGGCTGGGTCGTCCCAGTCGTCGCCGCGATCGGCCTGGTCCTGGCGACGACGGGACTGCTGTACGCCGGCGGCGCGCTCGCCGGCCCGCGGGGCTCCGCCCAGCCAGCGTTCGTCGACGACGACGACGTCGCGGCCATGGCGTGGGTGCAGGCGAACACGCCGCCGGACGCCCAGTTCGTGGTGCTGGGCGACGCTGCCGAGTGGTTCCCCCAGCAGACCGACCGGACCATCCTCGTCGGCCCCTGGGGCGTCGAGTGGACGACGCCGGCGCGGTACGAGCGACAGCTCTCGCTCTTCCGGTCGCTCTCGGGCTGTCACACCGAGTCGTGCCTGACGGCCGGCCTGCGAACGGCGGGCGTCGCTCCCGACTACGTCTACGTCCCGACGGGGAGCTACACCGTACGCGGGGCCAGCGCGACCCAGCCGCCGGCGATGCGCCGGTCGCTGGTCGCCTCCGACCGGTACGACCTGGTCTACGAGAACGACGGGGTCGCGGTGTTCCGGACGACCCGGACCGCGGGCCGGACTCGCCTCAGTCGTCGGTCCGGGTCGCGGCGCGAGCGGTTCCCTCCTCGACTGCGGTCGTGAGCGAGACGTTGAGGAGCGTCGCTGCGGCGAGGCCGCCGCCGACGGTGATCAGGTTCTTCACCGCGTGGTCGACGATGGCCGCGCCGAGCGCCACCTCCCAGCCGAGCGGCGTGAATCCGGCGACGACGACCGTGAACGCACCCTCGTAGAGCCCGACGCCGCCGGGCGAGAGCGGGAGCACCTTCGCGAGGTTGCCGACGCTCACCGCGAAG
>JBDGSV010000081.1:0-16017 GCA_042217375.1 Haloarculaceae archaeon | reverse complement strand
CGAAAGGATGGGGAAGAAAAAGTCTCTGAAATCATCGCTGAATAACAGAGCTACAAAACAAACCGTACTCTACAGAAAGAGTCAAATTAATAGGATTTCAACAAAGCCACCTGCGTATAAATGGTGGGACGTTGAACGGCGAGAGTCACCGGCCTATTGCCGGGGACTGAGTGCCGGGAGTCCACATCAAAGCCCCACCCTCAAGGACCGAGGCGCGTATGCGCCGAGGGAGTACGGTGGGGTAGTTTACTCAGTGCTGCATACAGGCCACGTCTGGGTCACGCGCCGCCTATGATAGTGTTTAGTGTGACTGTTTACCGCTGGTTCGCCGCCCCATTCCGGCGAACCAGCGGTATTGACTCACAACAAACACTATGAGGGGCTCCCTAACGTGTCCGTCCTCGACGAGCGAGGACTTTTCCTGATCAAGAGACATTCTCTCCCATGCGACGTCGCACCCTCCTCTCGACAGTCGCCGCCGTCGTCCCCGCCGTCTTGGCCGGCTGTTCCGGTGCCCACCGAGGAGCAGGCCTTCCCGGGCCGACAGCGAGCCTCCGGATGACTGCCGCCTCGGATGCTGACCTCCCCGCGAAGGCGTTGTACACTGTCGGACCCAAGCGCGCGAACGTGTTCGACCAGATACTCGACGGGGGACGAGTGTACAGGTGCTTTATGAAGCGCCGTTCGCTGACGGCCGGCACGTCATCTACGGCGACAGTGTCTACGCGCTCTCGCGCGAGGTGACCGCACGCGCGCCAGCGACGGCCTATCAGGTCCGCATCGACGTGCCGCAGGGGACGACCGCGGCCGCCACCTCGGTGAACTTCTCCGACCTACCGACCGTCGACCGAGAGAAGTTCGCCGCACTCGGCCTCGACGACGGCGGCACAGTCGGCGTCGGGACGACCTTCGTCTACACCGACGATGAGCGCTCGAAGTCGGTGCTCGTGCCCTCCTCGAAGTACGACTACATCGCCTGGAAAGACGGCACAACTGCGGCGTGGTCCGTTGACAGGGCGAATGACGTGACGTTGAAGACCTACCACTACACCGCCGAGACGGTCTCCTCGGTGGCAGCCTACGGGCGGACCATGCGCGAGCGCTTCGCGTTCGACCTGTCGGATCTCTCGGAGAAGGAAGCGAGCGTCGTCCGGACCGCCATCGACGAGGGCAACACCGTCACCACGCACTCGACGCCGACAGGCTACACCGTCGCCACGGACGAGACGCCGCCATCGGCGTTCCGGTCACTCGTCGACCGCTTCCGTGGGAAAGCACAGGTGCTCTACGCGATGGGCATCGAATACCAGAAGGGCAACGTGGGCGGGTACTACCTCCCACGTTACCACGGACAGGTGTACTGGGCGTCGCTGTTCGTCAGTCCGACCGCGCTCAAAGCCGAGTACGGGAAGACGAGCGACACCCGGACGAACGCGACACCGACGCTACCACCATCCACGACTACCGTCACACAGTGACTCAAGAGCGTGAAACGGACGGAAACGGCTTGCGACATACGACCTCTGTCCGCAGACGGGGGGGACAATGAGTTGTCATTTCGATAGAACTGCCCGCTCCAGTCGTCGGAGACGGACCGCTCGGCCACACGGTCCACACAACATTTGTACCACGGCCACGGTGTACCACGCATGAGTGCGGTAACGGGGCCTCCCGAGAAGATGGCGGCCAACCGGGAGGAGCTGACCCCGATGATGAGCCAGTACTTCGAGCTCTGTGCGGCCTACGAGGACTCCCTGGTGCTGTTCCAGGTGGGCGATTTCTACGAGACCTTCTGCGAGGCGGCGGAGGAGGCGGCCCGCGTCCTGGAGATCACGCTCACGGCGCGGGAGGACTCCTCGGGGTCCTACCCGATGGCGGGCATCCCGATCGACAGCGCCGCGTCCTACATCGAGACGCTTCTGGACGCGGGCTACCGGGTCGCGGTCGCCGACCAGGTCCAGGACCCGGCGGAGACCACGGGCGTGGTCGACCGCGCGGTCACGCGGGTGGTCACCCCCGGGACCGTCGTCGAGGACGAACTGCTCGCCCCCGAGAACAACTACGTGGCGAGCGTGGTCCGCGACCGGGCGGCGAGCGGCGAGCCGCGGTACGCGGTCGCCTTCGTCGACGTCTCGACCGGCGAGTTCCTGGTGACGAGCGGGCTGCGCGGGACCGTGGCCGACGAACTCGAACGCTTCGCGCCCGCCGAACTCCTGCTCGGGCCGTCCGTGGCCGACGACGCCTTCGACCAGGACTGCATGGTCACGCGCCACGAGACGGACGCCTACGAACGCGAACACGCTCGCGACCGGGTCGAGCGCCACGTCGACGGCGCGGCCGGGCAACTCGAATCGGACGCCGAACTCCGCGCCAGCGGCGCGCTCCTGGCCTACGCCGCCTACACGCAGGGCGACGACGACGCCGCGCTGGCGTACATTAGCCGGCTCCACCGCTACGACCCCCGCGAGCACCTGCGCCTCGACCCCGTCGCGCTCCGCTCGCTCGAGGTGTTCGAGAACCGCGAGGGGACGGAGGGCGACACGCTCGTGGACGTGCTCGACGAGACCGCCTGCGCGCTCGGCCGGCGACGGCTCACCGACTGGCTCCGCCGGCCGCTCGTCGATCCGGCGGCCATCGAGGCCCGCCAGGACGCCGTCGCGGAACTCCGGGACGCGGCCGTCGTCCGCGAGGAGATCCACGACCTGCTCGCCGCGGTGTACGACATCGAGCGGCTGGTCGCGCGCGTCTCGCGGGAGCGGGCCAACGCCCGCGACCTCCGGTCGCTCGCCGCGACCCTGGCGGTCGTGCCCGACGTGAAGGCGGCGCTCGCCGACGCCGAGAGCGACCACCTGACGCGGCTCCACGGGGCGCTCGACGCCTGCGCCGACGTGCGCGACCTGATCGACGGCGCTATCGTGGACGACCCGCCGATCGAGATCACGGAGGGCGGCGTCGTCCGCGAGGGGTTCGACGAGGAACTCGACGACCTGCGGGCGACCGAGCGCGAGGGCCGGGAGTGGGTCGCGAATCTGGAGGCCCGGGAGCGCGATCGCACCGGCATCGACTCGCTGTCGGTCGGCTACAACCAGGTCCACGGGTACTACATCGAGGTGACGAACCCGAACCTCGACCGGGTGCCAGACGACTACACCCGGCGCCAGACGCTCAAGAACTCCGAGCGGTTCTACACGCCCGAACTCAAGCGCCGCGAGGACGAGATCCTCGGCGCCCAGGAGCGGGCCGACCGGCGGGAACACGAACTGTTCGTCGAGGTCCGCGCGGCGGTCGCGGACGAGACCGAACGCCTGCAGACGCTCGCGGACGCGCTGGCGCGCCTTGACGTCCTCTGTACGTTCGCCGCGGTCGCCAGCGAGTACGACTACGTCCGCCCCGAGATGGGCGGAGACGGGATCGTCGTCGAGGGCGGCCGTCACCCGGTCGTCGAGCGCACCCGGGAGGCGTTCGTCCCCAACGACGCCGACCTCACCGACGACCGGATCGCGGTCATCACCGGCCCGAACATGAGCGGGAAGTCGACCTACATGCGGCAGGTCGCGCTGATCGTCCTGCTCGCCCACGCCGGATCGTTCGTCCCCGCCGAGCGCGCCCGCGTCCCGATCGTCGACCGCGTGTTCACCCGCGTCGGGGCCAGCGACGACATCGCGGGCGGCCAGTCGACGTTCATGCGCGAGATGAGCGAACTCTCGACCATCCTCGACCACGCCACCGACCGGTCGCTCGTCCTCCTCGACGAGGTCGGGCGCGGGACCTCGACGGCAGACGGCCTCTCGATCGCCCGGGCGGTGACCGAGCACGTCGCCCGCGAGGTGGGCGCGATGACGCTGTTCGCCACCCACTACCACCGGCTCACCGCGGTCGCGGCGGACCTCGACGGCGTCCGCAACCTCCACTTCGACGCCGAGCGCGACGGCGGCGACGTGACCTTCAGCCACGACGTCCGGCCCGGCCCCACCGCCTCCTCGTACGGCGTCGACGTGGCCCGACTGGCCGGCGTCCCCGACCCGGTCGTCGAGCGTGCACGCGAACTGCTCGACGACGGCGGGCAGCCCGTCGACGCGCCCGGCGGCGCGCGGGACGCCGGCGACTCCGAGACCGGCCAGTCCGGTGCGGGCGCGGCGACGCCCGACCTGCCGGACGGGCTGGGCCGGGAGCTCCGCGAACTGAACCTCGCCTCCATGACTCCCCTGGAGGCGCTCACCTACCTCGACGATGTCCAGCGACGACTCACAGACGACGACTGAGGGCCGCCCGGTCCGCGAACTGGCGCCGGGAACGGTCGAACGGATCGCGGCCGGCGAGGTCGTCACTCGCCCGGCGGCCGTGGTCCGGGAACTGATCGAGAACGCCCTCGACGCGGGCGCGACCAGCGTGGAGGTCGCGGTCGAGGACAGCGGCCGCGGCCTCCTGCGGGTCGCCGACGACGGGCACGGGATGTCCGAGGCCGACGCCCTGCTCGCCGTCGAGCGCCACACCACGAGCAAGCTCTCGTCGGCCGACGACCTGTCCCGGGTCGACACGCTCGGCTTCCGGGGCGAGGCGCTGCCGAGCGTCGCCTCCGTCTCGCGGTTCGCGCTGACGACGCGGGCCCCGGACCGCGAGGCCGTGAAGGTGGTGGTCGACGACGCGGGAGCGAAGCGCGCCGAACCGGCCGCGCGCGGCGTGGGCACGACCGTCGAGGCCCGCGACCTGTTCTACAACCGGCCGGCGCGGGCCGAGTCGCTCGCCAGCCCCCGGCGCGAGTTCGCGCGCGTCAGCCGCTGCGTGACCGACTACGCGCTCGCCCACCCGGACGTGCGCTTCCGCCTCGACCACGACGGCCGGAGCGTCCTCTCGACGCCGGGATCGGGCGACCCCACCGACGCCGTCCTCGGGACGTACGACCGCACCGCGGCGAGTGAGAGTACCACCGTCGACGGCGGCGACGACGCCGCGAGCGTGGCCGGCCTGGTGACCTACCCGTCGGTGACGCGCGCCTCGCCCGACCACGTCCACGTCTCGGTGAACGGCCGGCCGGTCGACGCGCCCGCGCTCCGCCGCGCGGTCGTCGAGGGCTACGGGTCGCTCCTCCCGGACGGGCGGTACCCGGTCGCGGTCGCGAACGTCACCGTCTCGCCGGCGACGGTCGACCAGAACGTCCACCCCGCCAAGCGGGAGGTCGCGCTCCACGACGCCGACGCCGTCGCCGGCGCAGTCGGGGACGCCGTCCGGGCGGCGCTCTCGACGAGCGACCTGACCCGCACCGGCGAGGTCGCGCTGGACCTCGAGAGCTCGCTCGCTCCGCTGTCCGGCGAGTCGACCTTCGACCGGCTCGGGGTAATCGGCCAGTACCGCGGGCTCTACCTGCTCTGCGAGGCCGACGGCGACCTCCTGGTCGTCGACCAGCACGCGGCCCACGAGCGAATCAACTACGAGCGGTTCCGCGAGACGGTCTCCGGGGGCGTGCCCTCGGCCGACCTCGACCCGGCGGCCACGGTCACGCTCTCGGCCGACGAGGCGGCGGCCGTCGAGGACCACCGCGCGGCCCTGGAGCAGGCGGGCTACCGCCTGGCGCCGTTCGGCGGCCGGACCTACCGGATCCAGGCCGTCCCCGCGCCGCTCGGACGGGTGGCCGCGCCGGAGTCGATCCACGACGCGCTCGACGCGCTGCGGGCGGGCGGCCGCGACCCCCGGGACGACCTGCTGGCGGACCTGGCCTGTCACCCCTCGCTCAAGGCCGGCGACGACCTCTCGCCGGAGGCGGCGACTGCGCTCGTCGAGCGCCTCGGACAGTGCGACCAGCCCTACGCCTGCCCGCACGGCCGCCCGACGGTGCTCTCGATCGACGAGGCCACGCTCGTCCGGGGATTCGAGCGCGAGAACACCCGCCTGTAGACGGCCTCGAACGGCAGCGCCGTCGGCTGCGGACGCTCCGGGACCGGCGTTCGGGCGACGAGCCGGCCGGCAGGATCAGCGCCCGACGTTCGACTGGGACTCGCGAGAGGCGTCTGACGGGGGTCCCGCGGTCCGCTCGCGGGCCGCGATGGTCGCCTCGATGCCGTCCAGGAGGGCGGCGACGGCCCGTTCGTGCTCGCTCTTCCGGTGGTTGATCCCGGTGGGCGGGACTTCGAGCGCCTCGTAGGCGTCGTAGGCACCGTCGGGCGGGTCGCCCCGCTCTGCGAGCCGGTCGCGGACCAGCGCGAGGAGCGCGTGGAGGTGGACGAGGTCGCGCTTCCGCATGGGGCCGACTACGCGCCGGATACACAAGTTCTCGTCGTCGCCCCGGGCCGGAGTCGACCCGGCTACGCCAGGGGGAGGTCGGCGCTGGCACCCCCGGAGAGGACGACCTCGCCGTCCTGGTTCTCGACCACGACGTCGGCCTCGACGCGCGCGACGTCGCCGTCCCGCTCGACGTCGGTGATCTCGCCCCTGGCGGTGACCGTGTCGCCGGGCCAGACCTGGGCCTCGAACCGGACGTCGAACCCGGTCACGTTCGCCAGGCCGAACCAGTCGGTCACCATGTGCGAGGCGATGCCGGCCGTCAGCATCCCCTGGGCGAAGACGGAGTCGTAGCCGGCCTCCTTCGCGTGGGGTTCGTCGTAGTGGATGGGGTTGAAGTCGCCGCTCGCGCCCGCGTACTTCACGAAGTCGGGGCGCTGGAGGTCCTCGACGACGACCTCGGGTCCGGTGTCGCCGACCGCGACCTCGTCGCCGGACAGGGAGGCCGCGTACTCCTCAGTCATCGTCGCCTCCGTCGGGGTCGATGGCGCCACCGGTCTCGATCACCGTCGACTGCTCGGTCAGGACGAGGTCGCCGTCCTGGTCGTGGTACTCCGTCTCGAGGATGGCGAAGGTCATCGTGCCGCCGCGCCCGCCGTCGCGCTCGTAGACGTCGACCAGCGTGGTCGTGCCGGTGAGGACGTCGCCCACCTCCAGCGGCCGCTCGTACTCGTAGGACTGCTCGCCGTGGATGGCGTACTCCTGCTGGAAGCCGATCTCGATGCCCCGGCCCTCGATGGCGCGGTAGCGCGGGAACGTCGAGACGCGGGTGAAGGTCAGCGGCGCGGGGACGGCGTCGAACCCCTGTTCGTCGGCCGCCGCCTCGTCGCGGAACGCCGGGTTGTCGTCCTTGATGGCGCGGGCGAACTCCTCGACCTTGCCCGCCTCGATGTGGAAGTCTTCCACCGTGACGGCGGACTCCCCCACTTTCGCCTCCAACTCCTCGAAGGGAATGGTTGGCATGACTCAGAACGTGGGGTCGGCCCTATTCAAATCGACGCCCGCGGCAACCGACCGGAAGTGCTCGGCGATCGCCTCCGCCGTCCAGCCGTCAGTCATGACGCCGGTCCGGATCACCTCGGGGTCGGAGACGACGCCGATCTCGTCGCCGGCGGCCCGGAACGTCACGCCCGTCACGTCCGTCGCGGCGTCGGACATCGCGTAGGCCACCATCGGCGCGACTTTCTCGGGCGGCATCTCCTCCTCGTCGAAGGGGTCCTCGCCGGGGATCTCCTCGATCATCCGGGTGTAGGCGGTCGGCATCAGGGCGTTCACCCGCACGTCGAGGCGGTGGAGCTCGCGCGCCGCCGTCCGGGTCAGCCCCAGGACGCCGGCCTTCGCCGCCGAGTAGTTCGCCTGCCCCGGATTGCCGAGCGCCGACCGGCTCGTGACCGCGAGGAACGACCGCTGGCGGTCGAACCCCGCCTCGGCCTCGTCGTGAGCCGCGCGCCAGTGGGCGCCGGCGCTCCGGAGCAACGAGAAGTGGCCGCGCAGGTGGACGTCGACCACCGCGTCCCACTCCTCGCCGGTCATCTTGTAGGAGATGGCGTCCCGGAGGATGCCGGCGAAGTTCACCACGCCGTCCAGCCGGCCGTGATCGGCCACGGTGTCGGCGACGAGGTCGGCGGTGTAGTCGAGGTCGGTCACGTCGCCGACGTGGACCGACGCCTCCCCGCCCGCGTCCCGGATCCGGGCCGCCGTCTCGCGGGCCGGGGTCTCGTCTGCGCCCGCGCCGTCGACGCCCGCGCCGAGGTCGTTGACCACGACCGTCGCGCCCTGTTCGCCCAGTTCCACTGCGGCGGCCTCGCCGAGGCCGCGGCCGCCGCCCGCCACGATACAGACGGTATCGTCTAGCATGCAGCGCCCGGTTCCCGGGGCGACGACAAAAACCCCCCGCGGCGTCAGACCGAAGCCCCCGGCCCACGTACCACGGCGCATGTTCGACTCCCTCCTCTCGATGACCTGGCGTGACACCCTGTTTCTCCACTGGCCGGTCGACCGCGACGTCGGCAACCGGCTCCCGGCGGGCGTCGACCTCGACGCCCACGACGGCCAGGCGTGGCTCGGCCTCGTCGCGTTCGTCATGGAGGACGTCCGCCCCCGGGGGTCCCCGTTCGGCCTCACCTTTCCCGAGGTGAACCTCCGGACCTACGTCCGCGGCCACGACGGCACGCCCGCCATCTACTTCTTCACCCTCGACGCGGCGGATCCGCTCGGCGTGGCGGTCGCGCGCGTCCTCTTCCGGCTGGCCTACTACCGCGCGGCGGCGTCCGTGCGGCGCGTCGGCGAGGACGTGATCTTCCGGAGCCGCCGCACCCACCCCGGCGTCCCGACGGCCCGCTTCGACGCCCGGTTCGGACCCGCGCCGGGCGCCGAGCCGTTCGTCCCCGACGAGGGCACGGTCGCGCAGTTCCTGACCGAGCGCTACCGGTTCTACACCGGCACGACGGACCGCGACGGCGCGCTCTACTACGGCGACATCGACCACCCGCCGTGGGACCTCACACCGGGCCGGGCCGACGTCCGGACGAACACGCTGTTCGCCGCCGACGGCCTGACCGAACCGGAGGGCGACCCGCTCGTCTACTACTGCCCGCGGCTGGACGTCACCGCCGGGGCCGTGCACCGGGTGCGACGGGACGCCGTTCGGGCGGAGCGTGCCGGATGAGCGGCGACGACGACCCGCCCGCAGCGGCGGACGCGGCGGAGTCGGACGCGGGAACCGGCGCCGGCGGGCGCCCGCTCGCAGCGCCCCACGAGCGCGACCCCGTGGCGGCGTCCGGCGGCGACCTCCAGCGGCTCGATCCGCGGGTGCAGGTGCTCTGGGTGGTGCGGGCGGTGGTCGTGGCGCTCGTCCTGGGCGCGCTCGTGACGATCGCCGAGCGGGCGGTGCTCGGAACCGCCGTCTGGCTCGGCCCCTCGACGGCGCTCGTGGTGGGAGCGCTCGGCGTCGCGTTCGCCGTCCTCCGGTACCGGTCGTGGGGCTACCGGCTCCGAACGGACGCGCTCTACCTCGAGCGGGGCGTCCTGACCCGGGTCCAGACCATCGTCCCGTACGTCCGGGTCCAGCACGTCGACACCCGCGAGGGCCCCGTCGAGCGACTGGCCGGCCTCGCGACGGTGGTCGTCTACACCGCCGGCTCGCGGGGCGCGGACGTCTCCGTCCCGGGCCTGGTCGCCAGCCGGGCCACCGACCTCCGGGAGCGGCTGGAGCGGCTCACCACCGCGGCCGAGAGCGAGGACGCGGTATGACCCGACTCCACGTCCTGTCGGTCCCGCTGCGGGCCGCGGAGAGCCTCCTCCGGCTGGCGTGGGTGCTCGTCCTCGCGACGATCGGCAGCGCGTCGGCCGGACTCCAGGTCCCGCTGGTCGTCGCGATCGTGGGCGGCGGCCTGGTCCTGGCGCTGGCCTACCAGGCGCTGTACTACCGGCGCTTCGAGTACGGCCTGACCGGGGACACGTTCGACGTTCGCTCGGGCGTCCTCTCCCGGCGCGTCCGCGAGATCCCCTTCCGGCGCGTCCAGAACGTGGACGTCAGCCGAAACGCCGTCCAGCGCGCGCTGGGCGTGGCCGAACTCCGCGTCGAGACGGCCGGCGGCGGCGAGACCGAGGCCGTGCTCCGCTACGTCGCCATCGACGAGGCGCGGCGCCTCCAGAACGAACTCGGGCGGCGCGGCCGCGACGAGGGCGGCGAGACCGACGAGCGCGGCGAGCCCGAGCCGGCCGCCCTGTTCTCGCTCTCGCCCCACGAACTGGTGGTGCTGGGGTTCACCGCGCTCGACCTCCGGTTCGTCTCGGTGCTGTTCGTCGGCATCACGGTCGTCGCGCCCGGGCTGGCCGCCCGGCTCGAACCCGCACCCGGGACGGCCATCGTCGCGGCGCCGTTGCTCCTGGCCGGCGTCTACCTCGTCGCCGCCGCCGTGAGCGGCGTCGTCTCGATGACGAACTACTACGGGTTCCGCCTGTCGCGGGTCGGCGACGAACTCCGGTACGAGCGGGGGCTGGTCCAGCACTTCGCGGGCACCATCCCGCAGGCGAAGGTCCAGACGCTCACGGTCCGGTCGAACGTCCTCGCCCGGGCGCTGGGGTACGCCTCGCTCGCGGTCGAGACCGCGGGCTACGCGCCGGGCGACGCCGACCGCTCGACGGTGGTCCCCATCGCCCGCCGGCCGCGGGTGCTCGCGCTCACCCGGTCGATCGAGGCGTTCGAGGACGTCGCGTTCGACGACGCGACGTTCGAGCGGCCCCCGCCGCGCGCCCGGACCCGCTACGCCGCCCGCTACGCCGTCGCGCTGGCGGTGCTGGTCGCGCTCGCCGTCGCCGTCGACCGGGCGACGCCGTTCCGCCTGGCCTGGTACCTCCCGCTCGTGCTCCTCCCGGTCGTCCCGGTCGCCGCCCACGTCAAGTGGCGCCACCGCGGGTACGCCCTGCTCGACGACCACGTCCTCACCCGGAACGGGTTCTGGATCGAGACGATCACCGTCGTGCCCTACTACCGCGTGCAGACCGTCGTCTCCTCGGCGACCGCCTTCCAGCGCCGCCGCGACCTCGCGACGCTCACCGTCGACACGGCGGGGTCGCGCCGGCTCACGGGCGGCCAGCCGAGCGCCGCGGACCTCGACGCCGACCGGGCGGCCGACCTCCGCGAGACCGTCGCCGCTCGCCTGCAGGACGCGCTCGCCGTCCGGCGGACCGCGCGCCGCCTCCGCGTGCCCGACTCCGACGACCGAGAGGACCGGGGACCGGCGGGGGCGCCCGGGTAGCGGCCGCCACGGCGGCCGACGCGAACGGCGGCAGCCGAACGGGCGCGCGGCAGGGAGCCAGTAGCCACCCCGCGAGAATTGGCAATAGATTTATGACCTGTCCGAAAATAATTATAGGTATGTCGACACATGAAGTCAGACTGGAGAGTCGGCTCGGCGGCTTCACCGCGAAGGGGAAGCTCCACACGTTGAGCGTCTGGTTCATCCTGGCGCTCAGGCTGATGATGGGGCTGGCGTTCCTCCAGAGTGGCCTGGACAAGCTCCTGTCCGGCAGCTTCAGCGCGGCCGGCTACCTGACCGGCGCGGTCCCGAGCGCCGGCAGTCCGCTCACGGGGCTGTTCGTCTCGATGGGGAACACGCCCTGGTTCGTCTCGTTCGTGAACGTCGCGGTCCCGTGGGGCGAGACGCTCATCGGCCTCGGGCTGCTCGTGGGCGCGCTGACGCGCCTCGCCGCGTTCTGGGGCGCGTTCATGATGCTCATGTTCTACTTCGCGAACTGGGACATCCAGCACGGCTACATCAACGGCGACTTCGCGTACATGCTCGTGTTCCTCTCGGTCGCGGCGTTCGGCGCGGGGCGGATCCTCGGCCTCGACGCCTACATCGAGCAGTACGAGGTCGGCGGCGTGCCGCTCGTCGAGCGGTACCCGTGGGCCAGATACGTCCTGGGGTGAACCGGCCGGCTACTCGACCAGGGCGGCGAACCGGTTCATGTCGGCGTCCGTGCCGGCGACGACGAGCTGGTCGCCCTGCTCGACGCGGAAGTCCGGGCCGACGTCGGTGACGACGGTCCGGTCGCGCTCGACGGCGAGGACGGTACAGCCGGTCCGCGCGCGGACGTCGGCCTCCGCGAGCGTCTGGCCGGCGAGCGCGCCGCAGTCCGTACGGATGATCTCGACCTGCTGGTCGAAGGTCAGCACGTCTTCTTCGAGGATGGTCGCGGCCAGCATCCGGCCGGAGACGGTCGCGAGCGCGAGCACGTAGTCGGCGCCGGCCTGGTAGAGCTTCTGGACGCTGCCCGTGGCGTCGGCGCGGGCGATGATCTCCAGGTCGGGGGCGTACTCTCGGACCACGAGCGTCGCGAACACGGTCACGGTGTCGTCCGCGAGCGCGAGAATGATCGACGCGGCGTCGTCGACGCCCGCGTCCGCGAGCGTGGACACGTCGGTCACGTCGCCCACGACGTCCACGCCGTCGCCGTCCTCGACGTCGACGGTCACGCACTCGACGTCCGCGTCGGAGAGCGCCTCGTCGACGGTCGACCCGACCTCCCCGTGGCCGGCGATGACGACCGTGCCGCCGCGGCTGGCGCGGCGCTCCGAGAGGGTCAGTTCCTTCAGGCGCTCCAGTTGCTCGTCGCGGCCGGCGGCCAGCAGGATGGTCTGGTCGTCGATGCGTGCGTCAGGCGAGGGCGGCGTGTCGAACTCGCCGCGGAACCACGCGCCGATGACGTTCGTCCCGGTCCGCTCGTGGATGCCGCTCTCGGCGACTGTCTTGCCCACCAGTGGACTGCCCGACTGCACCGGGAGTTCGACCACCTCGAACTCGCCGCCGAGTTCGACGGCGTCGTCCAGTTCGACGGAGATGCCGGCGGTCACCTTGCGCGCGAGGCTCTCGCCGACGAGTTGCCGCGGAGAGAACACCTCGTCAGCGCCGGCGTAGCGGTGGTAGTCCGCGATCGTCGGGTCCTCGACGAACGTGATGGTCCGGACGCCGTCGACCTGGTCGGCCGTGAGCGCGATGCTGGCGTTGGTCTCGTCGTCCACGTCGGCGACGAGCGCCCGCGCCGACTGGACGTTCGCGCTCGCCAGCCCGTCGGTCGTCTCCGGGTCCGCGTGGATGACGTTCGCGTCCTGTTCGTAGACGTCGGCCGCCCGCTCCCGGTCGGGTTCGAGGATCACGTACGGGACGTCGCGCGCCGACAGTTCCTCGGCGAGGGCCGCGCCGCGCGAGGAGTAGCCGCAGACGACGACGTGGTCGGAGATCTCGCCGACCTCGGTGGGCGCGACCGTCGCGAGGATCTCCTCGACCCACGGCGCCAGGAACACCGGCAGCGCGAGGAAGATGAGTGAGACGCCGGTGAGTTGCATCGCCACCGCCAGCAGGTGGAGCGGCCACGTCGTCCAGAGCGCGGCGTCCTCGCCGTAGCCGGTGGTGGTGAACGACTCCGACACCGCCAGCAGCGCCTTGCTGAGCGAGACGGACTGGTTCTCGAAGGCCGCCATCGCGGCCTGGTAGACGAGCGCGTAGGCGAAGACGACGGCCGTCAGCCCGACCAGGTAGAGCACGACCCGGCGCCGCTGCCGGCTGGTGTTCTGCTGACGCCAGACGAGTCTGGGGAGCCGCCGCAGGTCCATGTCGCGTCCCTGCCGGGGCACCCGCATAACCGTTCGGTTCCCAACGGGAGGATTCAAACCCCGACCCGCGCTACACGGGGTATGACCTACCGCGGCGTGGTGCTCGACCTGGACGGCACCGTCTACCGCCACGAGGACCCCGTCCCGGGCGCCCGGGAGACGCTCGCCGACCTCCGGGACCGGGGGCTCGACCTGCTCTTCTTCTCGAACAACCCGACGGCGACCCAGGAGGGCTACGCCGAGCGGCTGGCCGGGATGGGCCTCGACGTCGCCCCGGCGGAGATCAGGTCCTCGGCCAGCGTGACTGCCGACTACCTGACCGACGCCCACGACGACGACGAGGTGTACTTCGTCGGCTCCTCGGGCCTCCGCTCCCTGCTCGACGCGCGCGACGTCGCGCTGACCGACGACTACGAGGACCCCGACGTCGTCCTGGTCTCGTTCTACCGCGGGTTCTCCTACGACACGATGATGGAGGCGATGTGGGCGCTCGACGGGACGGCGCCCTTCATCGGCACGGACCCCGACATGACCGTCCCGGTCGACGAGGGCCGGAACGTCCCCGGGTCGGGAGCGATCATCAACGCCGTGGCCGGCGTCGCCGACCGGGACCCCGACCGCATCATGGGCAAGCCCTCCGACGAGGCGATCCGGGAGGTCCGCGACGCGCTCGGCCACCCGCCGGCCGAGTGTCTGGTCGTCGGCGACCGACTCGACACCGACATCGCGCTCGGCGAGCGTGCCGGGATGGAGACGGTGCTCGTCCTCTCGGGCGTGACCTCGCGGGCCGACGTGGCGGCGGCCGACGTCACGCCCGACCACGTCGTCTCGTCGGTGGCCGACCTGCCGGCGTTGCTCGATTGAGCCGGCAGAATCGCCCGCAGGGAGGGACCGAGGTACGGGCTAACATACTTAGGCGTGGCCGGCGAATCTTGCCACATGAACTGTCGGGTTGTCGTCGAGGCTGCGGTCCCGGTGTACGACGTCGAGACCGCGGACGAAGCAGTCCGCATCGCCATCTCGAAGACGGGCGAGATGCTGAATCCCGACCTCAACTACGTCGAGATAAACATGGGGAGCAGGGAGTGCCCTCACTGCGGGGACGACCTCGAACCGGCGTTCATCGCCGCCGACGAGAGCCTGGTCGCGCTGGAACTGGAGATGACCGTGTTCAACGTCGAGCGCGACGAGCACGCCGCCCGCATCGCCAGGAAGGAGATCGGACAGCGCCTCGAATCGATCCCGCTGGAGGTCCTCCGCATCGAGGAGATCGACGAACCCGAGGAGGACGGCGACGAGCAGGCGGGCGAGTCGGACGCGAGCGAGGCCGAGGCGGCCAGCGACGCCGGCGACCGGGACGACGAGGAGGTCCTCCCGGAGTTCGAAGACCTCATCGACGAGTGACGCTCCCGCCCGTCAGTTTCGGCGGGGGGCACGCCACGGAGAGACGGCAGTCACGACGCGACCCACGAAGCAGGGCGTGACCCGGACGTCTCCCGCCGGGACCGTCGAACCGGACGGTGCAGCCGCTGGGGGGTGCAGCGTCCACAGGAGGTCAACCTGGATTCAGTCGGCTGTGGCCGAGACGGGCTGTTCCTCGGCGTGAAGTTCGCCGGTGATGCCCTCTGCCAGCGCGAAGACGGCCTTCTTGTGCTCTGTCTTGGACTTGTGGATGGACGTCGGCTGTACGCCGAGCGACTCGTATTTCTCCCGGGAAACCTCGTCCTCTGCCCGGCCCTCGTAGTGTTTACACACCTCGGCGAGCAGCCCGTGAAGATGAATGAGCTCCTGCTTTTTCATGGTCACTCCCCGGTAGCGACTCGGGGCTTATAGTATTATCCTGAGGAAGGTTAACATACATCGCCTTCAGACAGCGTCTCGCGCCCGTCCACGGCTACGTCAACTGTTTGAGAGTCTGGAGGTCGTGACCGGTCCGGGCGAACTCGGCGAGGCGGCGACTGGCGTGACAGCCGCCGCAGTGGAAGACGCTGTCTGGAGCGGGGAGGTCGTTCGCCGACCGTTCCCAAGTCTTGCCGCACTCGGGACAGAGGAGTCTCACGTACGCTTCTTCCATACAGTCCGAAAGGGAGACGGAGTGTGATAAACTTTGTCACAGTCGGCGGCGCCGGGCCGTCGTCAGGCGGAGACGACGCCGGCCGCCTCGAGGAGTTCCTTGTAGCGGTTGCGGATGGTGACCTCGGAGATGTTGGCGACCTCGGAGACCGCCGACTGGGTCACCTTCTCGTTGGTCAGCAGCGCCGCGGCGTACACCGCCGCCGCCGCCAGCCCCACCGGGCTCTTGCCGCTCAGCAGGCCCTGCTGGCGGGCCGCCCGGATGAGTTCGCGGGCGCGGCGCTCGGACTCCTCGGAGAGGCCGAGGTCGCTCGCGAACCGGGGGACGTACTCCTCGGGGTCTGCGGGCTGGATCTCCAGGTTCAGCTCCCGGACCACGTACCGGTAGGTGCGGGTCAGCTCCATCTTGTCCACCCGGGAGACCATCGACACCTCGTCGAGGCTGCGGGGGACGCCGGCCTGGCGGGCGGCGGCGTACAGCGACGCGCTCGCCACGCCCTCGATGGAGCGGCCGGGCAGGAGGTCCTCGGCGAGCGCGCGACGGTAGA
>JBDGSV010000037.1:0-16445 GCA_042217375.1 Haloarculaceae archaeon | reverse complement strand
ACTGGGAGTTTCCCAAGGGCGGCGTCGAGGGCGAGGAGGAACTCCAGCAGACGGCGATCCGCGAGGTGAAAGAGGAGGCCGGAATCAGCGACTTCCGGCTCATCGACGGCTTCCGCGACGACTACGACTACGTGTTCGAGGCGAACGGGAACACCATCCACAAGACGGTCCACCTGTTCATCGCCAAGTCGTTCGAGGCGAGCGCAGAGCTCTCGAACGAGCACCACGACCACCAGTGGCGCGACTACGAACAGGCGATCAACACCATCACCCAGGACGGCCCCCGCGAGATACTCGAGGAGGCCCACGCGTTCCTGGACGACCTGGCAGCGAACGGCGACCTCTAGCGATGCCGCCCCACGAGTTCGCGTTCGAACTCGCGGTCTGCTCGTGGGCGGAGCGACGCTGGCCCCCCGGCGGCGAGCGCGAGCGTCCAGTCGTCGTCGCCCGCCAGCTCGGCACCGAGCGGCGGCGCTGGGACACGCTCGTCGTCGAGTGTGACCCCGAGGGGCTCCGCGCTCGCGCGGCCTTCGGCGAGCAGCGACTCGACTCCGACCTCCTCCACGTCGTCCGGCACGCGCCCGCGACGTGGACGTGGTACCGCGACGCGCTCCCCGACCCGGGCTACCCCTGGCGCTACGTCCGAGAGGCAGTCCACCGCGCCGCCGACCGCGGGGTCGTCGAGACGCGCACCGGTTCGAACGGGCGCGTGGAACTGCGCCGCAGGTGGGTCTACCCGGACTGGGTCGAACGGCTCGTCGCGATCGAGAACAAGCCGGACCTCGACGCCAGCGCGGCGCGGACGCTCGCGCCGCAACTGGAGCACGACGTCGCGCTCGCGCTCTGCGACGAGGCGTGGGTGGCGACCGCCGCGACGGGCGAGCGCGTCGAGCCCGCGCTGGTCGAGCGCCTCCCCGTCGAGGCGGGTATCCTCGCGGTCGACGGAGAGGGCGCCGAGGTGCTGTGGCACCCCCGTCGCCTCGCCGTCGACCGCCCCGGCACGCGCATCCTCGACCGGCCGTCGGGCGGCGAGGGCGACCGCTCGGCCGCGCGGTTCGAGTACGCCGCGCCGGCCTGGAAGCGCCGGAAGCGACTGGAGATCGCAGAGCGCGCCTACGAGCGGGGCTGGCGCAGCTACGCCGACACGATGCGCACCGACTGCCGGCACTTCGCGCTCCACGGCGCGGCGGCCCCGCACTGCCGGGCAAAAGACCGCTGCCCGTCGGTGCGCGAGTGTGCCGGTTCCTGTCCCGACTTCGAACCCGAACCGCCGGCCTGGCGCCAGAAAGGGTGGCCGATCGAGGGCGGGCCCGGGAAGGCCATCGAGCGCGTCCTCGCCCGGCAGCGGGCGCGGCGGCGCTGACTCGCGCCGCCGGCCGTCTCAGGCGTCGGTCTCGACCTCGTCGGGTGCGTCCCCGGTCGCGGGGTCTTCGAGCGGTTCGATGTCGAGGTCGGCCCGCGGCACCGCGAGCCGGAAGGTCGGTACGGTGCGCCGCTCGACCGCGACCACGCCCTTGTCGGCCAGGCCGCGGAGACCGGTGCGGACCTCGTCGACCGCCGGGTCGCGGCCCCGCTCGCGGAGCTTGTGGAGGACCGAGACGACGCTCTCGGAACGCTCGTCCGGCCCGGCGAGGACCTCGGCGATCTGGTACTGGAGCGGCGGCACCCGGACCACGAGGTCGTCGCCGTCTCCCTCCACGCCCGGCTCGACGCCGACGAGGTCGGCCGCCTCCGCCGTCGCGCGGATGAGGCTGTTCTCGTCGCGGTAGTAGTACTCTTTCAGCTCGGATTCGAGGTACTGGTGGACGTCGCTGCCGCTCTCCATGCCCCACCGTTCCTGGAGTTCGCTGTTCTTGGTGGGCTGGAGGGCGACGACGTCGGCCAGCCGCTTGCGGGCCTCGTCCGCGAGTGTCATCGGAGCCACCTACGACGGGGAGGATACATCCGCTTTCCGGACGCCGGCGAGCGCTCCCGCGACGGCCCGCCGTTCGCCCGCTCCCGGAGGGTAAAGGGCTTAACGTCTCGACCGGCAACTACCGCCATGGAGTTCTGTGACGAATGCGGCGCGATGATGAAGTCGGAGGACCGGGACGGGCTGAAGATGTGGGTGTGTAGCCAGTGCGACTACGAGGAGCCGCGCAACCCCGACGCGAACTACGTCGTCTCCGACGAGCAGGAGGCCTCCGAGATCGTCGACCTGAGCGACGCCGAGGACCGCGGGCTCCCGACCACGGAGGCCCACTGTCCGAACTGCGACAACGACCGCGCGTTCTGGTACATGCAGCAGATCCGGGCCGCCGACGAGTCGGAGACGCGCTTTTTCGTCTGCACCGAGTGCGAGCACAAGTGGCGCGAGGACGACCACTGACCGCCCCCGTCGCCACAGCCTGAGCAGTCTCCCGTCTCGCCGTCCGTCCCGCATCGTTCGTCCGTCCGAGCGAGAGCGCCGGGGGCTGCTCGCGGCGGCCGACCGTCCGGACGCGACCGAGCCGCGTCACTCGTTGCGTGCGAACGTGAGGTACCCGGTGTGTCCGACGCCCGCGGTCGAGGGCCGGGACCCTCGCTCGTCGAAGTCCATCTCGCGCTGGATGGTCTCCAGCGACTGGACCGCCGCGAGTCCGGCCTCGCGGGCGGCCTCGACGGCGTCGCGGGTCTGTTCGACGAACGGGGCGTAGACGGCGACGAAGCCGCCGGCTGCGAGGAGGTCGGGCGCGCGCCGGACCACGGCGGCGGCGTCCCGCGTGTCGAGCGTCAGGAGATCGAACGTCCCCGGGGCGAGCGCGTCCAGGTCGGCCGTGAGGTCGCCGGTGCGGACCTCGACGCGGTCGTCGACGCCGGCCAGTCGGACGTTCTCGCGGGCGACTTCCGCGAACTCGGGGTCGCGTTCGTACGTGAGCACGTCCGCGCCGAGCCGCCCGAGGTACGTGGCGAGCACGCCCGTGCCGGTGCCGGCGTCGAGGACGCGATCGCCCGCCTGCGCGCCGGTGTGACCGACCACGAGCCCGACGTCCCTGGGGAGCATCGGCGCTCCGGTCCGTTCGAGGTGGTTGAACAGGTCCGGTCCGCGGAGCCGCCGGACCACGAACTCCTCGCCCAGGTGCGTCTCGACGGTGTCGCCCGGTTCGACGTCCACGGGGAGCGTCAGCACCCCCAGGTCGGTCTGGAGTTCCTCGCCCGGCGCGAGGAGGTACTCGCGGTCGTCGTGGACGACGAGAAAGCTCACTCCAGTCGCTCGACGGCCGCGGCGAGGTCGCCGTCGGTCTCTTCGAGGGCCGCCCGCGCCTCCGCTTCGCTCGTGCCCGTGCGCTGGGCGACGATCTCCACGTCGGCGTCCGGGATGTCCGCGCCGCCGGACGCGCCGCCGGACGCGCCGCCGGACGCGTCGGCCGCGGCGTCCTCGTCGTCGCCCGCCTCGACAGCCGCGCTCTCGCTGCGCGGGCGGGCGGTCGGGTTCCCGACGATCTGGTAGGTCTGCTGCCCCTGGGCGTCCATCCGCTGGACCTCGGGGGTGTCGAAGACCAGGTCCTCGTCGGCCGTCCGGATGATGACCTCCTCGGCGTCGATCTCGGTCAGGTCGATGCCGAGCTGATCCATCATCTGCTGCATCTTGCGTGGGTCGAGCCCGCCGCCACCTGGACCAAACATATCCGGCTCGTGGGGACGCGACGCCTTACATCTACTGTCTCGCCGTCGCCACGACCGGGCGCTACTCGCCGGCGCCCTCGCGAACCTTCACCGCCATCCCGGTGTCGAAGTCGCACATCCCGGCCGCGGGCAGTTCGGCCCGGCCGACCGCGAGCAGGTGCCCGTCCACGTGCACGACGGCCACCTCGTCGCCGGGCCGGATCGCGGGGTCGACCTCGCGGACGAACTTGGCGAAGGCGTTCTTGCCCTCGCGGACGAACGGCTCGCTGTCGTCGCCGACCACGACGCGGAGCGCCGGGTGGTCGAGCGCGGCGAGGAGCCGCCGCCCGCCGGCGACCCCGAGCGTGAACCGGCCGTCCACGCCGTAGGTCACCAGTCGCTGCTCGCCGACGTGGATCTGCTCGGGGCGCCCGGAGCGCGTGTGGCTGACGTCGACGTCGCCGTCGGACGGGAACAGCGCGGCGCCCGCGCCCGCGCCGAACTGGTAGTCGGCGACCGTTCGCAGCGCCAGGAGGTCTGCCGCCATGGGCCGGCGTTCGGCGGCGACGGCCAAAGCCGTTCTGAACGCCGCCCGGCGTCCCCGGCACGACCGCATTCCGCGAACTTTATTTTGTCGAACGCCAAACCGTCGGACAGCAATGGCAACCGACACGCGGAGAATGGGTCTCGGCGCGCTACTACTGATCGTGAGTTCGCTCGTCATCCTCGCCGTCGGCGTCCGGGGCTCCGGGCTCCCCGTCCTGCTCGCGGCGCTCGGTGCGCTCGGGATGGCGGCCGGCTCGCTCCTGGTCGGCCTCTCGGAGACCGACGCCGCGGTCTAGCGGCGACCGCCCGGGCCGCGACCGCGCGGCTCGACTGCTTCTCCCCGCTCGAACTTCACGAAGCTCAGGTAGTACGGCTCGCCACAGCCCTCGCCGTCGGTCTCGCTGGCGCCGCAGACGAGTTCGACGCCGTCCGCGCCGTCGAGCGCGTCGTCGACCGTCCCCTCCCCGACCAGTTCGTAGGCCGGGACGTACGCCCAGCCGTCGAGCGGCGTCGGCGTGACGCACTTGTCTGCCAGGTAGGCGTCCCGGTCGAGCGCGGCGAGCGCCCCGCAGCGCGGACAGTGGTAGGTCACCTCGACCATACGTCCCCGACGGGCGCGGCGTACTTAGCGCGACCGTCCCAGAAGGTCTTTGCCGCCGACCGCCGACTGTCGGGGTATGATAGACGAGACGGTCGAGGAGATCCGGGAGATGCAGACCCACAGCTCCTCTGTCGTGGCGGTGAAGGCCGCCCGGGCGCTGGAGGAACTCCTCGGGCGAGAGTTCGCCACCGTCGAGGAGTACCAGCGGGACCTCGAGCGCAACAGCAACGCCCTCCAGCGGGCGAACCCGTCGCACGCGAGCCTCCACACCACCCAGCGCGAGATCGTCTCGGCCGTGGCGGACGCCGACCCGGAGACGGTCGCCGCCGCCAAGGCGGCGACCGAGGAGGCCATCGAGACCGTCGTCGAGCAGGTCGAGTCCGCGAAGCACCTGGCCGCAGAGCACGCCGCAACGCACCTCTCGGACGGCGAGACGCTCCTCACGCACGACTACTCCTCGACCGTGCTGGAGGCCATCGAGCTGGCCGCCGCCCGGGGCGACGCGTTCACGGTCTACGTCACGGAGGCGCGCCCGCGCCACCTCGGCCGGAAGGCGGCCCGCGAACTCGCCGGCGTGGACGGCGTCGACGTCCACCTCGTGGTCGACAGCGCGTCGGGGCTCGTCCTGAGAGAGTGCGACCGCGCCGTCGTCGGGATGGACTGCATCGTCGACGGCACGCTCTACAACCGGGTCGGCACCTTCCCGATCGCGGCGGCCGCCGACGCCGTCGGGGTCCCGTTCACCGTGGTCGGCTCCTCCTCGAAAGTGATCGAGGAGGGCGGATTCGTCTTCGAGAACGAGTATCGCTCGCCGAGCGAGGTGATGCGCGAACCGGCCGAGGGGTTCCAGATCGACAACCCCGCCTACGACGCCACGCCGACCGACCTCGTCGACCACGTCGTCACCGACGAGGACGCCGCGTAGTCGGCGGCGCCGCCGCTGCCGGATCGGGCGGTGCGTCGAGAACGCGACGCACGAGCGGAGAGTGGAGAGAACGAAACGCGCGGTCGGTTACGCGGGCGCCGGCTCGAACCGCGGCCGGGTCGCGACGACGCGACCGCAGTCCGGACAGGCGACGATCCGGCGGGGCGTCCCGCCGTCGTGCTCGGTCACCGTCCAGTCGCCGCCGATCGGACTCGCGTGCCCGCAGTCGAGGCAGAAGAGCACCGACTTGCTGGCCGCGGGATCGCTGGAGGGGCGTTCTGGTACCATCGGTGCCAGGTAGGCGCCGGGAACCGAAAGCCCTGTCGGCTCCGTCCCGCCTCATACTGTCGGCTGTACGTTCGTAACGATATTCGGCACCCCGGGGTACCGAATCGGTTCGAAATGGTACAGCCGACAGTATCAGATAGAGAACGCGAAGAGGTCGTCGCCGACGTGGTGGATCGACTCGACGACCATGCCGCTGTCGCCGGGCATCTCCCCGCCGGGGACCTCCGCCCGCCCGACGGCGAGTGCCTTCCCGTGGGTCTCCTCGACGATCACGACGAGGTCGCCGGGGACGATGTCCTCGTCGGCGTCGACGATGCCCGGTCGCATCACGTTCGCGCCGTCGCTGACGAACGAGACCGCACCGGCGTCGACGGTGACCAGGCGCCGCTCGGGATCGAGTTCGTTCGCGCCGCGGACGGTGAGGAACGGCTCGCCGTCGAAGGTCGCGATCAGGGGCTCGCCGTCCACGAGATAGACCGTCCGGTCGGTGTCCGAGAACGCGACCTCCTCGACCGCGTCGGCGTCGACGTCGACGCCGAGTGCGTCCCCGAGCGTCTCGGTCAGGTCGCGGACCTCGTCGTCACGGAGGTGGTGTCGGGACTTGATTTGCATACGGGGACGTGGGCGGGTCGAAGGATAAATGGTCGGTCGTGGGTCGATGCCGACTCGACAAAGGCTAAGTGGAGCGGCGGGGTACGTCCGGGCATGTTCGGCTCGCGGACCGGGAACGGGGACGTGACCTGCGTCGCCTGTGGAACCACGCTCGAACGTGCCGACGCCCGCGAGTACGACAAGTACGGCAACCGGTGGGAGCGGACGGACAAGGCGTTCGAGTACCTCTGCAAACCCTGCCACCGCGACCTGTGCCACCAGCCGCGGGCCGAACTCGAGGGGCTCCTCGAAGCGGCCGGCGCCGGCGAGTGCTCGCGAGAGACGTTCCTGGCGCGCTACGGCGAACTCGTCGAGGAGCGGTACGGCACGCTCGAGGACAGCCACGGCGGAGAGTGACCCGGCTCCGGGTCAGTCGGCCCGTTCTGCGGCCTGCTGGGGCTCCTGTGCCTCGGTGACGAGGTCCTCCAGCGACCGGTCGGTCAGTTCGTTGTGCAGGAGGACGTCGACGGGGAGCGTCGGCGCGCCGTCGACCAGGTTCTCCAGGAGGACGAGCCGCTCGCGCGCCCGCGACATCCCGACGTAGAACACCCGGCGCTCGTTGTCGGTGAGCACCGGCACGGGGTCGGTCCGCTTGTCGAACTCGGGGACGTCGGCGTCGTCCACATCGTCGACGGTCGCGGCCATCTGCTCGACCACCTTCTCGGTGAGGTCGGTGGCCATGAACACGTGGTCGGCCTCGCGGCCCTTGGCGGAGTGGATCGTGCCCAGGCGGACCCGGGTCGGGTCGACGTCCTGGTAGTCGCCGGCGAAGTAGGCGTCGACCGAGCGCTCCTGGTAGTTCGACACCCGGGAGAGCATGTCCGCCGCGGACGCGGGACCCGGGGCGAAGGGCGCGTACTCGGTGACGAACGACGGCGCGACCTCCATGTCGGTGAGGTCCTCGACGCCCTCCTCGTCCTGGAGGGCGTCGATGGCGTCGAACATGTCGTCGCGCTCGCCCGTGCCGAACGCCGAGTCGGCGAGCATCTCTGCCAGGCGGCGCGCCTCCAGGCCGTCGATCGGTTCGTCAGCGTCCAGTTTCTCGACCGCGCGCACGTAGCCCCGCAGCCGGTCGGTCCACATCCGCTGGTCGGTGAGACAGGAGAAGGGGATGCCCTCGCCGATGAACTCGTCGATGAACTGGAACATCTGGTAGCGCGCCCGGAACAGCACCAGGACGTCGCCGTCGTCCGTCTCGACGGTCGACCGGACGTTCCGGACCAGGTCGAGCATCGAGGGACTGGCGACCGCCTCGACGCGCCCGCCCTCCTTGCGCGGGCGGAGGTCTTTCTCCTGCCGCTTGGTGATGTGCCTGACCTCCCGGTTGACGACGTTGAGGATGCGGGAGGGGAGCCGGTAGGAGTTGGGCAGGACGACATCGTCGTCGACGTGTTCGTCGAGCAGGAGGTCGGGATCGGCGCCCTGCCAGGCGTAGACGACCTGGTCGTCGTCGCCGGCGATCAGGACCTTCTTCATGTGCGGTTTCCACTCCTCGTAGACGGCGTACTGGAGGGTGGTGATGTCCTGGAACTCGTCGATGACGAGGTAGTCGACCCGGGGGAGCAGCGAGCGCTGCTCGACCCGTTCGAGCATGTCGGCGAACCCGACGAGGTCGTGCTGGCCCTTGTAGTTGCGCCAGCCGCGGATGACCTCGGGCACGTCGATGCGGTCGTCGCTCGACGGCCACGTCGGGGTGTACTTGTTCCCCGTCTGTGCGTTGGGGTCGACGTCCGGCGGAAGCCGGACCTCGTCGACGTTCCACTGGAAGGGGACGTCGTACCAGTCGGCCACGTCGCGGCGCGTGCGCTGGAGCCACTGGCTCGTGGCGATGATCTTGTTCCCCAGCGTCGTCGAGCGGGCCGACCGCCGCCGCGACCCCTCGTACTCGTCCTCGTAGGGGACGCCGTACTCCTCGCAGAACGCTTCCTTGTCGGACTCGCCGACCACGTCGCCCCGCGAGAGGTTCAACAGCTCGTACGCCTTGGCGTGCATCGTCGAGACGTTCCCGCGCAGTGCGCGCGGGTTCTCTTCGAGGCGCTCGGCCAGGCGCTCGCGGATCTCGGCGGCCGCCGCCCGGGTGTAGGACACCACGAGGACGTCCTTGACGTCGACGTCCTCGTCTTCGAGGAGCGTCTCCACCCGGTCGAGTAGAGCGGTCGTCTTCCCGCTCCCCGGCCCACCGAACAGCCGGGTCACTTCCGGTTGGGTCATTGCTGGAGTATGGCGACCCGCCCTCATAAACGGCGTGGCTCCCGATTTCGACGGCAGCCGCGCCCGATCGATCGCCGTCCGGTCCCGGGCCGATGCCGCTACCGTCGACTCTTTGACCCCGCCACGCGACGGCTCGTCCGTGCTCTCTGCGCCGGTCGAAGTCTACGCGCTCGCGATGGTCCCCGCGCTCCTGTGGGGGCTCGCGCCCGTCTTCTCGAAGCGAGGAATGAGCGCGGGCGGCGGCCCGCTCCAGGCCGCCCTCGTCGTCGTCGCGGTCGACTCGACGCTCTACTGGCTCGCGCTCGTCGCGCTCTACGTCCTGAACCTGTTGCCGTCGCTCACGCCCGACCGGGCCGCGGGCGCCGGCCTGTTCCCCGGACTGACCCTCGGGACGCTCGCGCTGTTCGTCGTCGCCGGCTTCATCGGGACGGCGCTCGGTCGCATCGCCGTCTTCGCCGGCGTCGACCGCGTCGGGGCGAGCGTCAACAGCGCCGCCATCTCGACCCGGCCGCTGTTCGCGACCCTCCTCGCGGTGCTCTTTCTCGGCGAGGCGCCCTCGCTCCTGACGGCGGCCGGCGTCGTCGTGCTGGTGGGCGGCCTCGTCGTCCTCGCGCTCGCGAAGGGCGGGGACATCGAGGGGTGGGAGCCGCGCGACCTCCTCCTCCCCGTGTCCGCGGCGGCCATGTTCGCCGTCGGGAACGTCCTCCGGCGCTACGGCTTCGAGACGACCGCGACCACCTCGCTGGAGGCCGTGGCGCTCAACGAGACCGCGGCGCTCGTCGCGCTGACCGGCTACGCCGTCGTCCGCGGCCGGACCGACCTGCTCGAGATGCCACGGCGCACCTACGGCTACTTCGCCGTCAGCGGGACGCTCACGGCCGTCGCACTCGTCTCGCTGTTCGCCGCCTTCCGCCACCCCGCCGGCCGCGTCGTCGTCGTCGACCCGCTCGCGGCGACCGCGCCGCTGTTCACGGCCGTCTTCGCCTACTTCCTGCTCGGCGACCTCGAACGCGTCACGCGCGGCGTGGTCGCCGGGGCCGTCTTCGTCGTCGCCGGGGCCGCGCTCGTCACGATCGGGTGAGACCGCGGCGCGGCGGGCGCACCGAAAAGAGGACTGCCGTCGAACTCAGGCGCTCGGGCCGACGAACTTGCCGATGGTCGCGGAGTTGCCGCCGGACGCCGAGGTCCAGACGACGCGGATCGTGTCGCCGTTGGCGATAGCCAGCGTCGCCGAGTCGCCCGCAGACATGGTGTCGCCCGTGCTGAAGGGCCCGGTTCCGTCGGTGAACGCCGCGGGGTCCGCCGAGATCGAGGAGCCGACGGCAGCGAGACTGTCGGCCGCGATCTTGTCACCGCCGTCGTGGGTGATCGTCAGCAACCCGTCGCCGCTCCCGGAGGCGCTCGTCCCCCAGCTGTCGGCCGCGGTGCTTCCCTCCTTGTAGTTGAACGTGAAGCTCGCCTGCGGCGCGTTGTCCTGTACCTGGTCGCCCAGCCCCAGCACGAACGTGCCGATGACCGCCGCCAGGATGACGGTAATGGCAACCATCAGGATGACACCAATCACCGGTGACACCGCGTCGTCGTCTGTGAGTAGCCGTTTCAATTCCATCGCACCCGGAGAGAGGCGCTCCTGGGTAATAGCGGCTTACCATCGGTCTCACCGCGTGGAAAATATCCGACGATCGGACCTGTCACTCGGGTAGGTCGCGCCTACTGTGGAGCGACCGTGATCTGTTTCCCGCGGTCGATCGCGTCCTCCAGTTCCTCGGCGATGGCGCTGCCGCGCGAGACCTGGACCTCGCCGCTCCGGCTCACGGTGGCGGTGAACAGGTACTCCCCGTCGGCCTGGATCTCGACGGTCTCGCCGGCGTGCTCGTCGAGCGGGATGCGGACGTGCCGGGACGTGACCTCGGGCGTGACGATCTCGCCGGACGGGCGTCCGCCGTGGCCGCCGCGGCTGCCGTGGCCGCCCGCCTGCCCGGCGCCGCCGGGCCGTTCGTCGAGGGTCCGGACGTCGATGTCGATGCCGAGGCGGTTCTCGATGTCGCTGATGCGGCCGCCGCCCTTGCCGATGACCTGCGAGATGTCGTCCTCCTCGACGTAGACCACCGCGCGGTTGGCGCCCTGGAGTTCGACCTCGACGTGGCCCCGGGCCACCGATCGGATCTCGCGTTCGACCTCCTGACGGGCGATGCGGTCGACGCCGGACTCGCGGGTCGTGCTCTCGTCGCCGATCGGGACGGTGACGACCTGGCGGTTGAATGTGTAGATCTCGTAGGCCGGCTCGTCGGTCTCGAAGTCCCGGACCATGATGACCGGGCGCGCGAGGTCCTCCTCCATCAGGCCCTCGGGGACTTTCACCTCGGTCGTGACGTCGTAGACCGTGTCGACCTCGCCGGCCTCGATGTAGACGACGGTGTCGACGACCTGCGGGATCATCCCGAGTTCGACGCGCCCGACCAGCCGCTGGAGGGCGTCGATCGCCCGGGTCGCGTGGACCACGCCGACCATCCCGACGCCCGCGAGCCGCATGTCCGAGAACACCTCGAAGTCGCTCGTCTTCCGCACCTCGTCGTAGATGGTGTAGTCGGGGCGGACCATCAGCAGCGAGTCGGCGGTCTTGGCCATCTCCCCGGCGAGTTCGGTGTACTGGGTGATGTCCGGCCCGACCTGGAGGTCGCGCGGTTTCTCCATGGTCTTGACCGCGAAGTCGTGACCGGCGAGAAACTCCGCGACGGCCTGGGCGAACGTGGACTTCCCCGCCCCGGGAGCTCCCGAGATGAGGACGCCGCGCTGGCGTTCGAGGAGCCGGTCCTTGAGTTCGTCGGCGAACTCGTACTCTTCGAGGTCGGTCTTGACGATGGGGCGGACGGCCGTGATCTCCATGGCGTCGGCGAACGGCGGCCGGGCGACGGCGATGCGGTAGTCGCGGAACTGGACGATGGTCATGCCCGGCTCCGCGAGTTCGACGAAGCCGTCGGGGTTCTCGCGGGCGCCGTTCTCGACGTCGCGCGCCCACTCCTTGAGGTCGGCCTCCGTGGAGACCTCGGACCGGATCTCCTCGTAGTGCATGTCGCCGATCTCGCCGCGCTTGGCCTTCGGGCGGGAGCCGACCCGCAGGTGGACGCTCATCGTCTGGTCGTCGAAGAACCGCTCGATGGCGAGGTGCTCGACGTCGCGGCTCCGCGGCTCGAAGTACGACGTCTCGATGCCCTTGGCCCTGGCGACCTCGCTCTGGACGACGTCGCTCGTCAGCAGGCGGGCGTCGAACTCCGCGGCGACGTCGCGGATGACGGCGTCGATCTCGCCTTCCTCGGCGCCGCGGCGCTCGCTGGCCCGCGGGCGCTCGCCCACGTACTCGACGGTCACCTCGCGCTCGTCGGCGAGCGAGACCAGCCGCTGGAGTTCCTCCAGCCCCTGCCACCCGCTCTCCTGGCCGTCGTTGGCCTGGGACTCGAGCTCGGCGACGACCGCCTCCGGGACGTAGACGGTGGCCCCGGCGAGGTCGCCGGACTCCACCTGCGCCGAGACGCGGCCGTCGATGATCACGCTCGTGTCCGGTACGACGTTCATATCCCGGATTGGCGGTGATCGTTCATAAGGCCCGTGATGAACGCGGTCCGCCGACAGGTCTTAGGCCGGGCCACGCCCCGATCCCGCATGGACGTCGCCGACCTTGCGCGCGACCTGGTCTCGATACCGAGCCACGAGGACGAGACGGCCGCGGGCGACCGCATCGAGGCGTGGCTCCGCGAGCACACCGACGCCGCAGTGACCCGCGACGACGCCCCGAACGGCGGGAACGTCTTCGCCCGCAAGCCCGGTCCCGGAGCCGCCTCGCTCGCGCTCGTCGGCCACCACGACGTGGTGCCGCCGGACGACGCGCAGGTCGGCCCGGACGGGTACGTCGTCGAGGAGCGCGACGGCCGCCTCTCCGGCCGGGGCGCCGCGGACATGAAGGGCGCGGTCGCGGCCGCGATGTGCGCCTTCCGCGACAGCGACCCGGCCGGCGAACTGGTCTTCGCCTCCTTCGTCGGCGAGGAGGTCGGCGGCGTGGGCGCACGGCACGCGGTCGACGCCGGGTTCGCACCGGACTACGCCGTCGTCGGCGAGGGCTCGACGGGCTACTCGGCGCCGGGCGTCACCGACGTCGCCGTCGCCCACCGGGGACGGCGCGGGTCGACCGTCCTCGCCCGGGGGGACGCCGCCCACGCCAGCGAACCGGGTGCGGGCGAGAACGCCGTCTACCGCGCCTGCGAGTCCGTCGACGTCCTCCGCGATCTGGACGCCCCGACCGCGGAGGTGCTCGGACACGCCGTCGAGGGGAGCGTCGTGGTGACCGGCATCGAGGGCGGGACCGCCTGGAACGTCGTCCCCGAGCGGTGCACGGTGACCGTCGACGAGCGGACGGTCCCCGGCGAGCGCGCGGCCGTCGAGCGCGTCGAGGACGTGGCCGGGGTCTCCTGGACGGTCGACCAGGACCTCCCGCCGATGGCCTGCGGGGACGAGGCGTTCGCCGAGACGGTGCTGGCCGCCGCGACCGCCGTCCAGGCGTCCGCCCCCGAGTTCGTCGTCAAGCCCCACGCCACCGACGCGGGGTGGCTGGCCGGGGCCGGCACCGAGTGCGTCGTCTGCGGGCCGTCCGAACCGGGCGAGGCCCACACGGCCGACGAGAGCGTCTCGCTCGCGGTGCTGGAGCGCTGTGCCACGACCTACCGCGCGGTCGCGGAGACGCTGGCCGGCTGACCGCGCGTCGCGTGGATTGAATACCGTCCCGTCCCACGGTCGGGACATGGCGTCCGACTCGACGGCGAGCGGCGACGCGCCCGCTGCCTACGACGAGCTGGTCGAGACGTACCGACGCGTACACGCACTCCAGGACGCACAGCACGTCCTCAGCTGGGACCAGCAGGTGACGATGCCCGAGGGCGGCACGCCCGCGCGGTCCAGGCAGCTCTCGGCGCTGTCAGCGACCGCCCACGAGCACCTCACCGACGACAGAGTGGGCGACCTGCTGGACGACCTGGACGGCGAGGTGACGGGTGCGCGGGCGGCGACCGTCCGGGAGATTCGCCGCCAGTACGAGCGTGCGGCCCGCGTCCCGACGGACCTGGTCGAGGAGATCTCCGAAGCGTCCTCCGAGGCGCTGCCGGTCTGGGAGGAGGCCCGCGCCGAGGACGACTTCGACAGCTTCGCCCCGACGCTGGAGCGGTTGCTCGACCTCAAGCGCGAGTACGCGGCGCACATCGACCCCGACGCGGAGCCCTACGAGGTGCTGTTCCACGACTACGAACCGTACCTCGACCTGGCGACCGCAGAGCGCATCCTCGACCGCCTGCGCGAGGAGCTGGTCGACCTGATCGACGCGGTGGGCGACAGCGACGTCGACCTCGCGGTGGACGCCTTCGAGGGCACCTTCGAGCCGGACGTCCAGGAGGACCTCTCCCGCGACGCGCTCGACCTGCTCGGCTACGACTGGTCGCACGGCCGCCTCGACACCTCGACCCACCCCTTCACCACGGGGAACCAGTTCGACGCCCGCATCACCACGCGGTTCGACGAGCACGACCCGCTGGACGCGCTGGCCTCGACGGTCCACGAGTTCGGCCACGCGACCTACACGCTCGGGCTCCCGCGGGACGACTACGGGACGCCGCTCGGCGAGGACCGCGGACTGACGGTCCACGAGTCCCAGTCGCGGCTCTGGGAGAACCACGTCGCGCGCTCGCGGGCCTGGTGGGGGCTGTTCCTGTCCCGCGTGCAGTCGCGGTTCCCCTCGGTCTCGGGCGTCGCTCCCGAACAGGCCTACGAGGCCGCGAACCAGGTGTACGACGACAATCTCATCCGGGTCGAGGCGGACGAACTGACCTACCACATGCACATCGTGCTCCGGTTCGAGATCGAACGCGACCTCGTCGCGGGCGACCTCGAGGTCGCCGAGGTCCCGCAGGTCTGGAACGACCGGATGGAGTCGTACCTCGGCGTCCGGCCCGACACCGACGCCGAGGGCTGCCTGCAGGACATCCACTGGAGCCACGGCAACTTCGGCTACTTCCCGACCTACACGCTGGGGTCGGTGCTGGCGGCACAGCTGTTCGCGGCGGCCTCGGACGACGTCGGCGACCTCGACGACCAGATCCGGGCGGGCGAGTTCGACGCCCTCCACGACTGGCTCACCGAGCACGTCCACCGGCACGGCCAGCGCTACACGACCGACGACCTGATCGAGCGCGCCACCGGCGACCCGCTCACTGCCGACCCCTTCCTCGACTACGTCTCCAGCAAGTACGGCGACCTCTACGACCTCTGAAGCCGGACGACGGCGCGGTCGTCGCCGTCGGAGATACGTGCCTCGGATCGCTCCCACTCGCGAGGAACTGACCATAGACTTATGGTCGAGTGTGGCATACAGTAGCACGTATGGCGACCACGAACGACGACCTTTTCGACGAGTTCCTCTCGCAGCGCGGGCACGAAACCGAGAGCGGGACCTGGGACCGGAACTACAACAAGAAGCAGTGTCCCGAATGTAGTGGTCTCCACGACCTCGAGGCGACCGAGTGTTCCGTCTGCGGGTGGTCGCCGTAGCCGGGCGTCGGGGTCTCGCCGTCAGTGACCGGAGAAGAAGTTAGTCGTCGCAGCAGGCGGCGTGTTCGCCGCCGTCGGCGGCCGCGGTGTCGACGTTGAGTTCGTAGAGGTTCTGGCGAGCGTCGGCGAAGTAGACGTCTTCGTCGACGACTTCGATCTCTTCGAGCCGTTCGAGCGCGTAGCGGACCGTCCGCGCGGAGAGCATCGACTCCTCGACGATCCCCTTCTGTGTGAGCGGACCGTTGTACTCTAGGACCTTGTAGACCAGCTTCGCACTCGGCGGCAGATCCGAGATCGCCTCGGCAGTTTGGTCAGCCATCGTTACCACACCGGAGAGGTGCGAGAGGTATAAAGGTTGAGGCAAACGTGTCGGGTATTCGCCAGCGGGCGGCCGCGCCGGGCCGCGAGCGGGTCAAGCGAACTCCTTTTCACCACGGGTGGTCGAGTGAGGGTATGGCAACGGACACGCTCGAGGACCGGGCGGCCCACATCCGCGGCCTCACGGTGACGACGCTCGCCGCCGTGATGGGCGTCGTGGGGGCGCTGGTCACCTCGGTCGTCGCCGGCAGCCCGACCGACACGCTGGCCGTGTACGTGGTGGTCGGGGCGGTGATCGTGCAGTTCCCCGTCCTCCAGGTGCTGGGCGTCGACGTGGAGGACTTCTCCGCGAAGGACTATCTCTACGTCGCGTTCATGACGTTCGCGCTCTGGTTCATCTGCTGGGCGATTCTCCTCACGAACGGGGCCGGCCTCTGACGATGGCCGAGGACAGCATCGCCGTCGTCGACCTGGACCGGTGCCAGCCCGACCGGTGCAACTACGAGTGTGCCAACTTCTGCCCGCCGAACCGGACCGGCAAGGAGTGCATCGTCACCCGGGAGGAGCGCGCCGGCGCCGAGGGCGAGTTCGAGGGCGCACCGGACCAGATCTCGATCAGCGAGGAGATCTGCCTGGGCGAGACCTGCGGCATCTGCGTCGAGAAGTGTCCGTTCGACGCCATCGAGATCATCA
>JBDGSV010000061.1:0-16770 GCA_042217375.1 Haloarculaceae archaeon | reverse complement strand
GCCCTGAATTGGTCCCCGCTGACGCTTCGGCCCTCCAAAGCGAAGCGTCACCTGACACCAGCGGTCGGATAGACATAAAGGTACCGACTGCGGCGGGTCGGGCGGGGTCAGATGTACTCCTCTTCGAGCACCCATCCGAGCGCGCGCTTGTAGTAGGTGAACATCTGCCTGATTCCCTCGTGGCGCATGTCCTCGTCGTCCAGTTCGTCCTTGAGGAACTCGTACTGCTCGCGGATCTCTTCTTCGCTACGCATGCCTGACGCTGGGGGCGGGCGACGGATGAAACTTACTCGGCGCCGCGTCCACGAGCCGCGGGAGTTTTGGCGCCGCCGCGGGTAGTGACGGCCATGCGAATCCGCGGCGAGCGCGAGTGCACCGAGTGCGGGACGCGGTGGTCGTACTACGAGACCGGGAGCGTCAACTGCCCCGCCTGCGGGAGCCTCCGGAGCGTCGGGGTCGACGAGCGGACCGAACACACTGCGGGCACGGCGTCGCTGAACCTGACGGCCGCGCGCGAGGCGCTGGACCGCGACGACCTCCGGGAGGCGGTCGACGTGGCGAAGTCGGCCTGCCGGGAGTACGCCCGCCGAGTGGGATTCATCCACGCCGGCGAGTTACAGCCCCTCGACGACACCTACCTCGCCGCGCTGGAACTGGTCCACGCCGCCGACATCGTCGGCCGGTCGTTCGCGCCGAGCGAGGCCGAGGAGCTGTACTTCTTCTCGCTGCTCCGGGGCGCCGACTTCGGCGAGCGCCCGGACGCGGATGCGGTGCCGGAGTCGATGCGCGAGGCGCGCGGGCTGGCGGTGGCGGAGGCCGTCGACCAGTACCGCACCGATGTCAGGACCTACCTCGGCGGCGAGGCCACGGGACCGGTCGGCCAGGTGCTGGAGCGGCTGAGCGACCACGCGCGCCGGGTCCGGGCGCTGGAGGGCGACGTCCCGGTCGCGGAGGCCGAGACGCTGGTGCGGGCCACGCGCGACCTGACCCGGTCGCTCGCCGACGACGAGGACGCGCTCGCCACGGCGCAGGACCGACTCGACCGGTTGGCTTAACCCCACGCCCCCGGTGGCGAGGGCATGAGCGGACCGCTCGACGGCCTCTCGATTCTCGACCTCTCGGGGATCATCAGCGGCGGCTTCGCGACCGCACAGCTCGCCGACTACGGCGCCGACGTCGTGACGGTCGAACACCCGGACCACGAGGACCCGGTGCGCGACTGGCCGCCGAAGGTCGAGGGGACCTCGCTGTGGTGGAAGTCGCTCGGGCGCAACAGGCGCTGCATCACGCTCGACCTCTCGACGGACGAGGGACGAGAGATCGCACTCGACCTCGCGGCGGCGGCCGACGCCGTGATCGAGAACTTCCGGCCCGGCACCCTCGAACGCTGGGGGCTGGGGTACGATGACCTCCGCGAGGCCAACGAGGAACTCGTCCTGGTCCGCATCTCCGGCTACGGACAGACCGGGCCGAAGGCCGACCGGCCGGGCTTCGGGACCGTCGCCGAGGCCATCTCCACGTTCGCGAACCGCAACGGCTGGCCCGACCGGCGGCCGCTGCTCCCGCCCGTCAGCCTCGCCGACATGGTGGCCGGGCTGTTCGCCGTCCAGTCGCTGCTCGCCGCCCTCTACGAGCGCGACCGGAGCGGCGAGGGCCAGGTAGTCGACGTCTCGCTGTACGAGGCGCTGTTTCGGCTGTTCCCCGGCGACGTCGAGCGGTACGACAGGCTCGGCGAGGTGAGCGAGCGACGGGGGAACCACCATCCCAGCGCCGCGCCCCGGAACGTCTACGAGACCGCCGACGGCTACGTCGCGCTGTCGGCCTCCGCGCCGAGCATCTTCGCGAACCTGGCCGCGGCCATCGGACGCCCCGACCTGACCGAGGACGAGCGGTTCGCCACCAACGCCGCGCGCGTCGAGCACGCCGACGAACTCGACGCCGTGATCGAGGACTGGACCCGCGAGCGCACCACCGAGGAGGCGCTCGACCAGCTCGAGGCGGGCGGGGCGGTCGTCGCCCCCGTCTACGACATGAGCGACGTCTTCGAGGACGAGCAGTACGCCGCGCGCGACGACATCGTGTCGGTCGACGACCCGGACGTCGGCCCCCTGAAGACGGCCAACACCGTCCCGAAGTTCTCCCGGACCGACGGCGAGGTCGACCACCTGGGGCCGCGTCACGGCGAGCACACGGCGGAAGTGCTCGGTGAGGAACTCGGGCTCTCCCGGGACCGCCTGGCCGAACTCCGCGAGCGAGACGTGATCTGAGGCGAAGAGCGGGGTCAGTCCTCCCGGACCGACCGCCGGCCCCCGCTGCGGAGCCGGAGCAGGAGGTCGCGGTGGAGCGTCGCGTCCGGGAGCGAGCGGTGCCACGCCGCCTCGTCGACCGCCTCGCCCGGGAGGCCGGGATCGGCGGCCGGCGTCACGTCCGTGCCGGCGGGCGTCGCCCGGAAGGTCGCGAAGTAGAACTCGGCCGTCGCGTCGCCGCGGGCGACGGTGCGCACCGTGACGGCCGCCAGGTCGTGGACCCGGACGGCCAGCCCCGTCTCCTCGTAAGTCTCCCGGACCGCGCCCTCGACGTGCGACTCGTCCGGTTCGCACAGCCCGCCCGGCAACAGCCAGGTGTCGCCCTCCCTGACGAGCAGGACGCGACCGCGGTGCTCGACGAGCGTGCCGACGCCCCACGCGCCGTCGGCGTCGACCGCGCTCGCGAACGCCTCGGGGTCCTGCTCGACGGGCGGCCGGTGCACGACGGCGCCGCCGTTCCGGGCGACGAATTCGACGGGCGAGACGCGTTCGGGCACTGGTCTACGGCAGGTCGACCGCGACGCCGGTCTGCTGGCTGGCGGCCTTCACGGCGTTGTAGAGCAGCATGGCGCGGGTCATGGGTCCGACGCCGCCCGGGACGGGCGTGATGGCGCCGGCCCGGTCGACCGCGCTCTCGAAGTCGACGTCGCCGACGAGCTCGTAGCCCTTCTCGGTGTCGGCGTCGACGCGCGTGATGCCGACGTCGATGACCGTCGCCCCCTCCTTGATCATCGAGCCGTCGACCATGCCGGGGACGCCGACGGCGGCGACGAGGATGTCCGCCTGCCGGGTCTTGGCCGCGAGGTCGGCCGTCCGCGAGTGACACACCGTCACCGTCGCGTTGCCGCCCGGCGCCTTCTGCATGAGCAGGTTCGCCATCGGCTTGCCGACGATGCGCGAGCGCCCGAGCACCACCGCGTCGGCGCCCTCGGTCTCGACGCCGTACTCGTCCAGGAGCACCTGGATGCCGTGGGGCGTACACGGCTTGAACGTCGGCGAGCCGGCGACGAGGCGCCCGACGTTGGTCGGGTGGAACCCGTCGACGTCCTTCGCGGGGTCGATGCGCTCGATGACCTCGCGGTAGTCGACGTGCTCTGCCACCGGATCCTGCACGAGGATGCCGTGGACGTCGTCGTCCTCGTTCAGGTCGTCGATGGTGTCGAACAGGTCTTGGGCCGGCGCGTCCGTGTCGAGTTCCACGTGGATGCCGTTGATGCCCACCTCCTCGCAGTCCCGCTGCTTCATCGAGACGTAGGTCTCGCTCGCGGGGTCGTCGCTCATCAGCACGGTCGCCAGCCCCGGCGCCACGCCCGCGTCCGTCAGCGTCTCGATGCCGTCGGCCAGGTCGGCCTTCACCCGGTCCGCGACGGCGTTGCCGTCGATGATCTCGGCCATGTCTGATCCCGGGGTGGGAACGTTCTTCAACCCCCTGGATTCGCGGAACGACGGTCAGGACTCGGCGTCGAACGAGAAATCGCCCTGCGGGGCCGGCTCCGCTCCCTGCCACGCCACCCCGAGCCGTCCCTCGGCGGGGCGGGCGACCACGGCCTGTCCCCCGTAGCCGCCCACGCTGTGGTGGGCGCGGACCACGACGACGTCGGCGTCGATTGCGCCGACGGGCGTCGTCGTCGTCTCGCTGTCGGTGACCTGGGTCTCCTGCCGGTGGATGGGATCGTCGTTGCCGACGGTGTCGTCGGCCGGCTCGACCTGCCACCAGTCGACGTACCCCATCTCGCCTCGGTTCTGGACCGTCACCTCGAACGCGAGGTCCGACTCCGACCCGTGGAGCATCAGACCGACGACGTCCGCCTCGTGGTCGCCGGCGGGACGCGTCATCTCCGTGGCCGGATCGGTCCCGGTCCCGTTCGAGCGACCCCCGGTCGGGAGTTTGTCCGCACACCCCGCGAGGAGCGCCGCGCCCGCCCCGCCCGCGACCGCGAGGAAGGTCCGTCGACTGCGTCGCTGGGCGTCCGTCCCGGCGTCGTGTTCGTTATCGTGCATGGTGGTGACCGGCGAGTTGTGATCGCACAGTCACCGCCATCTGGGCGAAGGCGTAAGGCTAGTCGCACCCTAAGCCGCTCACTCGTAGAGCGGGTGGTCGGCACAGAGCGATCGGACCTCGGCCGCGACGTCGGCCTTGCGGTCCTCGTCGTCCACGTCGTCGACGACGTCGACGATGAGTTCGCCGACGCGGCGGATCGCGTCCTCCTCGAAACCGCGAGTGGTGAGCGCGGCCGTCCCCGCGCGGATGCCGCTGGCGACGAACGGCGAGCGCGTCTCGCCCGGGACCGTGTTGGCGTTCAGGACGATGCCGACCTCCTCCAGGGCCTCCTCGGCCGCCTTGCCGGTCGTGTCGGGGTGGGAGTCCCGCAGATCGGCGAGCACGAGGTGGGTGTCGGTGCCGCCGGAGACGAGCGAGAGGCCCGCCTCCCGGAAGGTCTCGGCGAGCGCCTTCGCGTTGTCGACGACCTGCCGGGCGTAGGTCTCGAACGACGGTTCGAGCGCCTCCGCGAACCCGACGGCCTTCCCCGCGACGTTGTGCATCAGCGGCCCGCCCTGCATCCCGGGGATGACGGCGCTGTCGACGGCGTCGGCGTGTTCCTCGCCGCACATGATGATGCCGCCCCGGCCCGCGCGGATGGTCTTGTGGGTCGACCCGGTGACGAAGTCGGCGACGCCGACGGGCGAGGGGTGGACGCCCGCCGCGACCAGCCCCGTGATGTGGGCGATGTCGGCGAGGTGGTAGGCGTCGGCGGCGTCGGCGGCGTCCTGGATGCGCTCCCACTCGACCTCGCGCGGGTAGGCGGAGTACCCGGAGACGACGACGTCCGGGTCGAACGCCTCGGCCTGCTCGCGAACGGCGTCGTAGTCGATGCGACCCGTCTCCGCGTCGACCTCGTAGTGCTCGACGTCGTAGAGCTTCCCGGCGAAGTTGGCCTGGTGGCCGTGCGAGAGGTGGCCGCCGTGGGTCAGGTCGAGCGAGAGAATCTTGTCGCCCGGGTCGAGGACCGCGAGGTAGACGCCCATGTTGGCCTGGGAGCCGGAGTGGGGCTGGACGTTGACGTGTTCGGCGCCCCAGAGCTCCTTGGCGCGGTCGATGGCGAGCTGCTCGACCGTGTCGACGTGCTCGCACCCGGCGTAGTACCGGGCACCGGGGTACCCCTCCGCGTACTTGTTCGTCAGCACTGACCCCTGTGCCTCGAGGACCGCACGACTGGCGTAGTTCTCGCTGGCGATCATCGCGAGCGTCTCCCGCTGTCGCTCGACCTCGGCGTCGAGGGCGTCGGCGACCTCGGGATCGGCCTCGCGCAGGTAGTCGCGGTGCATGTCCGGGCATCGGCACCCCCCGTTCAATACACTGTCGGTCAGCGGATTCCGGGGCGCGAGAGACGCCCCGACGGCGGCCGTCGGCGCCCCCGGCAGACGCCGGCGACCGACCGCCCGGTGCGATCCGACACGCGACGATAGTATAGTAGCGTTTGTAATTCTTCGCGGCCGGCATCGACTGCAGGTGGCTGTCACGACTGCTCTCGACGGATCTGACCGACCGGTGTGCAGATAGTTACAAACGCTACTATAGCAGACGCCAGTTATATCGACGCGTCGAGTCACCGAAAGTACCGGAAGGAGTGACGACCGCGGCGTTCGTCGCACCCGTCATTTCGACACCGAATCGTCGTTAAAATTAAATACGGTTGGTGGCATACATTCGGCCACGATATGGACGAGAATCTCCACGAAGCGACCGTGAGCGACGTTCTCCGTGCGGTTCTCTCTGATGCCACTGGGGACGTGTTCGCGGTCAGTCCATCCGCCGAGACGATCGAGGACCTCGTGTCGGTCCTCGGCGGCCTCGACGGCGACGCCTCGGTCCGGTTGCTCGCTCCCGAGGACACGCTCAAGCACGTCATGGACGACTTCGTCGTGGCCGGCTCCGCCGCCGACCTGATCGCCGACGGCGCCCTGGAACTCCGGACGGGCGAGGCCGGGAGCGGCACCCTGCTCGTCACCGGAGACGCCGTGGTCTCGGTCGTCGAGGCCGGCGACCGCGTGGCCGGCCTCGTCACGACCGACGAGTCGTTCGTGGGGCGCGCCACCGACCGCTTCGACGAGCGCTGGGCGGCCGCCCCCGCCTACCAGTTGCGGACGCCGCCGCTCTCGGAAGTCCGCGCCACGCTCGAACGGGACATCGGCGCCGAGACCGCCAGCGACTTCGAGGCGATGCTCGACGCGCTGGGGACGGTTCGCGGCGACGACGAACTCGACGAGGTGACGATCAGCCTCCTGGTGGCGGCCAAGAACCGCGAACTGCTCTACGACATCAGCAAGTGGGGCGAGGACGTCGGCATCGCCAGCAAGGCGACGTTCTCCCGGACCAAGACCAAGCTCGAGGACGTGGGCGTCATCGACACCGAGAAGGTCCCCATCGACGTCGGGCGGCCGCGGCTCCGCCTCCTGCTGGGCGACGACCGGCTCCGCGACGCCGAGGCCGCGGACCTCGCCACCCTCGCACGGACCATGCTCGACGCGGCGTGACGTGACGCGACGCGATGCGGGACGTGGCCGCGGGCGCCCGCCCGCACCCAGTGTCTTTTTCTCGCCGACCGGCCTGTGACCGCGCATGACACTCGGAGTCGTGGGCGAGGGCCCCGCCGCGCTCGCCGTCGCCGCGGCGTGCGCCGACGTGGACTGCGACGCGAGGACCGTCGGACCGGGCGACCTGGACGCCGTCGACCTGGCCGTCGTCGTCGCCGACGCGGGCGCGACGGCGTTCGAGGCGGCGAACGCCGTCGCCCGCGAGAGCGAGACGCCGTGGCTGGCCGTCGAGCTGGGCGGGGTCGGCGGCCACGCCGTGCCGGGCGTCCGGGCCGCCGTCTCCGGGTACGGTCCGGACACCGGCTGCTACGACTGCCTCCGGGGGCGCGTCGCGGCCAACGTCGAGGAGACCGGCGGCGAGGCCGGCGCCGACCCGACGGTGGCGCGCTTCGCCGGCGCGATCGCCGGACGCGAGGCCGCGCGACTGGCCGCGGACGAGCCCTCGACGCTGCTCGGCGGCGTGATCGAGGTCCCGCACGCCGAGCGGCACTTCCTGCCGCTCCCGGGGTGTCGCTGCGTGCCGGCGCAGGACCGCGAGCTCTCGCTGACCAGCGACCCGCGCTCGCTCGACGAGGCGGCCGAGCGCGCAGAGCGCGGCCTCGACGACCGCGTCGGCGTCGTCGGCGAACTCGGGGAGGCCGAGTCGTTCCCCGCGCCCTACTATCTCGCGGCCACCTGCGACACGACCGGCTTCAGCGACGCGAGCGCCCCGCGACAGACCGCGGGCGTCGCCGTGGACTGGAACGCCGCCTTCGTGAAGGCGCTCGGCGAGGCCTACGAGCGCTACAGCGCGGCCGTCTACCGGACCGCGTCCTTCGAGCGCGGGCCGGCCGCCGAGGTGGCGGGCGCCGTCCCGCCGACGGCGTTCGTCACCTCGCCGGCGTTCGACGCGCCCGACCCGGCCGACGACCTGGCCTGGGTCCCGGGGCGCGACCTCCGGACGGGCGAGCGGGCCGCGCTCCCGGCCGCGTTCGTCCAGTTCCCGCCGCCGGAACCGCGCTACCGCCCCGCCATCACTACCGGACTGGGCCTGGGCAACGACGCCGTCGAGGCGGTGCTCTCCGGGCTGTACGAGGTGGTCGAGCGCGACGCCGCGATGCTGGCCTGGTACTCCACCTACGACCCGCTCGAACTCGCGGTCGAGGACGAGGCCTACGAGACGCTGGCCCGGCGCGCCCGCTCGGAGGGGCTGTCGACGACGGCGCTGCTGCTCACCCAGGACGTCGACGTCCCGGTCGTCGGCGTCGCAGTCCACCGCGAGGGCGGCGCGTGGCCGCGGTTCGCGACGGGGATGAGCGCGTCGCTCGACCCGGTCGCGGCCGCCCGCGCCGCCCTGGAGGAGGCCGTCCAGAACTGGATGGAGCTCCGGGGGATGGGCCGGGACGGCGCCGCCAGCGAGTCGGGGGCCATCGGCTACTACGCCGACTTCCCGGCGGCGGCGCGCGCGTTCGTCGACGCCGCGGACGCCGTCCCCGCCGACGCGGTCGGGCCGGAGATGGTGCCGACCGGCGAGGCGGAACTCGACGCCCTCCTGGCGCGCCTCGCCGACGCGGACCTGGACGCCTACGCCGCCCGGGTGACGCCGCCGGACGTCGAGCGGATCGGGTTCGAGGCGGTCCGCGCGCTCGTGCCGCAGGCCCAGCCCCTGTTCACCGACGACCCCTACTTCGGCGAGCGCGCCGAGCAGGTCCCCCGCGACCTCGGGTTCGAACCGCGGCCGGGGCGGCGCCACCACCCGTTCCCGTAACGCGTCGCGTCGCCCGGTCGGACGGGCGGTTTTACGCCGTACGGGCCCGTACGTGGGCGCATGAGCGACCCCGACGCCGGCGACGCGTTCACCTACGAGCGCGTCCAGCAGTCCCTGGACCCGGAGATGCGCGCGGCGACCACGGTCGCGGACGTCGTCGAGACGGCGGCCCGGCGCTGGCCGGACGAGCGGTACGTGACCGACGCTACGACCGATACGTCGGCCACCTACAGGGAGGTGAACGAACGGGCCGACGAGGTCGCTGCCGCGCTCGCCCGCGCGGGCGTCGAACCGGGCGACCACGTCGGCCTCTACCTCGAGAACAGCCTGGCCTACGTGGCCGGCATCTACGCCTGTGCGAAGCTGGGCGCCGTCCAGACGCCGATAAACTGGCAGTACCGCGAGCGCGAGGTCCGCCACGCCGTCGACACCGCGAACGTGGCGGCGGTCCTCGTCCAGCCCGCCCCCGACTACCTGGCCATCCTCGACGCGGTGCTCCCCGGGTTCGAGGACTGCGACACCGTGGTCGTCCACGACGAGACGGCCGGCACGGTCCGCGACGTCGAGGGAGCAGACACGCATCGGCTGTCGGCGCTCGTGGACGCGGCCGACGGGACCGCCCCGTCGCCCGACGTCGCCGCCGAGGATCCGGTGAGCATCCTCTACACCTCGGGGACGACCGGACTGCCGAAGCCGGCGGTCCACTCGAACGAGTCGTACCTGCTGTCGGCGAAGAGCTTCCTCGGCGTGCCCCTCCGGGCGGACGACGTGAACTACAACCCGTTCCCGCTGTTCCATGCCAACAACCAGTGCTACGGGATGCTGGCCAAGGCGCTGCACGGGAGCGAGTGGGTGTTCGCCGACTCGTTCAGCGGCTCGGCGTTCTTCGACCACGTCGCCGAGTACGGCGTCACCTCGTTCAACGTGCTCGGCGGCGTCGTCCAGATGCTCCGCGCGGCCTACGAGGACCGCTCCGTGCCGGCGACCGACCTCGAACTGGCCATCGGCCCCATCGGGACCGAGCAGTGGCGCCCCTTCGAGGAGGAGTTCGGCGTCGACGTGGTCCAGCTCTACTCCCAGACCGAGAACCCCGTCCTGCTGGTGAACCACCCGGCCCTCGACGCGCGCCGGCACGGCGCCATCGGCAAGCCGATGTTCCCGGACCTCGGCCACGAGGCGAAGGTCGTCGACGAGGACGGCGAGGAGGTGCCCGTCGGGGAGACGGGCGAACTGATTCGCACCGACGTCGGTGCGATGCTGGGCTACCTCGACCGCCCGGAGAAGACCGCCGAGACGCTCCGGGACGGGTGGCTCTACTCCGGCGACGTCGCGCGCGCGGACGCGGACGGATTCTTCTACTACGTCGACCGGAAGAAGTTCATGGTCCGCCGGGCGGGCGAGAACATCTCCGCGCGCGAGGTCGAGAACGTCGTCGACGAACTCCCCGGCGTCGAGGCCAGCGCCGTCGTCCCCGTCCCGGACGACGTCTTCGGCGAGGTCGTGAAGGTGCTGGTCAAGCGGACGGGCGACGTCTCGGAGGCGGACGTGGTGCTCCAGGTCGGGCGCGAACTCGCGGCGTACAAGGTCCCCCGGTACGTCGAGTTCGTCGACGACTTCCCCCGGACGCCGTCCGAGCGGATCCAGCGCGTCGCCCTGGCCGGCGAGGAGGCCGAGCGCGACGACCACGGCTGGGACCGCGACCGGGACCTCCCCGACTGGGAGGCGCGCGTCTAGTCCAGGTCGGCCGCGTACTCGTAGTCGGTCTCGCGGGCGTCCGGGCGCTCCCCGTCGAGTGCGATCTTCCAGCCGTCCAGGACGCCGGGGTCGTGGAGCGCGTTCGTGAGCCGGGTCCGCACGTCGAGGACGTCGACCCCGTAGAAGTCATTCGGGACGCCGTGGAGGTACTGTAAGGCCGTCTCGAAGAGACTACGCATACCATCGTCATTCTCAAAGTCGAAGTGCTTGTACGCGCCCGCCGCGACTTGCACCATTCCATGAAGAAAGGCGCTTTCGGTGGCCCCGCTCCCGTAGTTATACCACTCTGATTCAAAACAGTCATGCGATTCATGGAACGCGCCGGAGTTGTATAGCCGGACGCCGTGAATCACCGCCCGTCGAAGCGTCCCATGTTCCCACCCGTTTGATACGCCCCGATCTTGCCGCCACCCGGTCGGGTTCCCTGAAATCGGTGGGCCTACGGTGGGGTCCTGTGTATGGTCGTTCATAGGCTAGTTGCTGGCCGCTCGAACCCGGTTCCCTGACGGTACGATTTGTTTACACTCGGCCAAACATTCTCGAAGCAGTCGTGCGACTCGTGGAACGCGCCGGCGTTGTAGAGTCGGACGCCGTGGATCACGGCCCGGCGGAGCGTCGCGTGCTCCCACGCGTCCGCGTCCGCGCGCCACCCCGTCGGCGACCCCGCGCCCGGCGGCCCGACGCTCGGGTCGCGGGTGTGCTCGTCCATGCGCGGTCGTTGGCGAGCGAACCGGGTAACTCTGGCGGGGCGGGGCGGGGCGGCGCGGAACCCGAGAAGGTAAAGGGAGACCGGGCACAACTCCGGGTCGTGCGGGGGTAGCCAAGCCCGGAAACGGCGGCGGACTCAAGATCCGCTCCTGTAGAGGTTCGAGGGTTCGAATCCCTTCCCCCGCACTGGTCCACAGTGCGGAAGTCCGCGTGGAGCGGTCTTCCCTCGCAACTCGACCGCCGCGAGCGGCGCAGCTACGGAGCGGATTCGACGGCCACGACCTCGGTGACCTCGCCGACCAGCCGCCAGCCGTCGTCCAGTTGCCGGCCGGCGACGAGCGGGTCGTCGGCACCGTCGGAGACGAGTCGGTAGGCGTAGCCGTCGTCGCCGTGGCCCTCGCCCTGGAACTGCTCCTGGAAGAACTCGGCGCTGTCGACCGACAGCGTGACCGCCGTCCCGTCGGCGAACGTCAACCGCACGGGGTCCGGTGCGATGGCGTAGACGCGCTTGGCCAGCGAGTGCATGCCCCCACCGAGGGCGCGCCCGGAGAAAAACTGTGCGGGCCGGGACCCGCGGCGGCCGCCCGACGACGCGAGGGCTCGCACGGGCGGGGACGGCCGCTCGCGGCCGCAGAGCGCGCGGCGCGAGTCGGGGGCGGCGCCGGGACAGCGCGCCGGCCGCGAACGAGCGGACGGACCGCAACCCTCAACTCGGCGGGTCCCGGGGCAAGGGGCATGGGAGTGACCGAGCAGGTCGGCATCAGCCCGCAGCGCGCCTGGGTCGGGACGGCCGTGGCGGCCGTCGTCGTCATCGCCGCGAGCGCGCTGGCCCTGCCCCGCCTCGTCTGGGACCGCTTCCTCTGGCACTACTTCTGGGGGCCCGTCTTCGCAGACGCCCACAACGCGCGGTGTGCGGTGATGGCGAGCGGCGGACCGAAGCTCCTCACCGATCCGGCCGCCTGCCAGTCGGCCATCGCGCGCGGCGCCATCGTCGCCGAGCCGGGGTACACGCTCGTCTCCGAGGTCGGGTACGCGATCACGCTCGTGTTCATGCTGGTGGGCGTGCTCTACCTGGTCCGCGACCTGGGCGTCGGCGAGGACCGGCGCCTGTTCTTCGCGCTCGTTCCGTTCATGCTGTTCGGCGGCGCGCTCCGCGTGGTCGAGGACGCGAACGACGCCGCGACGGCCGCGCCCGGCGCCCACCCGGCCATCGCGTGGCCCTACTCCGCGCTCATCATCAGCCCGCTGATCTACGTGACCGTCTTCGTCGTGGTGCTGGTCGCGCTCGTCGGCACGATCAGACTCGCTCGCCGCGGGACGCTCTCCGACTACCCGATCGCGATGGCCGCCGTCGGCGGGCTCGCACTCACCGTCACGCTGGTCCATCTGCTCGTCCTGGCGTTCACGACCGACTACCTCGGTTTCTACCCGCAGTTCTTCGTCGCGACCGTCGGCGCCGCGAGCGTCATCGCCCTCGCGGTCTACGCCGGCCTGGAGCGCTGGGCGCCCCACGTCAACGCCGGCACCGGGCTCATCGGCCTGGTCGTCCTCTGGGGCCACGCCATCGACGGCGTCGCGAACTACCTCGCGGCCGACTGGACGGCGGCGCTCGGCGTCCCGGTCCAGTACGGCGCCAAGCACCCGGTCAACCGCATCCTCAACGACCTGGTCGCGACCGTCGCCCCCGCCGGCGTCCAGGAAGCCATCGGCGTCGCCTGGGGGTTCCTGCTGGTGAAGATCGTCGCCGCGACCGCAGTCGTCTGGGTGTTCGACGAACGCATCTTCGAGGAGAACCCGCGGTACGCGCTCCTGTTGCTCGTCGCCATCGTCGCCGTGGGGCTCGGGCCGGGGACGCGCGACATGCTCCGGGCCACGTTCGGCATCTGAAGCCGGCGGCCGTCCGCGCCGGCACGCGGTACGCCGGGACGCCGAATCGGGGGCCGCCGAATCGGGCCACGCTGGACGGCCGACTGGCCGAGCGCGTCGCCGAAGCGCACGACTGATACGACTGGATCCAGAACCCGCGGTAGATGCGCGTCGAACAACTGGGCGAGGGAACCCCCGAGGTAGCGGTGCTGGGGGGCGTCCACGGCGACGAGCCGTGCGGCGTGCGGGCCGTCGAGCACCTCCTCGAGGAGCGGCCGGCGGTCGAGCGGCCGGTGAAGTGCATCGTCGCCAACGAGGAGGCGATCGCACGGGACGTCCGCTACGTCGACGAGGACCTCAACCGCGCGTTCCCGGGCGACCCGAGCGCCGACACCCACGAGGGCCGGCTGGCGGCCCGTCTCCACGGGGAGCTCCGCGACTGCGTGACGCTGTCGATGCACTCGACCCAGTCCCACCCGGAGCCGTTCGCGGTCGTGAACGAGGTCGGCCCAGTCGCCGAGGCGGTCTGTCCGTATCTCTCCATCGAGTCGATCGTCGAGGCCGGCGACTTCACCCAGGGCCGCCTCGTCGAGTACGCCGACGTCGTCGAGGTCGAATGTGGCCTCCAGCGCTCCGAGACGGCCGCCGAGAACGGCGTCCGGCTGGCGCGGGAGTTCCTGGGAGCGGTCGGCGCGCTCCCGGGCGAGGCGCGCGACCGGCGGAGCGGGGTCCCGATCTACCGGCTCTCGGAACTGATCCCGAAGGAGGCGGGCCAGGCCCACGAGGTGTTCGTCGAGAACTTCGGGCGCGTGGCCGCCGGCGAGCCCTTCGCCGCGACCGACGGCTCGGAACTGGTCGCGGACGAGCCGTTCTACCCCGTCCTGCTCTCGCCGTACGGCTACGAGAACGTCTTCGGCTACGCGGCCGACCTCGTCGGCCGGCTGGAACTGTAGCTACCCGAGGTACTCTGGGTAGTCGTCACCGTACCCTACTGCCCGCGCCAGCGGCGCGACCAGGCCGACGCAGCGCCGCTGGAGGCGCTCCGGGACCCGGGCGAGCCACAGCATGTCGTCGTACGCTGCCAGGAGGGCGGCGAGGCGGAGGGGGTTGAGCGGCGCACCCGACGGCGTCACCGGCGCGCCGTCGCGGGCCAGCCCGTAAGTGACGCGCATGAACGCCTCGGTTCGGAGGCCGGGATCGACCCAGCCCGACAGGTGGAGCGCGTCCTCGCCCGCGTTCCAGAAGCGGTGCGGGACGCCCGCCGGGACGACCGCCTCCTCGCCGGGCCCGAGCGTGCGGGACTCGTCGCGGACGCGCACGCCCAGCGTGCCCGACACGACGGCCAGGCCCTCCTCCTGCTCGGGGTGGACGTGGAGCATCGGACCGTGCCCGTCGGGGGCGAGCCACATCTCGAAGCGGAGCGGGTCGGACGCGGGGTCGGTCGGCCGGTCGACGAAGCGGACCCACTTGCCGGCCGGCGGGCTCGCCACCGCGTCCGACCGGGGCAGCGAGAGCGTCTCGCGGACGCTCGCGGGGATCGGATCGGTCACTCGTCCGGCGGCGCGAACTCCACCAGCGTCAGGTCCCGGTCGAGCATGCAGAAGTCGTGTGGCGGCTCGCCCACCACCTCGGTGATGCGGTACTCGCGGTCGAACTCGACGCCGGCCGGCTCGCAGTACTCGTGGCTCGGGCACTCGGTGTAGGGACAGGGGCCCTCCAGTTCGGCCCGCGACCCGGCGTACGCGCCGGGAGAGGCGACGTTGGCGAGGACGGGGACGGGCTCGACCTCGACCGCCCGGACGCCGGTGTCGTGGACGCCACACTCCAGGGTCTGTGCGTTCTCGCGGACGCCGGTCACCCGGTAGCGGCGTCCCTCGGCCAGGTTGAGACACTGGCTCCGGTAGGGACACCCCTCGCAGGCGGCGGCCTCGCCCTCGTAGGTGAACTCGGTGCCGACCTCGGCCAGCCGCGCCCCGATGAGCGTCACCTGGGTCATGGTCCCGGCTACTGCCCCCCCGCGGTTAAGCCTCGCGGCCCGTCAGCGCCGCGAGGCGATCGAGGTACGCCTCGCGGTCGTCGGTCACCTGGTAGAGCGCGCGGGCGTCGATCTCGCCCCCGGCGAACCGGGCGGCGAGGTCGCGCGCGCCCGCCAGCGCCGCGGCCCGATCCTCGTAGCGGTCGGACGCGCGCGCGACCTCGGGCTCCAGGAACAGCCGCACGTGCCAGTCGGCGTCCGGACCCGGCGACAGGTCCACGCCCGGCCGCCGGGACCGCCCGCCCCGCGTGACGTAGATGGTCGGGAGACACGCCGGCGGGTAGCGCTCGCCCGTGAACACGTCCGGCCGGTAGGTGAAGACCAGTCGGTCCTCGCTCTCGCTCCAGACCACCCAGCCGTCCGCGAGGTCCTCCATGCCCGCCCGTTGTGGTCTCCCGGCCATGAGTCCAGCGGTCGGCGCGGGACCGCTATTTAAAGGCGCGCGGGGGATACGTCCCGCACCCGAGGACAGAACACCGACGTGTCCCGATTATTTCGGCGACGACGGTGCCAAAACGCCGGACGAAACCCGCACCGCAGGAAGACTTATAGAGCAGTAGTACAGACATATATGATAGTATTGGTGGAGGCACCCACTCATACTATCGACCGCCCCGCTCCGCTTCGCCCGTGTATTTCTTCCAGGCACGGTCGTCGTACGCGCGGCGGTGTGGCACACAATGACACGCAATGAAACCCGCCCGTTCCGCCAGGGACGACAGACGGCAACTGGAACGCGTGAACCTCCCGTGATAGCATGACAGGTGAGATGGAGACGCTCGCGGAACTGAGCAAGGAGTACCAGGACACGATCCCGGCCGACCTGCGCCAGACGCGCTCGTTCGACTGGTACCTGGAAGCGCTGTACGAGGACCCGAAGATCGCCCGCAACGCTCACCAGCGGGTGGCGGACATGTTCGACTACTACGGGACCGAGTACAACGAGTCAGACGGCGTCGTCGAGTACCGCCTGGCGAGCGAGGATCCGCTCTTCGACGGTGAGAACACCTTCTACGGCCGGGAGATCCACGACGCCATCCACGAGTTCGTCAACAAGGTCAAGTCCGGTGCCCGGGGGCTGGGCCCCGAGAAGCGGATCAAGCTCCTGCTGGGGCCGGTCGGCTCCGGGAAGTCCGACTTCGACCGGCAGGTCCGGCGCTACTTCGAGGACTACACCCACCGCGACGAGGGGCGGATGTACACCTTCCAGTGGGTGCGCCTCGGCGACGTCCTCCCGGACCAGGACCCGGCCGACGACGTGGTCCGGTCGCCCATGAACCAGGACCCCGTCGTCCTGCTCCCCCAGGAGCAACGGGACCGCGTCATCGAGGACCTGAACGAGCGCATCGACGCGCCCTACACCATCCGCAACGAGCAGAGCCTCGACCCGGCCAGCGAGTTCTACATGGACCGGCTGCTCGAACACTACGACGACGACCTCCAGTCGGTGCTGGAGAACCACGTCGAGGTGATCCGGCTGGTCGCCGACGAGAACAAGCGCCAGTGCGTCGAGACGTTCGAGCCCAAGGACAAGAAGAACCAGGACGAGACCGAACTCACCGGCGACGTCAACTACTCGAAGATCGCCATCTACGGCGAGTCCGACCCCCGGGCGTTCGACTACTCGGGCGCGTTCTGTAACGCCAACCGCGGGCTGTTCTCCGGCGAGGAACTGCTGAAACTCCAGCGGGAGTTCCTCTATGACTTCCTCCACGCGACCCAGGAGCAGACGATCAAGCCCAAGAACAACCCCCGGA
>JBDGSV010000058.1:0-17165 GCA_042217375.1 Haloarculaceae archaeon | reverse complement strand
CCGTGTGCTCGACGACGGCGTCCTCGCTCTCGCCGACCCACATCGAGTCGTGGCCCGGCGAGTCGTGGCCCGGCGCGCCGTACTGGCCGTCCTCGGTCTGGTCCATTCCCGTGTTGTGACTCTCGGCGTGCTCGATGCCGGGCGCGTTCAGGACGCCCCGCTCCTGGAGCTTGCTGACCGCGACCGCGTCGTGCCCGGTCGCGTCGATCACGAGGTCGCCCTCGACCGCGATGGGGTCCACGCAGGTGATCTCCCGCGGCAGGGCGTGGACCGGCGTCCAGTTCATCACGATGCCGCCGACGCGGTGGTCCTCCCGGATGACGATGTCGGTGAACTCCGTCATGTTCTGGACCTTCGCGCCGGCGTCGCAGGCCGCCTTGATGAGCCCGGAACAGGCCTCCGGCCCGTTGGCGACGTACAGCCCCTCGCTGTCCTGGGACTGCTTGTAGTCGACGTCGAGGTCCTCGAGGACCGACTCGGCCGGCGACCGGACGGTCACCTTGTTCATCAGGAACCCGCCGAGCCAGAAGCCGCCGCCGAGGTAGTTGTTCTTCTCGACGACCATCGTCTTCACCCCGCGCTCCGCGAGTTCCTTCGCCGCCATCAGCCCCGACGGCCCGCCACCGACGACGATGACGTCGCTGTCCGAGAAGTCCATGAACTCCTCGGTCCACTCCTGGCCGATGGCGCGCGTCACGTCCGCTTCGCCCACGTCGCTGAACTGATCGTAGTCAGGCATACCACTGAGTGTTATCTCCGGGTGGTAAAAAACGTTCGGCCCGCGAGTGCCGCGGCTGATCGGCGGGAGGACGGCGCGGTCCGGACGGGCGGCCGGCTCAGCTGCTCGGCCGGCCGCGATCGCCGCGGTAGGTGTCGAGGCCGAGGACGCTGTTGAGCACGCACTTCTGCGTGTAGCCGGTCACCAGGAACACCACGCCGATCAGCCCGAGGACGACCGCCGAGAGGGCGGCCGGCACCGGGCCGACGGCGAGCGAGACGAGGCCCGCGTAGCCCGCGATCGCGACGATCACGAGGACGGGACCGAGGACGAGCCGCGCGACGCGGTCGTTGCCACCGACGTTCTTCTCCATCGTGTTACACCGCTCACCCGTAGGGCAGGCCCGGAGATAAGAGCGCGTGCCGGCTCCCACGGGGCGAGAGCGACGGCCGCTCAGCCGAGGTCGCCGCCCCGGATGACCCGCTCTGCGTCCGCGAGCGCCGCCTCGCGGTCGAATTCGTCGACGATGCGCTCCAGCTCCTCGCGGGGGGCGTCCCGGAGGTCGCGGGCGTCTTCGAGCATGTTCGGGAGCGCGCGGACGATGTTGTCGACGATGGGGACGGCGGCGACCTGCGCCGACCGCGAGAGCGGGTTCAGGTCGACGACGATCTCGGTCTTCCCCATGGCGCCGAGCGCCTCGGCGCGGTTGCCGTCCTCCAGGGGGACGAGGACCACGTCGGCGTCGTAGATGCCGTCGGCGTCGACTTTGGCCCGGCTCTGCTCGAGACCGGGCAGGCGGGCGTCCGCGGTGAGGCCCTTCACCTCGGTGGCGCCGTGCTCGCGGAGGTGGTCCGCGATGGCGGCCAGGCGCTCCTCGGTCCGGTTGAAGATGTTGACCTCGACGTCGGCGCCGGTCGCCGCCGCGAGTTCGACCATCAGGTCCGGGACGAGCGCGGCGACGTTGCCGTTCACCGAGAGGACGGCGTGGTCGGCCAGGAGAATGTGCGCGACTGCGGCGCGCTCTGCCGCGCGCGCGCTCTCGATGGTGCGCTCGCCCAGCAGGTAGTCGAACGCCTCGCCCCGCCCCTGTGCGATGAGACCCTGCGGGCTGGTGATGCCCTTCTCGACCCCCGCCTCGATGCGGTGTCGCAACGCCAGCGACTCGTGGCGCGGATGGGTCTCGGGCACCTCCATCTCGTCGGTCATGGTGCGGAGTTGGCGAGGGGGTCAAAAAAACTGCGCGGTCCGCCGGAACCGATGAGGAAGCGCTTTCCCGCTCGCACCCCGACGGCGAGCCATGGACGACTCCGCGCGGGACACGCTCGTGGAGTGGCGCGAGTGGGGTCCCGAAGCGTTCGAGGAGGCGGCCGAGCGCGGCTGTCCCCTCCTGCTCTCGCTGTCGGCCCCCTGGTGCGTCTCCTGTCACGAGATGGACCGCACGACGTACGCCGAACCGCGCATCGCCGCGCACCTCTCGGACGGGTTCGTCCCCGTTCGCGTAGACGTCGACCGGCACCCGCGCGTGCGCGACCGGTACAACATGGGCGGGTTCCCCTCGACGGTCTTTCTGACGCCCGAGGGCGAACTGCTGACTGGCGCGACCGCGCTCGGGATCGACGGACTGCGACAGGTGCTCGACAGCGTCCGGCGGACCTGGGACGCCGAGGGCGCCGAGGCCGGGCGCGTCCCCCGCGCGCTCCGGGAGGCGGAGTTCCCCGCCGGCGACCTCGCCGCCGTCGAGGGCGCCATGGTCGAGCAGATCGCCGCGAGCTTCGACGAGCAGTACGGCGGCTGGGGCGCCGACGCGAAGTTCCCGCTCCCGAGCGCCGTCGAATTCGCCCTCTCGCGGGACCTCGACCGCGCCACCCGCACGCTGGAGGCGATCCACGCCCACCTCTACGACACCTACGACGGCGGCTTCTACCGCTACGCCGAGTCCCGGGACTGGTCCCGGCTCCACCGCGAGAAGCTCCTCGACGACACCGCCGCACTCCTGCGGGCGTTCGCGAACGGCTACCTCCACACCGGCCGGGAGACCTACCGCGACGCGGCCGAGGGGACCGTCGACTACCTCGTCACCGACCTCTGGGCCGGCGAGGCGTTCGCCGGGAGCCAGGCCGGTGGCGACTACTACACGCTCGAGGCGGCCGAGCGCGAGGCGGCCGACCCGCCCGCGGTCGACGAGACGGCGTTCGCAGACCGGAACGGCGTGGCCGTGGACGCGCTGCTCCGGTTCGCCGCCTACACCGACCACGAGGGCGCGCGGCGCTACGCCGAGCGCGCGCTCGCGACGCTGCGCGACCTGACCGACGACGGCGTCGTCGCGCACGCCCGGTCGCCAGACGGCGAAGTGACGAGCGAGCGCGGGCTCCTGGTCGACCAGGCCCGGGTCTGTCGCGGGTTCGCCACGGCCGCCCAGGTCGTCGACCCCGGGTACGTCGCCGACGCCCGCGCGGTGGCCGACCACGCGCTCGACGCGCTCCGCGAGGACGGCCCGTGCCGCGACGGCCCGCCGACCGGGCCCGGGCTCCTCGACCGGCCGCTCTACCCCCTCGATACGAACGCCGACCTCGCGGACGCGCTGGTCGACCTCGCGGCGCTCACCGGCGAGTCGCGGTACCGGACGGCCGCCCGCGAGATCCTGTCCGCCTTCGCCGGCGCGGCCGACCGGATGGGCGTCGAGGTGGCCGGCTACGCGACCGCCGCCGCGCGCGCCGCCGACCCGCCGCTGGTCGTCGAGACGCCGGCGCCCGGGAGCGACCTCCACCGGGCGGCGTGGCGCCTGGCCGACCACGAGAAGGCGATCGTCCCCGCCGACGTCGAGACGGCGACCGTCCGACGGGGCGGCGACGTGGTCGCGACGGCCGACGATCCGGCCGCGCTGGAGACGGCGGTCGGCGAGTAACCCGATCGAACGCGGGTAAACGTCCGACGTGTTTATGAATCGCCCGTGCAGAGTAGGCGTAATGGCGAGCCTGAGAGACCTCGGCCTCTCCGAGTACGAGGCGCGGGCCTACCGCGCACTGCTCGAGACGGGCCCGACAACCGCCAAAGAGTTGTCGCGTGTCAGCGACGTCCCCATGGGGCGGATCTACGACGTCCTCAACAGCCTCGAACAGTACAACCTGGTGCGCTCCCAGAGCGCCTCGCGGCCCAAGAAGTACGTCGCGGTCGAGGGCGAGACGGCGCTCGAGCGGTTGCTCGACGACAAGCGACAGGAACTCGAAGAGAAAGAGAGACAGTACGAGCGCATCGTCGACGAACTCTCCGGTGGCCTCGAGTCGCCGGAACCCGTCGAGGAGACGTTCTGGACGGCCGCCGTCGGCGCGGCCGAGACGCTCGACCTCCTGCTCGAACGGCTCGCGGCCGCCGACCGGACGCTCGTGATGGTCGCCTCCACCCAGGGCCAGCAGTTCGACATGGACGAGGTCGGCGAACTCGTCGTCGAGGAACTCGAAGCCGCGCTCGACCGGGGGGTCGACGTCAACCTCCTGATGAAGCCGGACCTGCTCGACCAGCTCCCCGAGAGCGTCGGCGACCGGTACCAGCGCTCGCTGGCCGACCACGAGAACTTCGCGGTCCGGACCAGCGAGAACGTCTCCGGGACGTTCAACCTCATCGACGACACGGAGGTCTGCATCGAGGTCCCCCACCCGCTCGACGCCGACGAGACCTTCGCCATGATCGACCTGAAAGACCGGGAGTTCGCCGCCAGCGTCGACAGCGCGTTCGGCCCGCGCTGGGCGGACGCCGACCCGCTCCCGCTCTGAGCGACGGCCCGCGCTCAGTCCGTCTGGTGGCCGTTCTCTCGGTGGTCGACGCCCAGTTCCTCGCGGAGCATCCCCATCTCGGCCACCCGCTCGGCGTGGGCGTTGTGCTGGTGGATGGACTCGTCGTTGGACTGTTTCATGGTGACGACGGCGTCGTCGGGCAGGTCGGGGAAGCGCTCGACGACGCCCTCGGCCAGCGCGCGGACGCAGTCCTCGACGAACTTCGCGTCGGCGTGCGCGTGGTAGGTCATGTGGTCCTCGTCGGGCCGCTTGGCGAGGTTGTAGATGCGGGCGCTCATCGAATCGCGGGCCACCTGGATGAGTTCGTTCAGGTCGACGGCCGGCGAGCCGTCGCTCTCGACGGTGAGCGTGGCGTGGCCCCGCTGGGAGTGGCCCGGCTGGGGCACCTCGTCGAGGAAGGCCTCGACGGTGTCGTCGTCGACGCCCAGGTCCGCGAGCGTCGCGCGGGCGCGCTCCTCGCTCATCCCCTGCGAGCAGGGGCAGACGGTCATCCCGACGACCCGGGCGCCGATCTCCTCGCGGGTGCCCTCCTCGGTGGCGGTGGCGGAGGCGATGATGTCGGCGGTCGCCTGGGTCGGGATGCCAGACGCGGGCGTCTCCTCGCGGATGACGTACTCGGCCTCCATCCGGACCTCTGCGCGGGTGGTGTAGTCGTGCTTGTCGAGGAGTTGCTCTGCGGCGTCGCCACAGACGTCCTCGACGCGGAGCGTCCCCTCCTCGACGGCCCGTTCGAGGATCTCGTCGACGACTTCCATGTTCCGGCTCATGTCGATCCCCTTCCGCCACTGGGGGAGGTCGACGAACACGTCGAACTCGGCCATGAGCACGATGGGCCGGCGCTCGCCGCGGTCGATCTTGACGAGCTTCTCGACGCCGGTGACGCCGACGCGGTTGAGACCGACCGTCACGTCCGGCTGGGAGGCCTGGACGTCCGGGAGCTGGTGGCTCATTACCGAACGGGACGGCTGGGCGACCGTTAGGGCTTTCGAAACCGGGGGTCCGACCCCGAGGCCGAGACGTCGCCCCGGCGGGCGAGCGGTCGCCAGCGCCGACGACCGGCGCGCGCCGCACGCGAGGGCCGGCGCGTCCAGTCTGCTCCCGGCCGCTCGGGAGCCGAAAAGGCAGGACAGGACGGGTGTAGTTAGCTATATATCGGGCCCCTGCGTGGGAGCGTGTGAACCGTAATCCCCGTTACCTAATGTCATCCCACTCATATTCCACGAGTCTCCCCGTGTCTGTCCGGCTCCTCTCGAATCTGCGGGCCGTTCGGCGGTGTCGTCGCCACGACGGCTGTTACTTCGAGTGCTCGCGCGACCGGGTCGACGGGGCGCGCCTCCCCTGGGACCCCGCGGGCGCGTACGGCGGCTGGGGCGGGCACGAGTACCACGGGACCGCCGCCGGCACCGACCGGACGCCCGTCGTCTTCGTCCACGGCAACCAGCGCGACGCCTGCGACTGGGAGGAGTACGGCCTGTACTTCCGCCAGCGGAGCTACCGCGGCGACGAACTGTGGGCCATCACGTTCGCGGAGGCCAGCCCGAGCCACGCGGAGATGTGCGACCAGCTGGAGGCGTTCGTCGGCCGCGTCCGGGAGTACACCGGCGCCGAGCGCGTCCACGTCGTCGCACACAGCCTCGGGGTCACCGGCGTCCGCTACTGGCTCGCCCGGCGCGACCGGTACGACTGGCTCGACGCCTTCGTGGGCCTGGCCGGCGCCAACCACGGGATGGTGCTCAGTTCGATGTGCGCGGACGTCGGCCTGACCCACGACACCTACCGGTCCAGCGAGTTCCTCCGGGCCGACTACCAGTCGATCCCCGACCACCCGCTGGCGGCGCTCAACGAGAACGAGACCCCGGGCGACGTCGACTACTACACGATCAGGGGGACCGGCGACCCGCTGTTCTGGAACTGCGAGCGGAGCCCGGAACTCGACGGCGCGGTGAACGAGGTACTCGAGACCGACCACGACGGCGTCAGGACCGACCCGCGCGCGAAGGCGCTCGTCTTCGAGTGGCTCTCGGGCGAGCACCCCTACAACCTCCAGATCCAGGTCGACGTCTGAGCCGGCCGTCTCAGTCGAGTTTCCCGAGCGCGCCGAAGAAGTCGAGCGGCGGGCCGGCGATGCGGGCCGGGGCGTCGCTGGTCGAGAACCGGACCCGGGTCGGCGGCGACAGGTCGCGCGTGACGCGGCCGTCGGCCACCGCGACTGCGCCGTCGGCCCCGTCGACGCGGACGGTCACCTCGCTGTCGGTCCCGACCACCAGCGGCGGCATCGCGTCGTCGGCGCACATCTCGGTGACCACGAGCGCGTCGACGGTCGGGTGGACGAGCGGGCCGCCCTCGCTGAGGTTGTAGGCGGTCGACCCGGTCGGCGTGGCCACGAGGACGCCGTCGGCGTGGCCACCGGTGTAGAGGTCGCCGTCGATTCGCACCTCGACCTCGATCCCGTAGCCGTGCCCGCGCTGCGACCCGAGGACGGCGACCTCGTTGAGGGCCGGATCGAGCGACCAGTCCGCGCCGCTGGCGCACACCCGGGGGAGTTCCCGCACGCCGACGGCGCCGGTCTCGCGGAACTGCTCGACCGCGTCGGTGACGGCGTCGACGGCGTCCTCGGGCGCCACGGCGTTGAGAAAGCCGACCTCGCCGAGGTTGACGCCCATCACCGGCACCGTCCCGGCGCTGCGGGCGGCGAACAGGAGGGTGCCGTCGCCGCCGACGCTCACCACCAGGTCGCAGTCGGCCATCGCCTCGACCGGGCGCGCGACGACGTCGGTCGCGACCGAGTCGCCGGTCGTCAGCGACGCCGCGGTCGTCTCGTCGACCCACACCTCGACCCCGCGCTCGTCGAGGGCACACCGGAGCTCGTCGGCCAGCGACGCCGCACGCGGGTTCTCACGCCGGGCCACGATGCCGACCTTCATGGCCACGGGGTTCGGGCGGCGGACCTAAAAGGGCCACCATCGGACGAATCGCCCGCACGACCGGTGGAACGCCGCAATTTTCGAGGAATCGTCGCTGCAACACATTAATCAGGCCGCGCGACAACGACAGGATATGCGCGGCCGTGCCGGCGGGGGAGCGCGATGAGCGGGAACCCTCCAGACGAGGGCGACGACTGGTTCGAAGAGGGGGTCGACCAGTCCGGCGACCCCTTCGGGGGTGACGGAGAGCCGTTCGACCAGGACTTCGAGACCGCCTTCGGCGGTGGCGGCATGTCGGGGACCGACTTCGACGAGGAGTTCGAGTCCGAGATCCCCCGCATCGACCTGGGGATCGAGGGCCTGGACGAGATGATCCAGGGCGGCGTCCCCGAGCGGTCGCTGATGGTCGTGATGGGCGCCGCCGGGACCGGCAAGACGACCTTCGGGCTCCAGTTCCTCCAGCACGCGCTCGAACGGGGCGAGCGGGGCGTCTACATCACCCTGGAGGAGGACCACGACGACATCGTCGACACCGCCACCGAGAAGGAGTGGCCGTTCGACGAGTACGCGGCCGACGAGCAGCTCGCCATCGTCGACCTCGACCCCATCGAGATGGCCAACAGCCTCGCCTCCATCCAGAACGAACTCCCGCGCCTCGTCAAGGAGTTCGGCGCCACCCGGCTCGTGCTCGACTCCGTCTCGCTGCTCGAGATGATGTACGACCGCCAGGCAGAGCGCCGGACCGAGGTGTTCGACTTCACGCGCGCGCTCAAGCGGGCCGGCGTCACCACCATGCTCACCAGCGAGGCGGCCGAGGACAACCCCTACAGCTCGCGACACGGCATCATCGAGTACCTGACCGACGGGGTGTTCGTCCTCCAGTACGTCCGCTCCGAGTTCCGGGAGACCCGCCTCGCCGTCGAGATCCAGAAGATCCGGGACGCCAACCACTCCCGCGAGACCAAACCCTACGAGATCACGAGCGAGGGCCTCTCGGTCTACCAGCAGGCGAACATCTTCTGACGGACCGTTCGTGCGCCCGGGTGCGCCTGCGGCGCACCGCGTGGCGGCGAAGCCGCCACGGAACAGGTGGTCGGCAGCGCCGACCACCCGCTGGCGCAAAGACGCTCCGCCAAAAAAGCCGCCGCTCGACCGCCGGCCTCGTGGCGGTGAACCGCGTGGCCGGACCGCGTGGCACTGCTCCCGTCGATCGTTCGTCGCAGGATCAGCACGGCGGGCGTCGGGGAGGCGTAGCGCTTACGGGTCGCCGGCCACCACTGCAGGTATGGAGGTTCTGACCACGGACCTCGACGAGCTGGAGGCGTCGCTCCAGCAGGCGCTCGACCGCATCGGCGACTTCCGCGCCGGAACCAGGGTCGACTCGGACGCGTTCTTCGCGGAGCCGTTCATGCGAGCCCACACCGACTACGAGACGTTCGACGCGTTCCGCGAGGACGCACCGGTCGAGCTCGACGTCCCCGTCGAGGACCCGGCGACCCGGGGGCAGGTGGACGACTTCGTCGCCGACGCGACCGAGTTCGAGACGTGGGAGGAGATGCAGACGACGGCCGCCCAGGAGGAGGTCGTCGACCAGCTCCTCTCGAACACGGCGTGACCGCGCGTCAGGAGCCGAGCCCGGGCACGAGCGTGAGGCCGACGTAGAGCCCGTAGCTGATGAGGCCCGCGCCGCCCATCGACCAGACCCACGAGAGCACCGTGAACCCGGCTTTCTTCGGCGAGACGCCCCCGCCGGAGGTCGACGCGACGAGGCCGCTCCCGACGATGCTGGAGATCATCACCTTGTTGAACGAGATCGGGATCCCGAGCACGATCGCGAGCTGTGCGACGAGGAACGCCGGGATGAGCGCGGCGATCGACCGCCGCGGACCGAGCGCGGCGTACTCGTTCGAGACGGCCTGGATCACGCGCGGCGAGCGCACCCACGCGCCCGCGAGGATGCCGACGCCGCCGAGCGCCAGGAGGTAGACGCTGCTCAGGTGCAGGTCGGTGGCGAAGATCGCTTCGAGCGGCCCGGTCGCGAGGCCGACCTGCGTGCCGCCGCTCGTGAACACGACCAGCAACCCGAGGCCGATCAGGAAGCGGTTGATCCCGACGGTCTGGTCCGCGAGGAGTTGCCAGCGCGTGAGCGCGAGCGCGCTCGCCCCGACGACGGCGCTCACCGTCACCATCCCCAGCGTGTACTGGCCGAACACGTGCGTCGGGAGGACGCCGAAGTGCGTCGCGAGGTAGCCGGCGATCGATCCGGACTCGCCGCCGGGGGCGGGGATCACGGAGAGACGGATGTTCGCGAGCGTGTAGCCGACGCCGGCGGCGAGCAGCGGGATGCCGACGGCTTCGTCGAGGTGCTCGCTGCGGAGCGTGCGAGCGATGAGATACCCCAGCGCCGCGTTGGCGAGCGGGATGGCCAGCCAGAAGCTGACGATCCTGACGTACTCGTCGACGGCGAACCCGCCGCCGAGTGCGATGCCGACGCCGACGATCGACCCGGTGACGGTGAACGCCGAGGGGATGGGGTAGCCGCGGGAGTTGCCGAGCGTGATGAGCGTCGCCGACGTGATGAGCGCCACGGCGGCGGCGAGCGGCGAGATGGAGACCCCGGTGACGAGGTTCTTTCCGATGGTCTCGGAGATGTTGCCGCCCTGGAGCACGGCGCCGAGCGCGGCGACCACGCCGACGAGGAGGGCCGCCCGGAGGACAGAGAGGGCGTTCGCTCCGACGGCCGGCGCGACGGGCGCGGAGTTGCTGTTGGCCCCGACCGTGAACGACATGAACAGTGCGGCGACGAACGCGACGCCGAGAACGAGAAGGACGGTCGCCATTAGGCGATTGACACTCGCGGCTCAGTCGCCTTCAGCCTCACGAAGACGGCGGGAACGCCCGGGACGCCCCGACCGGACCGGCCACCTGCACGCGCTGCGCGGCGCGCCGTCGGCGCACCCGGGCGGTACCCGGTCCAGAACACCCATATCCTCCCCGGACCGAACCACGACGTGATGAAGGTGTTCGGGTCGAGCGGCGTCAGGGGCGTGGCCAACGAGGAGCTCGCCCCGGGGGACGTGCTCAACATCGCGGCGGCGGCGGGGACGGTCTGGGACGCCGACCGGGCTGCCGTCGCCCGCGACACCCGGCTGACGGGGGAGATGTTCGCCGACGCCGCCGCGAGCGGCCTGGCGAGCGTCGGCTGCGACGTCGACCGGCTGGGCGTGGTGCCGACGCCCGGCGCGCAGGCCTACGCCGAGCGCGAGGGCGTGCCGGCGCTCGTCGTCACCGCCTCGCACAACCCCCCCGAGTACAACGGCGTGAAGCTCGTCGGCGCCGACGGCGTCGAACTCACGCGCGACGCGCTCGAACGGGTCGAGCGCCACCTCCTCGCCGACGAGTACAACCGCGCGCGCTGGAGCGGGACGGGCCGGACCAGCCGAATCGAGGGCGCCCGTCGCCGCTACGTCGAGGGAGTGTGCGAGGCCGTCGACCGCGACGCCGTCGCGGCGGCGGACCTGACGGTCGCCATCGACCCCGGCCACGGCGCGGGCGCGCTCACCAGCCCCCGGATCTTCCGCGAGCTGGGCTGCGAGGTCGTCACCTCGAACGCCCAGCCTGACGGCCGGTTCCCGGGGCGGAATCCGGAACCGGTGCCCGAGAACCTGGCCGACCTCGGGCGGCTGGTCCAGGCGACGGACGCCGACGTGGGGGTGGCACACGACGGCGACGCCGACCGCGCGATCTTCTTCGACGAGACGGGCGCCTACGTCGAGGGCGACGCCGCCCTGGCCGCGCTCGCGACCGCCGCGCTCGACCCCGGTGACACCGTCGTCTCCGCGGTGAACGTCTCCCAGCGGCTCGTCGACGCCGCGACCGAGGTCGACGCGGCGCTCGAACTCACGCCGATCGGGAGTACGAACATCATCACGCGGATCCGGCAGCTCCAGGCCGCGGACCGCTCGGTGCCCGTCGCCGGCGAAGGCAACGGCGGCATCCTCTTTCCCGACTACCGGCTGGCGCGGGACGGCGCCTACACCGCGGCCCGGTTCCTCGAACTCCTGGTCGACCGGCGGGCCAGCGAGGTCGTCGCCCCCTTCGGCGGGTACGAGAACGTCCGCTACAACGTCGACTACGACGCCGACGCCGAGCGCGAGGCGATGCTCACGGCGATCGAGGAGTACGCCGAGACCGCCGGGGCCGACCTGACGACCATCGACGGGTACCGGCTCGACTACGGCGACGCCTGGGTGCTCGCCCGGCCCTCCGGGACCGAGCCGCTGATCCGGGTGTACGCCGAGGCGGGGTCGCGCGAGCGGGCGGCCGCGCTCGCAGACGACGTGCGCGCGGCCGTCGTGGACGCGCGCGCCGGGGTCTAGAGTTCGGGGGAGTCCGCCAGGGCGGCCGCGAGGTCGGCGCGCTCCTCGCGGGCCTCGGCGAGCTGGCGCTCGACCGCGCCCGACCGCAGGTCCTCGCGCTCGCGCTCGTCGAGTTCCGACCGCGCGACCGCCGCCTCCTGAAGCCGCGCGTAGTCGTCCTCGCGCGCGAGCGCCTGGACCGCCCGGAGCCGCTCGACGACGGCCGCGTCGGCGAACCGGTGGACGACGGCCTCGTACTCGCGGCAGGTCCAGCGGAGCCGGTCGGCCGACGGCGGCGGCCACCCCACGGTCAGCGGCCCCCCGTCCAGCCCCTCCAGGTACGTGCGGTTCGTGGCGACGTGGCGCTTGATCGCCGCGGCGTCGTCGACGTAGTGGTCCAGCTTCGACGCCGAATAGTCGGCGTACTCGAGCAGGGTCGGGATTGACTCCTCGCCCGCGGGTTCGCTCGCGACGAACCCGTGGAGCCGCGTCGGCGGCGCCGCGAAGGCGACCAGCGGGTAGGCGGCGGCGCTCTCGACCACGTCCAGCACCTCGCGGGCGCTGGCCTCCCGCTTGAACGACAGGAACGCCTCGCTGACGGCGTCGTCGTAGGCTTCGATCGGGTCTCGGAGCCGATCGACCGGCGCGTCGAGGTCGGCCTCGCCCAGTTCGAGCAGCCGCTCGAGGTCGGCGACGCGCTCGTCCAGCGCCTCGATGCGCTCGGCGACGGCGACGCGCTCCTCGCGGTAGCGCTCGCGGGCCGCCTCCCAGTCTGCGAGCAGGTCCGCGAGGTCGCGCGCCGGCGCGAGCGCGTCGCGAGCGCGCCGGAAGTGCTTCGCCCGGAGCGTGCGCTGTTCGAGCACGTCCCCCGCCTCCTCGAAGGCCGTGCGCTCGGGCAGGTCCTCGGGTAAGTCCTCGACGAGGCGGGCGACCGACTCCTGGAACTCGACGTAGGTCTCGAAGTTGCCGGTCCCAGTGGCGCGGTCCTCGTAGCGGCCGAGGAGGTCGCTGAACCGGCGGTAGGCGTCGGCGACGGCCCGGGCGTCGTCCTCGCCGTACTCCGTGATCCGGTCGCGCAGTCGCTCGCGGCGGTCGGCCGCCGACGCGAGATCGGCGGTGCTCACGTCAGTCGTACACCTCGTCGGGATCGAAGGCACGCTCGCCCACGACCTCGCCGTCGAGGGTGCGGTAGAAACAGCTCTCGTAGCCGGTGTGACAGGCGCCGCCCTCCTGGTCGACGAGGTAGAGCAGCGCGTCCCCGTCGCAGTCGACGCGGACCTCCCGGACGTGCTGGACGTGGCCGCTGGTGGCGCCCTTCTGCCAGAGTTCGTCCCGCGAACGGGAGTAGTAGTGGGCCAGCCCCGTCTCGCGAGTCCGCTCGACCGCTTCCGGCGTGACGTAGGCCAGCATCAGCACCGCACGGCTCTCGGCGTCCTGCGCGACCGCGGGGAGGAGACCGCCGTCGAACTGGAGCTCCACGTCGCTCATCGACAGTCCAATCGCGAGTCCCGTGGATAGGTCTTGTGTCACGCCGACAGCCCGGACGGGAGAAGCCGCTACTCCTCCGGCGTCGCGTCGGGCGCCATCAGGTTGTCCTCGCCCCACTCGCGCATGGCCTCGATGACCGGGCGCAGCGACTCCCCGCGCTCGGTCAGCGAGTACCGCACGCGGAACGGCTTCTCGCTCACGATGGCCCGCTCGACCAGCCCGTACTCGCCCAGGTCGTCCAGGCTGTCCGAGAGCACCTTGCTGGAGATGCCGTCGACGGCCGACTTCAGGTCGTTGAACCCGCTCGGGCCGCTCTCGAGCAACCGGTGGATGATGACCGGGTGCCACTTCTTCCCCAGGATGGTCGCGGTCGCCGTGATGGGACACCACTCCTCGCCGGCACACCACACCGCCAGCGGTTCGGTCGACGCGGTCATGGCGCCCCGTTCGGCGGAGAGACAGGTAAAGGTAACCCACGAACACCCGATTACGTCAGGTAATCGCCGCCGCGCGAGGCCGCCGGGCGCAGTCAGGCGTGGTCCGCGACGAACGCGAGGAGGTCGTCGGCGCCGACGAACCCGTCCGCCAGTCGGGCGACCGGTTCGCCGTCGCGGAACAGCACGAGCAGAGGGACGCTCTGGACCGCGAAGCGGTCGAGGAGCGGCGGGTCGTCCCGCGGGTTGACGAGCGCCACCGCCAGGTCCTCGCGGGCGCGGGCGACGTTGCCGAGCACCGGTTCCATGCTCGCACAGATGCCGCACCCCTCGGTGTAGAACTCCACGAGGAGGAGGTCGCGTTCGTCGAGCAGGGCGTCGAGGTCGGCGGCCGAGTCGAGGTGGACCGGCCGGGCGGTGGTCGCGTCGGTCACTGGTCCCGGTACGGGGCGAGCGCTGAAATGGCTTTTCGGCACGCGCTCGTCGCATGGTACCGCGTTCCACGCCACCACGCGTCAAGATATATACACGCGGCTTCCGTACGTCCCCGGGAGATGGCCTCAGACGCAGTCCAGACGGAGGAGGGGACACAGCTCACGAAGCGAGGGCCACCCGCGACGATCCCGGAGGAGTCGCTGGCGGAGTGGTTCGTGGACCGGGCCGAGACCTACGCCGACATGCCAGCGGCGTACGTCGACGACGGCGACGGGTACGAGCCGGTCACCTTCGAGGCGTTCGCCGCGGAGGCGCGGGCGGTCGCCGGCGGGTTGCAGGACCTCGGGCTGACGGCCGGCGACCGCCTGGCGATCCAGTCGGGCACCCGGTACGAGTGGTCCGTCGTGGACGTGGCCAGCCTCCTCGCCGGCGTGGTCCTGGTGCCGGTCTATCCCACGTTCAGCGGCCCGCAGTCGGCCTACGTGATCGAGGACGCGGGCGCGGCGGTGCTCGTGACCGAGTCGGCGGACGTCCACCGCGAGGTCTCGAACGTCACCGAGACGGTCCTCGACGTCGCGGACCTCCCGCACGGGGAGTTCGACGGCGCCCCGGGCCAGGGGCGGGCGCCGGACGACCTCACGACGCTGATCTACACCTCCGGGACGACCGGCGACCCGAAGGGCGTGCAGTTGACCCACCGGAACCTCCGGGGCGAGATGGCGGTGCTCGCACAGACGCTCCCCGAGTACGAGCCGGGGAAGAGAGCGACCTGCTTCCTGCCGCTGTCGCACATCTACCAGCGGATGACGAACTACTACGCCTGGAACGACGGCCACTCGGCGGTGTTCATGTCGCCCGACACGCTGGTCGAGGACCTCAGGGCGACCGAGCCCCACTTCCTCGCCACGGTCCCGCGGGTCTACCGGCGGATGCACGACGGCGTCCAGGACCAGGTCGCCGAGATGGGTGCGCCGAAGGCGAACCTCGTCCGCTGGGCGCTGGGCGTGGCGGAGGCCTACGGCCGGGCCATCGAGGACGGCGGCCCGGGTCGTTCGCCCGGGCTCCGGGCGAAACACGCGCTCGCCGACCGCCTCGTGTTCTCGACGCTCCGCGAGCAACTGGGCCTCACGAACGTCGAGTTCGCCATCACGGGCGCCGCGAGCCTCGACGCCCGGCTGCTCCACCTGTTCTGGGGGCTCGACGTCCCGCTCCTCGAGGTGTACGGCGCGACGGAGACGACCGGCGGCGTCACCTTCAACCGGATGGACGCCTTCCGCGCCGGCACCGTCGGCAAGCCGCTGCCCGAGACCGAGGTGCGACTCGCCGACGACGGCGAGGTCCTGGTCCGCGGCCCGACGGTGACGCCCGGCTACTGGAACCTGCCGGAGGCGACCGAGGCGAGCCTCACGGACGGGTGGTACCACACCGGCGACGTCGGCGAGTGGGACGGCGACTTCCTGAAGATCGTCGACCGGAAGAAACACATGCAGGTGCTCGACACGGGGAAGAACGTCTACTCCGACCCGATCGAGACGGTGCTCCGGCGCCAGCCCCACGTCGGCGAGGTCCTGGTCGAGGCCGAGGGCCGCAAGTTCGTCTCGGCGCTCGTCCAGCCCAACTTCGGGGCGCTGCTGACCGCCGCCGCCGAGCGGGGCGTCGACTACGACGAGAGCGCGGTCGTGCGCGAGGACGGCGAGGTGGTGGCCGTCCCGGAGGCCCTGCTCGACCACCCCGAGATCCAGGCGCTCTTCGAGTCGGAGATCGAGGCCGCCAACGAGGAACTGGCCGACTACGAGACCGTCAAGCGGTTCGCGGTCATCTCGCGGGCGTTCAGCGTCGAGCGCGACGAACTGACGCCGACGCTCAAGAAGCGCCGCCGGGACATCCGGGACCACTTCGCCGACCGACTCGACGCCATGTACGAGGAGGCCGGGTGATCCACCCGACTCGCTCACGGCGTCGCCGTTCGTGGAGACGCCTGCGGCCCGTCGGCACGAGCACCGCCGTGCGTCGCTCGACCGACGTCGCCGGGCGGAGGTTTCGCGTCGCCGCCGGTTCTGGCCGGCGGCGGCAGGCGCCACCTCGCACGCCGCCGGTCAGCGGTCCCGGACCATCACCAGCGCGTCCTCGCCGTCGCCGTAGTAGCTGGGGACGGTCGTCCGGACGGCGAACCCGAACTGGTGGTAGAGCGAGATCGCGGCGTCGTTGCCCTCCCGGACTTCGAGTTTGACCCACGCCACGCCCTGGTCGGCGAGCACCGAGAGGGCGCGCTCCAGGAGGCGTGCGCCCGTCCCCTCTCCCCGGGCGTCCGGGTGGACCGCGATGTCCTTGACGTGGCCGATCGGCTGGCCCCGGTCCCGGACGGTGTCGGCGACGACGTACCCGACGATGCGCCCCGGCGACCCGGCCTCGCCGGGGACTTCGGCGACCAGAAAGCCCGGCGCGCCCACGAACCGCTCGAACGCCGCGAACGGCCACGGCTGGGGGAACGAGCGCTGTTCGATCCGGAACACGGACAGCAGGTCACCCTGCATCGCCTCCCGGACCACTGGGGCCCCGGTTTCGGCGGACGCGACCGTCACGGGCGGCGGTACACGCCGCCGCCACATAAACGCAGGCCACAAACATTATCAACGGCGGCGTGCAACGGTGACGTGCACCCAGTTGGGTGCACCCCCCCACCCTTCCCCACTCTCTTCGAGCGTCCGTCTCTGACTCCCGAGTCCGCCACGTACCACGGGACAGCGCTGACTGCGGATAGTTTCGTCGGCACCGAAAGAAAGGCTGCGTCGTGTCGCGTCGACTCGTCTCAGTCGTCGGCCGGCGCGGCGCCGCCCTCGTCGTGCTGCTTCTTCGTGTGGGAGAGCTTGCCGCCGTCCGCGAGGATCTCGCGCTCGCGGTCGGAGGCGTCGAGGGTGGCGGTGAGTTCCCAGTCGTCGTTCACGCGGACCGTGAACTCCGTCTGGCCCGAGCGGACGGCCTCGGCGACGTCGTCGACGATCTCGATGTCGTCGCCC
>JBDGSV010000013.1:0-17676 GCA_042217375.1 Haloarculaceae archaeon | reverse complement strand
CCCCGTGGGACAGCGGCGCGCACGCTGGTTCCGGGGGTGCGGTGCGTAGGTTATTAGGCGGCGGCCTCCTAACGGTCGGACGTATGGTCGAAGTCGAGGTGACGCTCCCCGATCGGATCGAGAGTGAAATCGCCCGACTCGTCGATCAGGGCGAGTTCCTGAACCGCGACCAGGCGGTCGAGGAACTGCTCTCGATGGGCGTGTCGGCCTACAACACCGCGTCCGAGTCGGGCGACGAGCCGGACGAGGAACTGTTCACCCAGGTCTCGGACGACCAGCAGGACCCGGCGATCCAGGAGGACCACGACGACTACACGTTCTGACCGGTCCGCAGTCACACGATTCCGGCAGATTCGTACCGCTCGGGCGCGCGCCAGCCGCAATTGGAAGGGTACAAGAACCGGACTCGCCTAGCCTGTCACGTGAGGACGACATATCACGTCGTGTTCGGCGAGTCATACGACGACGTCACCGTCGGATACGAGACGCCAGAGGAAGCCGAGGAGACGGCTCGCGCGCTGGCCAAGGAGACCGACTCCTTCGAACCGTACGTGGTGGCCATTCGGGGATAGCGCGGCGCCCCGTCCGGACTGTCCTGCCGCACCGGCTCGCGTACCCGCAGGGTCGCGACCGCCCGGTTCTCTTTTTTTCTGTCACGTCGCGGGCACGGCCGACTCGCGTTTTTATATCCCCTCCGTCCGACGTACGATCCGTGACGGGGAGACTATGACTGCAGAACGACTCGACGCATACCACTTCTACGAACAGGACTGGGACAGTTACGAACAGCTCTACGACGCGTTCGAGTGGGAGGTACCGGAGACGTTCAACATCGCGGCGTACGCCTGCGACCGGTGGGCGGACGACAAGGGTCGGGTGGCGCTGTTCGGAGAGACGCCGGACGGCGACACCGAGACCTACACGTTCTGGCAGGTCCGGAACGCCGCGAACCAGCTGGCGAACTACCTGCGCGAGCAGGGCGTCGAACGAGGCGACCGGGTCGGCATCAACGCGCCTCAGCGCCCGGAGACGGCCATCTCCCACCTCGCCATCTGGAAGCTCGGTGCGGTGTCGGTGCCGCTCTCGACGCTGTTCGGCCCCGACGCCATCCAGTACCGGCTCGACGACGCCGGGGCCGTCGCCGCCGTCGTCGACGAGTCGAACGTCGAGAACTTCCGCGAGGCGCGGGACGACCTCGACGACCTCGACACGCTCCTGGCGCTGGGCGACGTGACCCCACGGGACGACGAGGCCGAGTTCTGGTCGGCCATCGGCGACCAGTCGCGGTCGTTCGACACCGTGTCGACCGACGCCGACGACGACGCGCTCCTCATCTACACCTCGGGGACGACGGGTAACCCCAAGGGCGTCCGCCACGCCCACCACGTCCTGCTCGGGCACCTCACCATGTTCGTCACGGGCGTGAACAACATGGAGATGAGCGACGCCGACGTCTACTGGACGCCCTCGGAGTGGGCCTGGATCGCGTCGCTGTTCAACATCCTCTTCACGGGGCTGTTCTTCGGTCGGCCGGTCGTCGCCAACAACACCGGGCCGTTCGACCCGGAGGAGGCCTTCGAGATGGTCGAGAAGTACGGCATCACGGGCGTGTTCATGCCGCCGACCGCGCTCCGCATGATGATGCAGGTCGAGGACCCCGGACAGTACGACGTCGACAGCCTCGACTGCATCGTCAGCGGCGGCGAGTCGCTGGGCCAGACCATCGTGGAGTGGGCGAACGACGTGTTCAGCGGCACCGCCGTCCACGAGGGCTACGGCCAGACGGAGGCCAACATGCTCGTCGGCGAGTGCGAGGCGCTGATCGAGTCCAGGGAGGGCTCGATGGGCGTCGCCAGCCTCGGTCAGGAGGTCACCATCCTCGACGCGGAGACGGCAGAGGAGACCGTCGAACCGGGCGAGGTGGGCGAGATCGCCGTCCGCCCCGACACTCCGGTCCACTTCAAGGAGTACTGGAACAAGCCCGAGAAGACCGAGTCGAAGTTCGCCAACGGCTGGATGCTCACCGAGGACCTCGGCACCGTCGACGAGGACGGCTACTTCACGTTCGTGAGCCGGAAGGACGACGTCATCATCTCCGCGGGCTACCGCATCGGGCCCGAGGAGGTCGAAGACAGCGTCGCCGGTCACGAGGCCGTCGCCGACGCCGCCGTGATCGGCGTCCCCGACGACGAACGCGGGGAGGTCCCCAAGGCCTTCGTCGTGCTCGCCGACGGCTACGAGGCGAGCGAGGAGCTCCAGGAGTCGATCCGCCAGCACGTCCGGGACCGCCTGGCGAAGTACGAGTACCCGCGCGAGTTCGAGTTCCTCGACGAACTGCCCAAGACCGAGACCGGCAAGGTCCGCCGGACCTCGCTCCGCGAGGACGAGTAGCCGCTCACCAGGCGTCCCGGAGGACGCTCTCGACGTCCGCGACCGACGGGTCGAACCCGGCCGGCGTCGAGGCCATGAACCCGTCGTCGTGGACGACCTGCGCGATGTGTGGCAGGTCGTCCTCGGCGATGTCGTCGACCTCGCTGAGGCGGGTGGGCAGTCCGAGTGCGTCGCGCACCTCCGCGACGGCGTCGATGACTGCCTCCGCGGTCGCCCCGGGGTCGTCCGGGGCGTCGACGCCGAGCGCCGTCGCGAGCAGGTCGCGCCGGCCGTCGACGTGGTCGAACAGGAACGAGAGGGCGTGGGGGGCGATGATGCCGTGGGCGCCGCCCTGCTGGACCGCGTACCCCCTCGCGATGCCGTGTCCGAAGGCGTGGATCAGCGACAGCGTCAGCACCCGGTCGTCGGGGCCGTCGGCCCGGGAGACGCCGTACTGGACGAGCATCGTCCCGACGACGCAGTCGTGGATGGTCGCGGGGTCGCGCTCGCCCGCCCCGAGCGCCGTCAGCCCGTCGCGGAGCAGCCCCAGCCCGCGCACCGCGGTCGCGTCGGTGACGGGCGAGCCGTCCGGGGAGTACAGCGTCTCGACGCCCTTGTCGAAGCCGTTCATCGCCGACGCACAGAGCACGTCGTGGGGCGTCGTCTCGAACAGCGCGTCGTCGTAGACGACGGCAGCGGGCATCAACCGGCCGTCGAACGCCGCACCCCGGACGAGGTCGCCGTCCTCGACGGTCGTGACGCCAGCGACGACCGAGAGGTCGGCCCCCGCCAGCGTCGTCGGAACCGCCACCAGCGGGCAGAGGTCGCCCGCGGGGACGGCGAGGCCCCCCTCCGCGACGAACTCGTCCCGGAGCGCGGCGTCGTCGGCGTCGCGCGCGAGCGCGATGGCCGCGAAGGCCGCCACGTCGAGGCTGCTCCCGCCTCCGACCGCGACGAGCGCGTCGGCGTCGACCTCGCGTGCGTGCGCCGCCACGGCCAGCGCGGTCTCGAGGCGCTTGTCCGGCGTCGTCTCGGCGAACTCCCCGACCAGGCGGTCGCCGGTGCCCGCGCGGATCGGTTCCATCACCGCGTCGGTCGATCCGACCGTCTGCCCGGTGACGACGAGCGCCCGTTCGCTCCCGACGCGGGCGAGTTCGTCGCCGACGGCGGCGGCCGCGCCGCGCCCGGTCACCAGTGCCGGGGGATCGTACGCGAACCGGTGGATCTCGCTGGCCGGACCGCTCGGTGGTACTGGTACCATACCCCTCACTGGAACCGAGCGAACCATAAACCCCGGACCGGGGCGGTCAGAGGTTCTCGCGGACGGCGGCCGCGAGGCTGGCCGCGCTCGCCTCGTCGAGCGGCCGTCGCGACAGCGCGACGTGGATGTCGTCGTCGGGGGAGCGCGGCAGGACGTGGACGTGTGCGTGGTCGACGTGCCCGACCAGCGACCCGGAGGTGTGGAAGACGCTGAACCCGCTCGGCTCCAGCGTTCGCTCGATCGCCCGCGCGACGGTCCGGACCGTCCGGAAGACGGCCTCTGTCGTCGGTTCCGCCGCGGTGAGCAGTTCGCTCTCGTGGGCCCGCGGGACCACCAGCGTGTGTCCCTCGACTGCGGGATCGCGGTCGAGGAACGCCACCGTCGCCTCGTCCTCGTAGACGGCGTACGACAGGTCGTCACGCGCGAGGAGCCGGCAGAACTCGCACCCGTCACCCATGGACCCACCGTACGGTCGCGGGACCATATGTGTGTCCCCTGCGCGGGTCGTCACCGACCCTCGGCGTGGTCGCCGCGGAGCACCATGTACGTCGTCGACATCCGGGCGACGAGTTTCCCCTCTGTGGTCCGAACGTCGCACTCGACCAGGCCGAGCGTCCGGCCGCGTTCCACGACCCGCGCGGTCGCCTCGATCCGGTCCTCGAACACCGGCCGCAGGAAGTTCATCTTCAGCTCGACGTTGGTCGTCGACGCCCCCTCGTCGAGCGTGGTCATGAACGCGAACGCGGTCGCCGTGTCGGCCAGGGCGGTGATGACGCCGCCCTGGACCGGACCGCCGCGGTTGGCGTGCCGCCGTCCCGCGGCCATCGAGAGGACCGCCTCGCCGTCGCCGATCTCGTCCACCTCGAAGCCGAGCAGGGCGCCGACCGGCGAGTCGAGCGGGCCGGTCCCGGGCAGTCCGAGCGGTTCGTCGGCCCCGCCCTGCCGGCGCGTCTCGATCGCCTCGATGCTCTCTCTCACCCGGAGTTCCGACTGGGCCGCCTCCCGCAGCAGGGTCGCCGGATCCTCGCCCAGCGCCTGCATCCGGTCATACTCCTCGGCGGAGAGCGACACCTCGACCGAACGCGTCTCGTCCTCGGACATGTGACGGTATCTTCCACCGGTCACCGGTAAGTACGTTGGGACCGCGGCGCGCCGGTCGAACGGCAGATATCAAGACCCGCGGGCGCGACCCCGTCGGTGTGACTGCCCCCGACATCGAGCGCGTTCCAGGGACCGACGACGTCTATCGGATCGACGGCCGCATGTTCGACCGCCCGGGCCAGCTCGCGGTCTACGTGATCGACGCGGCCGAGCCGGCGCTGATCGACACGGGGACCGCGGCCGAGACGCCCGACGCCGTCCTCGCGGCGCTCCCGGAGCTCGGGATCGATCCCGGGGACCTCGCGCACCTGCTCCCCACGCACGTCCACCTCGACCACGCCGGCGGGACGGGCGAGCTCGCGCGAGCCTGTCCCGACGCGACCGTCCACTGTCACGAGCGCGGGATCGAGTTTCTCACCGACGCCGACCGCCTCGACCGGTTGCAGCGCAGCGTCGAGGCGGCCATCGGCGAGCCGGCGCCCTACGGCGTCCCGGAACTCGTCCCGGCCGACCGGGCGCGGCCGCTCGCGGACGGAGACGTGATCTCGCTCGGCGACCGGACGCTCGAGACCGTCGACGCGCCGGGACACGCGCCCCACCAGGCCTGCTTCTTCGAGGCCGCCACCGGCACGCTGTTCACCGCCGACGCCGCCGGGATGCTGTTCGACGACCGGATCTACCCGACGACCCAGCCCCCGAGCTTCGACCTGGAGGACGCCGTCGAGACCGTCGAGCGGCTGCTGGCGCTCGACCCGGGGGTGAACTGCTACCCGCACTTCGGCGTCGCCACGGACGCCGAGGCCCGGCTCCGGACCTACCGGACGATGCTCCCGGAGTGGGTGGCTGCCGTCGAGCGCGTCGCCGAGCGCTACGACGACACCGAGCGGATGGCCGACGCGCTCAGTCCCGAGTGGGAGAGCATGGGCCTGGAAGGCGACGTCAGGGGCGTGCTCGGCTACCTCCGCGACGACTGAGGCGGTACCTGTTCACCGCCCCAACAGTGGGCAGTCGACCCGGAAACGACGTCCGGTCCGCCGTACGGGCCCGCGTCAGTCTGCGCACTCGACGCCGGTGATCTCGAAGCGCGCGCCGCCGCCGGGGGCGTCGGTGATCTCGATCGTCCACTCGTGGGCGGCGACGATCTCGTCGACGATGGCCAGCCCGAGGCCGGTGCCGCCGTTCGTGATCGAGTGCCCCAGCTCGAACACCTCGTCGCGGACCTCGGGCGGGATGCCCGGCCCGTCGTCCTCCACGTAGAACCCGCCCGGGAGCGCGCCGACCTCGACGCGGACGGCCGAGCCGTCGTCCGGGGCGTCGGACGCAGTCCGACTGCCCGTCGAGCCGTGTTCGACGGCGTCGTCGGCCGTCGGCAGACTCCCCGTCGAGCTGTGCTCGACGGCGTTCCGAAACAGGTTCTCGAAGAGGTGGCGGAGTCGGGTCTCGTCTCCCCGGATCACGAGGTCCTCGTCGACGACCAGCGTGGCGTCGTCGCTCTCGACCATCTCCCAGCAGTCCCGGCAGAGCGCCGGCAGCTGGAGCCACGTCGTCGTGCCGATGGACCGTCCCTGGCGGGCCAGCAACAGCGTCTCCTGGAGGATCGATTCCATGCGGTCGTGGGCCTCGACGACGACGTCCAGGTGGTCGGCGTCGCACTCTTCCCGCGCGAGGTCGACCCGGCCGGCCGCGACGTTCAGCGGGTTCCGGAGATCGTGGCTGACGACGCTGGCGAACTGGTCGAGGCGCTCGCGCTGGCGCTCCAGCTCCCGTCGCTGGCGCCGCCGCTCGGTGACGTCGTACAACACGAGCGCGGCGCCGATCGTTCGCCCGCGGACGTCCGGCAGCGGCGTGGTCTCGGCGACGAGCACGCGCTCGCCGACCTCGAACTCCACCGTCACGTCGGTCTCGGGGACGCCGGACGCGACGAACCGTTCGAGCGGGCCGGGATCGGCGAGGAGGTCTGTCACCGGCTGGCCGACGACCGGCCGGTCGGCGCCGAGCAGGCGGCTGGCCTGGGGATTGCTGTCGAGGACGGCGCCGTCGCGGTCGAGGACCAGGATGCCGTTGCCGATCGAGTCGCGGACGACCGACCAGGCGATCGGCGAGAGGTCGAGCAACTCCGCTCGAACCGTCGCGTAGGTCAGTAGCGCGCCCGTGAGCACGAACGCCACCGGCGTGAGGTCGATCGAGACCGGGCCGAAGAAGTAGAGGACGTTGCCAGCGAACGGCGGCAGGACGCCGAGGACGACCGCGGCAGTCTGGCGCCGGTAGACGAACCGGGAGCGGTAGACGAGCGCGAGCGCGGCGGCGAGCGCCACGGCGACCAGCGCGTAGGAGTAGCCCACGTGGACGAGCAGCGCCGGTCCCGCCGACGCGACGACCGCGTCCGGCGCGAGCGGCGTCCGGAACACCAGCCGGTGGGCGGGGTTCGTCAGCGCCAGCACGGTGAAGCCCACGGGTTCGACGAGCAGCAGGGCGACGAGCGGCGGACCGATCGCGTCCGAGCGGCCCGTGTACGCGAGGACGAACAGCAGGAGACAGAGGACGACCGCGCCCGAGGTCACGAGTTGCAGCGTCACCGCTCCCCGGAGGACGGCGACGGGGACCGGAGACTGCGCGATCAGGTCGCCCAGCACCCAGACCTCGACGCCGACGAGCATCGGGACGAGCAGTCGGCCCTCGATCCGGTCGCGGCGGGTCCACGCGAGGGCGAGCATCACCCCCACCGCCACCATCGAGGCGACGTCGAGCGCCCGGATCGTCCACGGCCCTGTGCTCACAGCCACGGTCACTGCTACGTCTCTCCCCGGCCCGGAGAATAAGTGCTTCGCGCCGATCGACGGCCGGTGCAGCCGTCTCGGGCGGTCGTCAGCCGGTGAAGGCGCTGCTCAGCGGCGACATCCGGCCGGGCATCGTCTCGATCTGCAGTTCGTACCAGCGTCGCTCGACGCCGGGGACATCCTCGCGCCGGAGGACCGGGCTGGCGTCGTCGCGCTGGTCGAAGTAGATCGCCGCGGCGGTGTCGGAGAGGTCCTCGCGGTCGATCGCACGCAGCGGGCCGGCGGCGATCACGGACCGCCAGTCGTCCGGCGCCGTCCAGTCCACCACCGTGAGCGTCGCCCAGTCGGTCTGGTCGAGGAACGCCCACTTCCGCTCGCCCTCGGCGGCCCGGATGACCTGGACGAGACAGCGATCCTCGCTCTCGACGTAGCCGAACGACATCGGGATGCCGTAGCCTTCGACGCCGGCATCGTCCGCGTGCCCGAGCGACAGGACGCCGTGTCCCCATTCGGTCATCAGCTCCCGGATCTCGTCGGTAGACATCGACTGTCCGATCCGGTCGGCCATGTCTGCGCCGGCGTTCGCGGCCAACTGGCATCACGCTTGTGTCACGTCTCGCCGGACGGCTCCGGCCGGAGGAAGACCAGGTCGAAGACCGTCCCGCCGTCCGATCCGTCGGCGTCGCGGATGTCGACCGTCCCGCCGTAGGCCTGCATCATCTCCTTGACGAGATACGGGCCGAACCCGTTTCCGGGCTCGCTCAGTTCCGAGACGCCCTTCTCCAGGACGGCCTCCTTCTCGGCGTCCGAGATGCCGGGGCCGTCGTCCGCGACGTGCACCGCGATCGCGTCCCGCGCTCGCACCGCCGTCGACGCGTCCGTCGGCACCGGGGAGCGGGCGGGGCGGACCTCGCCGCTCTCCGGGTCGACCCGGACCTCGTGGGTGGTCTCGGACGCCCACACCTCGACGTGCGGCGCGTCCCCGTCGTTGTGGACGACGGCGTTCGAGAGCACGTTCTCGAACACCTCGCCGACCAGGTCGTCGGCGACCGCCCGCGTCGACTCGCCGGGGAAGTCCCGGACCTCGATGACGGCGTCCGGGTAGGCGTCGCGCGCGAGCGCGACCTCGGATTCGAGTTCGGACCGGACGTCGACGGGGTAGGTCTCGTGGTCGGCGTCGGCCACGATCGCGTTCATGAACGTCCGCATCGTCTCGATCAGGTTCGACATGTCTCCGACCCGGGACCGGACGGTGTCGAGGTGCTCGCTCGCGCTGCTCGGTCAGGTCCTCGACGACCGCCGTGTAGCCGACGTGCTCGCCGGCCTCGTCGCGGCGCGCGGCGATGGTGACGTCGGCCCACAGCGTCGTCCCGTCCCGCCGGATCCGCCAGCCCTCGTGGCTGGCCTGGCCGGTCTCCTCGGCCTCGGCCAGCAGCGCCTCGGAGCGGCCCGCCTCTCCCGTCTCCGACGGGGAGAAGGCGTCGATGTGCTCGCCGACGATATCCCCGGACTCGTAGCCCGTGATCCGGGCGGCGCCCTGATTCCAGGAGGTGATCCGCCCCCCGGCGTCGAGGGTGAAGATCGCGTGGTCGTCGACGGTCTCGACGAACTCCTCGAACATCGCCTCCTGTTCCCGGAGCCGCCGCTGGCGCTCCTCCAGGAGGCGCTTCCGGTCGAGTTCGTAGCCGATCCAGTCGCCCATCAACTCGACCAGCGTGAGCCGCCAGTCGTCGACGGGATCGGACTCGCGCCGGTCGAGAAAGCAGAGCACGCCGTAGACGTCGTCGTCCACGTAGACGGGCGTGCCGACGTACGTCTGGACGTCGGCGTCGACCCCGTACCCCCGGGCGTCGACGGCGGGCGGTCGGGACGCGAACTGCTGGGACTCCCCCTCGCGCACCGGCCGCTCGCAGTGGGTCTGTGCGAGCGGGAGGACGTCGCCCGCCTCCACGTCCGGCAGCTCGGTCCGGACGACGTCGAGGTGGTACTCGTCCGCCTCCCGGTCGACCCGGGCGAACGACCCGTGCTCCACGTCGAGCAGTTCGCGCCCGATCTCGACGACGCCGTCGACCTGCTCCCGGACGGTGAGCGCGGCGTCCGAGGTGAGGTCGTACATCTCCCGGAGCGTCTGCTCACGGGACGCGAGTTCCTGTTCCCGGCGCTTGATCGCCGTGACGTCCGTGTAGTGCTCGATGCGACCGCCCTCGTAGAGTCCGGTCTCGATCGGCTGGCTCCAGTGCTCCAGCCACCGCTCCTCGCGGCCGTCTCCCGGCAGGACGTGGCACTCGAACTGCTCGGCGGTGGTGTTGTCGCCGTAGGTGGCCGTGACCAGGTCGCGGAACCGGTCCGGCTCCGCGAACAGGTCGGCGACGTGGTCGTCGACGAGGGCGCGCTTGTCCCGGCCGACGGCCGCCTGGCGGTCGAGGTCGAAGTACTCGGTCGCCGCCTCGTTCATCCAGATCACGTCGAACTCGTCGTCGAGGACGAACGTGGCGACGTCGGACGAGTCGAGCACGTCGTCGGTGAGCGTCCGGTACTGCTCGCGGCTCCGCTGGAGGCGGTCCCGGGTCCGCTGCCGGTGTGCGTTGTAGGTGCCGACGCCGAAGGAGACGACGGCGCCGAACAGGACGCCGTCCAGAACCAGGACCAGCGGCTTGAGCTGGTGCATCGCCCAGTACTGCAGCACCACGACGAGTCCGTAGAGGACCGCGATGCCGGTCACGACGCCGACCGTCCACTTCGCGACCGTCGCCTTGTAGGTGGCCTCCCAGTCCCGGCGGCCGAGCCAGATCCCGCCGTAGACTAGCCCGAGCGCCAGCAGGACGAGCACCACGTTCTCGACGAGCGTGGTGGTGAACTGCCAGGAGAGGTTCGTGACGTCGTCCCACATGTCGTAGACGGGGACGAGCAGGAGGAGGAGCCCGAGCAACGAGACGGCGCCGCCCGAGACGCTCGAAACTCGGTGGTACCGGGAGCCGACGCCCATGGCCCGGGCGGGGACGGCGAGCCGTATAACTGCCCGGCCAAACCTCTTGTGCCGGCGCCGGGCCGCGGGCCGCTCTCAGCGGCGCCGGACCCCGACCATGTACGCCGGGTTCCGACTCCAGCGCCGCTCGAAGACGGTCTCGTAGGCGAACGCCACCTCCCAGCCGCCGGTCGCGGCGAACCGGTCGCGGAGCTCCGCCGGCGTGATCCCGTAGACCTCCCGCTCGTCGTTCCGGGCGTCGCCGAGGACGCAGTAGAGCCCGCCTCGCGGGACGACGCGCCCGAGCCCGTCGACGAACCGGTCGCGTTCCTCGGCGCCGAACACGTGGAACATCGCCGAGTCGACCACCGTCCGGAACGCGAACCCGGTCTCGGCCAACCGGGGGAGCGCGAGCGCGTCCCACACGAGAAAGTGCGCGTCGATCCGCCGCCAGCGGGCCTTCTCGCGGGCGCTTGCGATCGCGAGCGACGAGAGGTCGATGCCGAGCACGTCGTGGCCCTGGCGGGCGAGGTAGAGCGAGAGTTCGCCGGTCCCGCACCCGACGTCGAGCACCGGCCCGCGGATCACGCCGGCCTCGGCGAGGCGGACGAACGCGCGCTGCGGGCGGCCGATGTCCCAGTTCGGGACGCCGGCGTAGGCTGCGTCGTAGACGTGTGCGACGGGACGGCGCGGACGGGTGGCGCTCATCGGCACCTCCTGGTCGTGGACGTCATGCACCGAGAGTCACCGCCGGGCGCCGTAGCCTTTGCCGCCGACCGGCGAAGGCCGGCCCGTCGCTCCGGCGGGCGAGGTGGTCACCCGGAGTGAGAGACGCTGTTGGGCCGGATCGAGAGGATGACGCGCTCGGTCTGGATCGGGTTGGGGTACTCGTCTTCGCCCATGTACCGGTGGGCGAGTTCGTCGATGTGCTCGCGGGCGCCCTCCGTGGTGATCGCTTCGACCTCGCCCCGCACCTGGAGCATCCGGTAGGGGTTGTCGGGGTCGGTCATGCTCACGGCGACGCGCGGGTCCTCGCGGACGTTCTTCTCCTTGCGGCGGTCGCGCTCGGTGTTCACCAGGACGCGGTCGGCGTCGGCGTCGTAGTCGACCCAGACCGGCGTCACCTGCGGCGAGCCGTCGGGGTACAGCGTCGCCAGGTGTGCGAAGGTCTTCTTCTCGAACAGGTCGAGGAAGTCGTCGGGAATCGAGCCCATACTGGCGACGGGAGCGGCGCGAACTAAAATCCAGTCCTTCCGTCCGCCTGGCGTGCTCGTCAGCCCAGGTCCCCGGGATCGGCGTCGACGGTCGGGAGCGCGGCGAGCGCGTCGGCCAGGTCCTGGAGGTCGGGGCTGGCGTAGGCGTCCTCGGATCCCCAGGCGTACCGGACGGTCCGGGTCGCGTCGACGACGAAGACCGCCCGCCTGGGAACGCCCGGGTGGCCCTCGAACTCGTCGTACTTGACGTCGTAGGCCTCGGTGGCCGTCCCCTCCACGTCGCTCAGCAGCGGGAAGGTGAGGTGGTGGTCGTCGATGAAGCGGGCGTGGGCGTAGCAGGCGTCCCGGGAGATGCCGAACACGTCGACGTCGTCGGCGACGGTGAACCACTCCGCGTCGCGGAAGTCACACAGTTCGCGGGTGCAGACGGGGCTGAAGTCGAAGGGGTAGAAGGCCAGCACCACTGCCCCGTCGTCGGCGTGCTCGGAGAGGCGGTACGTCTCGAAGTCCAGTCCCCCGTCCGTCCCCGGCAACTGGAAGTCCGGCGCAGTCGCACCTTCTGACAGCATCGCCATCGACTGGACGCCGCGCACGGATACCCCGTCGGGACGGGTGTCACTCGGTGGGACGAGGCGCAAGTCCTATACCGCTCGGGCGAGCGGTCAGGCGACCTCGTCGGCGCGGACCTCGATCCAGTCGGCGATTCGCGCCGGCACGTCGACGTCGGGCACCGCGCGGTCGAGGCCCTTCCACTCGCAGGTGCTGTTCACCTCGTGGACGGTGTACCCGTCGCCGGTCTCCATGAGGTCGACGCCGAGCAGGCCGCCGCCGACGGCGTCGCTCGCGCGCGCGACCAGGTCGGCGACCTCCTCGTCGACGTCGAACGGGTCGGTCTGGCCGCCCTTCGCGACGTTCGTAATCCAGTGGTCCGAGGTGCGCGTCATCGCCGCGATGGGCACGCCGTCGGCGGCGAGCACGCGGATGTCGCGGCCGGGCTTCTCGACGAACTCCTGGATGTAGAACACGTGGTGTTCGTAGCTGCCGAGCGTCGCCTTGTGTTCGAGGACCGCCTCGGCGGCCGCGCGCGTGTCGAGCCGGGCGATGAGCCGGCCCCAGGACCCGGTCACCGGCTTCAGGACGCAGGGGTAGCCGAACCGCTGGACCGACTGGAGCGCGCTCTCGACGTCGAAGGAGACCTCGGTCGCGGGCGTGGGCACGCCGGCCGCGGCGAGCGCCAGACTCCCGCGCACCTTGTCGGCGCAGATGCGCGCCGTCTCCGGGGCGTTGACCACCGGGACGCCGTAGTACTCGACGAACTGGGCGACGTACCGGATGCGGCTCGACTCCATCGCGCGGTTGAACGCGACGTCGACCGCCTCCAGTTCGGCCGGCGGTCCGTCGAGGCCGAACTGGAGGTCGCGCACGTCGACGGTCCGCACCTCGTGGCCGCGGTCCCGGAGTTCGGTGAGCAGCAGCTTCTCGTCCTCACGGATGCGTGAGTAGAGCAGGCCGAGTTCCATCGGGCTCAGGTCCCCCCGGTGCGTCCAGTCGCGGTCCGTGCCCGGTGCGGGCGGTCGGTCGTCGGTGCCTGCCGGCTGCGGCAGTCGTGGGACATCCCGTTACCGTGGGCTGCCCCGTCCCTTAGCCCCTCCGGCGGGCGAGGAGGGCGGAGCCCCCGAGGCCGGTGACGAGGAACGCGACACCGGCCGCGAGGGCCGGCGAGAGTCCGACCGCCGTCCCGACGAGCGAGAGGGCGGTGAACGTGACCGCGGCCACCGCGCAGGCGGCGAGCACCCACGCCACCGCCAGCCAGGTCCGGTCGTACGCCGGCCAGTACTCGTCGTACGCCGTCGGGACGCCGACCGCGAGGGTCACCAGCAGGAGGAAGCCGCCGGCGTCCGACCCGACCGTCGACTGGACGGCGTAGGCCGTCGGGACCGCCACCAGGATGGCCACGACGATCGTCACGTTGCGCTGGGTCGCGACCCGGTCGCGGAGCCGGGTGGACGCGCTCGTGGAGGGCACGGGCGGGACGTCGGCTCGCGCGCCGATAAATCCGCCGGGCGCCGCGTGCCGGGGGCGACGGGGACGTCAGTCGGGGTCGTCCCGCGGGACGTCGAGGACGTACCGGTTCTCGCGGTAGGCGGCGTCGCCGATGGTCGTCTCGTGCTGGTCGGCGCACTCGAACCCGAAGTGTTCGTAGAAGGCGTTCCCCGGTTCGTTCTCGGCGAGCACCATCGCGTTGACGCGCTCGACGCCCTGCCCGGCGAGTTCGACGCAGGTCCGTTCGAGCAACTCGCGGCCGATCCCCGCCCGCCTGTGGTCCGGGTGGACGTACATCCGCAGGATGTACCCCTCCCGTGCGTCGTAGTTCCAGGTACCGTGCGAGAAGCCGACCACGACCCCGTCTCGTTCGCCGACGAGGACCAGCGTCCGGGCGCGACCGATCTCCGTGGCCAGTCGTCCCGGGTCGTACCAGTCGGTGACTGCCGTCTCGGCCGTCTCGCGCGTCAGGACGTCCGGGTAGTCGGCCTCCCAGGCCCGTTCGGCCACCTGGCGAATGGCCTCGACGTCGTCGCCGGTGGCCACGCGGGTCGTCATGCGCCACCGTACGTCGCGGCCCTTGATAGTCCTTGGCACGGCCGACGGGGCGCTGCCGGCGGCCGGACCGTCGTCCGGTTCGTCGACGACTGCCCCGTCGGGACGGATCGGTTGCCTGCCCGGGAAGATATTTACCGCACCCGCCGCACGCCTGGCACATGGTCCACTGCCCTGAGTGCGACGGTGAGATCACCGACGAGTCGGACGTCGAGTTCGTCGACCTCGACGCGAAGATGGCCGGGCTGTTCAGGTCCTCCAAGCGGTTCTACGTCGTCGCCTGCAACGACTGCGGCGCGGCGATCGGCAGCGGCGTGGCTGGCGGCGGCGGCTGACGCCGCGGCGACGGGCGAATGCGCTCGGCGGCCGAGAGCGGCGCGGCTGGCGGCTCCTGTCGCGCGGGTCGATAAAGAGCGTCGTCGTCCGGCGTGCGAGGTCGGTCAGTCGTCGACCTGGTACCCTTCGTCCCGGAGGACGTCCGGGAGGCGGTCGCCGTGATCGCCCTGGAGTTCGATGCGGCCGTCGGTGACGGTCCCGCCGACCGCGAGCCGGCTCTTCAGCGTCGACGCGAGGGAGTCGATGTCCACTGCACGTGGGTCGATCCCCTCGACGATCGTCATCGGCTTCCCGTACCGTCGCGACTCGACGCGGATCGAGACGCGCTGCTCGGCGCGGGCCAGGTCGTCCCCCACGCCTACCTCGGACGGCAGTCCCGTGACGTCGTTGAGATCCTTGCTCACTACAGTCCGTCGTAGGTGCGGCAGCCGGATAAGGGTTCGTCCGGTCGGCGCCCCGCCCGTCCGGCGCGACCCCGCGCGCTCCAGCGCGTTCGTCGACGACCCGCCGGCGTGGCGGCCGTCGCCGCGGGCGTCCCGACGTGGCGTCGCTCGCGACGGATGCAAAACGCTGGTATACCGCCCCGCACGACCTACGGCACGAGCGAGATGACAGGACGGAGCACGCGGCGGGTGGTCGGGGCCGCCGCGGTGGTCGCGGTCGGCTGTCTCACGGCGCTCGTCCACGTCGTGCACCTGTACACCGAGCAGGTCGTTCGCGCCTGGACGCTGGGCGGTCTGGTGCCACTCTCCCTCTCGCTCCTGCTTGCGGGCGCCGGCGTCCAGCTCTACCGGGGCGAGCTGGCCGACGCGCTCTCGCTCCGGGTCGCCGCCTGGGTCGGCGGCGGTCTGTTCGGTGGACTCGCCTTCGGGTACCCCGTGATCCCCTACCAGGCCGCACACGGGGTCACGCTGGTCGACGTCCCCTTTCTCGTCGCGAACTGGGCGACCGTCGGCGCGATCGGCGGATTCCTGATCGGTCACTACGACGCCTATCAGCGACAGTATCACGCCGAACTGGCAGCCGAACGCGCCGAACTGGCGGCCCGGGAGGAGGAACTGGCCCGCCAGAACGAACGGCTGGAGCAGTTCGCCAGCGTGATCTCCCACGACCTCCGGAACCCGCTGAACGTCGCGGCCGGCCGGATCGACCTCGCGCGCGAGGACTGCGACACCGAGCACCTGGGCGCCGCGGCGCACGCGCTCGACCGGATGGAGACGCTCGTCTCGGACCTCCTGGCGCTCGCTCGGCAGGGTCGTCCGATCGACGAGCGCGAACGGCTCGCGCTGTCGACCGTCGCGGAACGGGCCTGGCAGATGGTCGAGACCGGGGACGCGACCCTGACGGTCGAGCGCGACGGGACGCTGGAGGCCGACCCTGACCGGCTCCAGCAGCTGTTCGAGAACCTGTTTCGGAACGCCGTCGAGCACGGCTCGACGGGCAGTCTGCCGACGGCCGACGACGCCGTCGAACACGGTTCGACGAGCAGTCGGACTGCGTCCGACGACGGCGAGGAGCGCGGCGACGGGGGCGTCGCGGTCCGTGTCGGCACCTGTCCGGGCGGCTTCTACGTCGCCGACGACGGCCAGGGCATCCCCGAATCCGAGCGGGGGGACGTGTTCGCGTCCGGCTACTCGACCGCGACGGAGGGGACTGGCCTGGGGCTGGCCATCGTCGACGAGATCGCCGAGGCACACGGCTGGACCGTCACTGCGACCGAGAGCGCGGCCGGCGGGGCGCGGATCGAGGTCGACGGCGTGACGGGCGCGGACTGACCGCGCACCCGGCGCTCGAAGACGCGATCGACGAACTGCTCACCAACGCCGTTCGTCACAGCGACCCGGACGACCTGCGGGAGCCCGTAGTACGCCGAGCGCTGTTCGGCGGCCTCCTCCAGCCACCCGCGGCCGAGCCAGACGAAGCCCGTCGCGACGACGATCACCAGGGCGTTCGACGAGGGCGTCCGACAGGACCCCACCGAGCACCATCGTCCCCGGATTCGGTCTCGCCGGAATGGAGCTACCGGTATCCGATCCGACGGGAGGGGCCGCTCACCCGTCGCGCGCCCCGAAGGCGGGCAGCGCGTCGAGGTCGAGCGCCGCGACGAGCGACGCCGCGCGCTCGTAGGGCGACCGCCGCTCGGTCCCGGTCGCGGGTCGCGCCGTCGCCCGCGCCTCGAAGAGGCCGTCCACGAAGGCGTCCCGGACGGACCGGTTCTCGAAGAGGCCGTGGAGGTACGTGCCCAGCACGCGGTCGGTCGCGACGCTCCGCTCGCCGAGGGGGTGCGCCACCGGCGGTCCGTTCCCCGGCTCCGTCACCCGGGTCCGACCCACGTGGATCTCGTACCCCTCGGCGGTCCCGGACGCGCCGGCGATCGGTCCAGTCCCGTCGACCGCGACCGAGACGCGTTCGAGTCGCTTCTCCGTCTCGAACGTCGTCTCGACCGGCAGGAGGCCGATCCCGTCCACGCAGCGCCGTTCGCCCGTGCCCTCGACGTGGGCGTCGGTGAGCCGTTCGCCGAGCATCTGGAACCCGCCACACAGTCCGACAACCGGGCCGTCGAACCGTCGGAGTTCGGCGTCGAATCCCGCGCGCCGCAGCGTCAGGCGGTCGTCCACCGTGTTCTTGGTCCCGGGGAGCACGATCGCGTCCGCGTCGGCGAGCGCGGCGTCCGGCGGGACGTACCGCACCCTGACCCCCGGTTCGGCGACGAGCGGGTCGAGATCGGTCGCGTTCGAGATGTGCGGCAGGCGGGGGACGGCGACCGTGACGGCGCGCTCGTCCGGAACGCCGTCGTCGCCGCCGCGGACGCGCTCCTCGCCGGCCGGCGGGAGCGAGACGCTGTCCTCGGCGGGGAGGCCCGGATCGTCGTAGGGGAGCACGCCGAGCACCGGGACGCCCGTCCGCGACTCGATCTCCTCGATCCCGGGCGCCAGCAGCGACGGGTCGCCCCGGAACTTCGTGATCGCCGCGCCGACGACGCGCTCGCGCACGTCGTCCGGGAGGAGTTCGAGCGTCCCGTAGAGGCTGGCGAACGCCCCGCCGCGCTCGATG
>JBDGSV010000064.1:0-18328 GCA_042217375.1 Haloarculaceae archaeon | reverse complement strand
GGCAATCTAGCTAGCTCTCAACCACGCCGTCTGGCGATGTTTTTCAGACAGGCTCACCAGCGTCGCGAACAGCAACGAGACGAGGGGGAAGGCCAGGCTCACGCCGGCGACGGCGTCGTCGCCGAGCCGGCCGAGCCAGAACAGGTCGACCACCTGCTGGACCACGCGGACGAGGTTCTGGACGAGCAGCGGCCCGGCGAGCGTGACCAGCGCGCCCAGGAGCGGGCCCTCCGTCGCGTCCCCCCCGCGGCCGAACATGACACTCAGTTGTTCTATCTCGGTTATGAAGTTTCGGATTTCTTCGAGCGCGCCGACCGGCGGCGTCCGGGGCAACCCTACGCTTTTGCCCTCGGGGGTCGGAGTACCCCTCAATGAGCCGATCCCGGAAGCCCGACTGGCTGAAGATCCAGCCGCCGTCGGGCGAGCGGTTCACCGAGATCAAGCGAACGCTCCGGGAGCGCGACCTCCACACCGTCTGCGAGGAGGCGTCGTGCCCGAACATGGGCGAGTGCTGGTCCGGGCGGGACGGGCCGGGCACGGCGACGTTCATGCTCCTGGGCGACCGGTGCTCGCGCGGGTGCAACTTCTGTGACGTACAGACTGGCGGGATGGAGCCGCCGGACCCGGACGAACCGGCCAACGTCGCGGAGGCGGTCGCGGAGATCGGCCTCGACTACGTGGTTCTCACGAGCGTCGACCGCGACGACCTCCCCGACCAGGGCGCCGGGCACTTCGCGCGGACCATCCGCGAGATCAAGGAGCGCGACCCCTCGATCCTCGTGGAGGCGCTGGTGCCCGACTTCCAGGGCGACCCCGACCTCGTCGGGGAGGTCGCAGCCGCCGGTGCCGACGTGCTCGCGCACAACGTCGAGACGGTCGAGCGCCTCCAGTGGCCGGTCCGGGACCGCCGGGCGGGTTACGAGCAGTCGCTGTCGGTGCTCTCGCAGTTCGCGCGCGAGTCGGACGCCTACGTCAAGACGAGCCTGATGCTCGGCGTCGGCGAGTACGACCACGAGGTGTACCAGACGCTCGGCGATCTGCGGGAGGTCGGCGTCGACGTGGTCACCTTCGGCCAGTACCTCCAGCCCTCGCGCTCGCACCTGGAGGTGAGCGACTACGTCCACCCGGACAAGTTCGACACCTGGCGGCGGGTCGCCGAGGAGGAGTTCGACTTCCTCTACTGTGCGAGCGGCCCGCTCGTCCGGTCGTCCTACCGCGCGGGCGAACTGTTCGTGGAGGCGCTGATCCGCGACGGTCAGTCGGTGGCCGACGCGCGCCGCGCCGCCCGGACGAGCTGAGCCGCCCCGCCCGGCGGCGCCCCGCCGCGCCCCAGTCTCGGCCGGAGGCGCACGACCCCAACGTTTTCCTGGATCGCTCGTATCCCCGTCGAGTGTGCCCCCCGCAATCTTCCAGCTGGTGTCCCTCCTGATCGCGGTCTTCGCGCTCGCGACGGCCGCGTTCCCCCGCCAGATGAGTCGGTGGCAGATGCGCGGCCCCGCCGGCGACGCCCAGATCGAACCGGGCCGGATGCGGCTCCTGATGATGCGGCTCCTGGGCGTCGTCGTCGCGGGCATCGCCCTCCTCATGGCGTTCGGCGACCCCGCGATGCTCGCGTGAGGCGGGCCGGCGACGACTGGACTCCGCTGCTCGCTCTGCGCCACCGGCCGAGCGACTGCTGTCCCCGCCGCGTCCGGTCGTCGCCGTCCCCGTCGCTGGACCGGCGTTCGACGTGAGCACCGCACCGGAACCGCCGGACTGCGACCGATCGGTCGCTTTTGTTCGCCACTCCGCGAAACCCATATTACTCTCGCGGGCGACGTTCGACGCATGGCAGAACGGCGGGTGCGACAGTGAGCACGCTCCAGCGCGATCCCCGCGAGCAGGTACAGGTACTCGACGAGAGCGGACAGGTCCGCGACGGCGCGGAGGTCCCCGACCTCTCGGACGACGAACTAGTGGCGATGTACCGGGACATGGTCCTCGCGCGCCGCTTCGACCAGCGGGCCGTGAGCCTCCAGCGCCAGGGCCGGATGGGGACCTATCCGCCGCTGTCGGGCCAGGAGGGCGCACAGATCGGGAGCGCCCACGCGCTCGACGAGCCGGACTGGGTGTTCCCCAGCTACCGCGAGCACGGCGTCGCGGCGGTGCGCGGGGTCCCGCTCGACCAGCTCCTCCGCTACTGGATGGGCGACGAGCGGGGGAACCGGAACCGGGACGCGAACATGTTCCCGATCGCGGTCCCCATCTCGACGCAGATCCTGCACGCGACCGGTGCGGCCTGGGCCTCCCGGCTCAAGGGCGAGGAGACGGCCTTCCTCTGTTACTTCGGCGACGGCGCCACGAGCGAGGGCGACTTCCACGAGGGCCTGAACTTCGCGGGCGTGTTCGACGTCCCCTGCGTCTACTTCTGCAACAACAACCAGTGGGCCATCTCGGTGCCCCGCGAGCGGCAGACCCGGAGCGCGACCATCTCCCAGAAGGCGGTCGCCTACGGCTTCGACGGCGTCCAGGTGGACGGCATGGACCCGCTCGCGGTCTACAAGGTGACCCGTGAGGCCGTCGAGAAGGCCCGCGATCCGGGCGACCGACTGCGGCCGACGCTCGTCGAGGCGGTCCAGTACCGCTTCGGCGCCCACACCACGGCAGACGACCCGACGGTCTACCGCGACGAGGCGGAGGTCGAGAAGTGGCGTCAGCGCGACCCCATCCCGCGGCTGGAGGCGTTCCTCCGGGACCGCGGTCTGCTCGACGACGAGTCGGTCGACGCCGTCCAGGAGTCGGTCGAGTCGGACGTCGCCGCGGCCGTCGAGGCGGCAGAGTCGATCGAGCGCCCGGAGCCGGCCGACGTCTTCGAGTACGTCTACGCCGAGATGCCCGCCCGCCTCCGCGAACAGCTCGCGTCCCTCGAACGGGCACGGGAGACGCACGGGGACGAGACGATCCTGGAATGAGCGAGACACAGAGCCTGACGCTGGTACAGGCGGTCCGGGACGGTCTGCACGGCGAACTGGCGCGCGACGAGGACGTGATCGTGATGGGCGAGGACGTCGGCCAGAACGGCGGCGTCTTCCGGGCCACCGAGGGCCTCTACGACGAGTTCGGCCCGGACCGCGTCGTCGACACGCCGCTCGCGGAGTCGGCCATCGTCGGCACCGCGATCGGCATGGCGGCCTACGGCCTGCGGCCGATCCCCGAGATCCAGTTCTCCGGGTTCATGTACCCGGCGTTCGACCAGCTGGTGAGCCACGCCGCCCGCATCCGGACCCGGTCGCGCGGCGAGTTCACCTGTCCGATGGTCCTGCGCGCCCCCTACGGCGGCGGCATCCGCGCGCCGGAGCACCACTCCGAGTCCAAGGAGGCCTTCTACGTCCACGAACCGGGCCTGAAGGTCGTCGTCCCCAGTACGCCGACCGACGCGAAGGGGCTGCTGGCGAGCGCCGTCCGCGACCCGGACCCGGTGGTGTTCCTCGAACCGAAGCGCATCTACCGCGCCTTCCGCGAGGACGTCCCCGAGGAGGCCTACACCGTGCCGCTCGGGGAGGCAGTCGTCCGGCGCGAGGGGACCGACGTCTCCGTGTTCACCTGGGGAGCGATGACCCGGCCCACCCTCGACGCGGCCGAGACGCTCGCCGAGGAGGGCGTGGACGCGGAGGTCGTCGACCTGCGGACGCTCTCGCCGATGGACGCCGACGCCATCGTCTCGTCCTTCGAGAAGACGGGGCGCGCGACGGTGGTCCACGAGGCGCCCCGGACCGGCGGGCTGGCGGCCGAGATCGTCGCCACCCTCCAGGAGGAGGCGCTGCTCTACCAGGAAGCGCCCGTCTCGCGCGTCACGGGCTTCGACACGCCGTTCCCGCTGTACGCGCTGGAAGACTACTACCTCCCGGGCCCGGCCCGCATCGCGGACGGCATCCGCGAGGCCGTCGAGGGGCCATGATCCGCGAGTTCCAGCTTCCCGACGTCGGCGAGGGCCTGACCGAGGCCGAGATCGTCGCGTGGCACGTCGACCCCGGCGACGCCGTCAGCGAAGACCAGGTCGTCGCCGAGGTCGAGACCGACAAGGCCGTCGTCGAGGTGCCGGCGCCGGTCGACGGGACCGTGAAAGCGATCCACGCCGACCCGGGCGACCTCGTGAAGGTCGGCGAGGTCATCGTCACCTTCGAGGTCGCCGACGCGGCCGCGGACCCGGACGAGGCGCCCGCCGCGTCGTCGGACGCGACCGTCGACGGGCGAACGACTGAGGCGACGGGCGAGCCGGACGAGGCCGCACCCGTCGCGCGCGGCGGACGGGTGTTCGCCGCGCCGAGCGCCCGCCGACTCGCGCGCGAGCTCGGCGTCGACCTGGCGACCGTCGCCGGATCGGGACCCGGCGGCCGCGTCACCGAGTCGGACGTGCGGGCGGCCGCCGAGCCGACCGAGGAGTCGACCGAGGAGCCGTCCGCGGAGCCGACGGGTTCCGCTCCGCCCGGAGCGAGCGGGGCGAGTCGCACGCGGACGCTCGCCGCGCCGGCCACGCGCCAGCTCGCGCGCGACCTCGGCGTGGACGTCGACCGCGTGCCGACCGACGAGACGCGGGACGGCGAGCCGTTCGTCACGCCGGATGCGGTCCGCGCGTTCGCCGAGAGAGCGCCGGGCGAGGTGGCGGCCGCGACGCCGGCCGGGGCGGCAGTCGAGCGCGTCCCCTACCGGGGCGTCCGGCGGAGCGTCGGCGAGCAGATGGTGCGCTCGGCCTACACGGCGCCCCACGTCACCCACCACGACGAGGTGGACGTGACGGCGCTGGTGGAGACGCGGTCGCGGCTCCGCGAGCGCGCCGCCGAGCGCGGGTCGACGCTCACCTACCTGCCGTTCGTCGTGCGGGCCGTCGTGGCGGCGCTGGCGGAGTACCCGTACCTCAACGCCGAACTCGACGAGGAGGCCGGGGAGATCCTGCTCAAGCGACGCTACGACGTCGGGATCGCCACCGCGACGGACGCGGGGCTGCTGGTGCCGGTCGTGGAACGCGCCGACGAGAAGTCGCTGCTCGAACTGGCCGACGAGATCGAGTCGCTGGTCGGGAAGGCCCGGGACCGCACCATCGCCCGCGAGGAGATGCAGGGCAGCACCTTCACGATTACCAACTTCGGAGCCATCGGCGGCGAGTACGCCACGCCGATCATCAACTACCCCGAAACGGCCATCCTGGGGCTGGGTGCGATCAAGGAGAAACCCCGGGTGGTCGACGGCGAGGTCGTCCCCCGGAAGGTGCTGACGCTGTCGCTGTCGATCGACCACCGCGTCGTCGACGGCGCGGTCGCGGCGCGGTTCGTCAACGCCGTCAAGGAGCGGCTGGCCGCGCCCGACCTCCTGTTGCTGGAGTAGGCAGAGACCGGCGGGACTTTTGTCACGGCCGCCCGTGGGTCGCTACCATGGTAGTCGGAGACGTCACGACCGGGACGGAACTCCTGGTCATCGGCGGTGGCCCCGGCGGCTACGTCGCCGCCATCCGCGCGGCACAGCTGGATCTCGACGTGACGCTGGTCGAGATGGACCGCCACGGCGGCACCTGCCTCACGCGCGGGTGCATCCCCTCGAAGGCGTACATTACGGCCACCGACGTGGCACACAGTGCGGGCCACGCCGAGTCGATGGGCGTCCACGCCGACCCCGCGGTCGACCTCCAGGGGATGCGGACCTGGAAGGACGGCGTCGTCGACCAGCTCACGAGCGGCGTCGAGCGCCTCTGTAAGGGCACCGGCGTCTCCCTCGTCGAGGGCCGGGCGGAGTTCACCGACGAGCACCACGCCCGCGTCGTCCACGGCGGCGAGGGGCAGGGCAGCGAGACGATCGAGTTCGAGCAGGCCGTGATCGCGACGGGGAGCCGCCCGACCGAGGTGCCCGGGTTCGCCTTCGACGGCGAGCACGTCCTCTCCTCGGCGGACGCGTTCGAACTCGACGCCGTCCCGGACCGGCTGGCGGTCGTCGGCGCCGGCTACATCGGGATGGAGCTCTCGACGGTGTTCGCCAAGCTCGGCGCGGACGTGACGGTCGTCGAGATGCTGGACGACGCGCTCCCCGGCTACGAGGACGACGTGACGCGCGTCGTCAGGACGCGCGCCGAGGAACTGGGCGTGGAGTTCCACTTCGGCCACGCGGCCGACGGCTGGGAGACCGTGGGGAACGACGTCCGGCTCACGACCGAGACCGAGGACAGCGAGACCGCGCAGTTCGACGCCGACCGGCTCCTGGTCGCGGTGGGGCGCGACCCCGTCACCGACACCCTGAACCTCGACGCCGTCGGGCTGGCGCCGACCGACGACGGCTTCCTCGCGACGGACTCGACGGCTCGGACCGACCTCGATCACGTGTTCGCAGTGGGCGACGTCGCGGGCGAGCCGATGCTCGCGCACAAGGCCTTCAAGGAGGGCCACGTCGCCGCGGAGGTGGCCGCCGGCGAACCCGCCGCGCTCGACTACCAGGCCGTCCCCACCGCCGTCTTCACCGATCCCGAGATCGGCACCGTGGGGATGACCGAGCAGGCGGCCGAGGCGGCCGGGTTCGACCCCGTGGTCGGGGAGATGCGCTTCCGGGCCAGCGGCCGCGCGCTCACGCTCGGCGAGGACGAGGGGTTCGTTCGCGTCGTCGCCGACGCCGATACGGAGTTCGTCCTGGGCGCACAGATCGTCGGGCCGGAGGCCTCCGAACTCGTCGCGGAGGCCACCCTCGCCATCGAGATGGGCGCGACCCTGGAGGACGTCGCCGCGACCATCCACACGCACCCGACGCTCTCGGAGGCCGTGATGGAGGCGGCCGCCAACGCCCGCGGCGAGGCGATCCACACCCTCAACCGCTAAGCCCTCGGGACTGCGCGGGCCTGTGGCCCGCGCATCCGGCGGCGCTGCGCGCCGCCGGCCGACTGGCGTCGGTCCCTCGCCTTTTGAGATTCCGCCAGGCCCGCGTGCGGGAGGTCGCGCGGTCGCGCGACCACCCTCGAACCGCGCCTGCCCTCCCCCGGGAGCGGCGACGAGACGCCGCTCCGGCCACGGGGTGACGTCTGCCGGGCCACGCCACGGCGCGCCGTCGGTCGGGCCTCGGCGCGACGCTGCTCTGGCCACGGCGTGGCGTCGGTTCGGCCACGGCGTGGCGTCGTTCTAGGACCAGCTCTTGCTCGGGGCCGGGACCGGGTCGTCCTCCGTCCGGGAGCGCCGGGTCACGAGAGACGGGCGCGGGGGTCAGTCCCGCGTGCGGGGTGGTTCAGAAGGGCAGGCGCCGCCGGAGTTTCTCGATCAGCGACCCCTCTTCCGGCGTCTCGCCCGGGGCGGGAACCACGCGGTCGTCGGGGTACAGAACCGTCCGCTGGTCGTCGTTCTCGACTCTGATGAGCCCGGCGTCTTTCAGCTCCCCGAGCGCGCGCTCCAGTTGGTCGATCTCCACGTCGACGTGCGTGCGGAGCTCGAGGACGGTCATGCCGTCCTCGCTCCGGTCGACGAGCGCGTCGAGCACCGCGACCTGGGTCTCGTCCCGGTCGCGGTACTCCCGCTTCGCGTGCATGGTCGTGTATTCGAGGGGCGGGCTCTTATACTGTCGGCCGCCCGCGATCGCGGTCGCGGGGAGCAGTACGCTTATTGTCCGGAGACCGCCAGTCCAACCCAATGACCCTGAGGTGTTCGCTGCTGGGCCACCGGTTCGAGGAGGTCACCGTCGAGCGGGAGCGGGAGGAGCGCGGCGACGAGGTCGTCACGGTGAGCCGCGAGATCGAGACCTGCAGCCGGTGTGACGCCCGGCGCGTCGTCTCCGAGAACACGGAGGTGACGACTGTCGAACCGTCGCCCGACGCCGGGGACGCTGGGGACGCCGACGGCGGCTTCGGTGGCCTCGTCGAGCGGAGCGACGCGGACGGTTCCACCGGCACCGGCGACGCCGACCTCGACCCGCCGGACGATCCGGCCGAGGAGGACGCCGAGATCCTCACCGACGAGCCGTCGCCGGAGCGCCAGCCCGGCGAGTGGCCCGACGAGCCGGCGTCCACCCCGGACGAGTCAGTCGACGCGAGCGAGCCGACCGACGACGCGTCCGCCCCCGACGCCGGCCTCGATCTGGCCGCGGAGACGGAGACGGAGACCGGCACGGGGACGCTCGCCTGCCCCGCGTGTGGCTTCACGACGGACGCCGCGGGCAGTTCGCTCCGCAGCGGCGACGCCTGCCCGGAGTGCATGGACGGCTACCTCGAGACCCGGTAGTCCGAAACGGGTAAACCAGCGCCTGTCCAACCGGCCTCCATGGAGGAGTACAAGATGCGTCGGGGCGAGTATCTCGAGGAGCGAATCCCCGACATGCGGGCGACCATCGAGGAGTACTTCGGTCCGATCACCAGCACCCAGGAGTTCAAGGGCAGCGACCTCTACGTCGTCGAAGAGCCCGACAACCCGGTGTTCAAGCGGATCGTCGCCGGCGCCGTCGAGTACAGCGGCAAGAAGGACAAGCTCGCGGTCGACTTCCAGGAGCGCGAGCTGGAGGAGCTGATGGAGACCGGCGACGTCGACGCTGCCGCCGACGCCAACAAGGCCAAGAACGACTTCCTGCTGGAGGCGACCGGCCGCGACGCGAAGGCCCGTCGCGAGTCGATGAAGCGTTCGGTCGAGGACGACGCCGAGACGCCGGACAACGTCTGAGCGGGCGCCGGCGCGCGGGCGGTGTGATTCTCGCGTCTGTGAGTCGGTCGGACCGACCCGGTCGGGAGCGCAGGCTGGGCGGCCAGAAGACGGTGGCGGGGCGGCGTTACTTCGCCAGCCGTTCGCGGCTGATCTTCACGCCGGTCGGCGTGATGATGATCTGGTCGTCGTCCTTCTGGACGATGTCGCCGCCGACCTCGCGGGCGACCTGCTTGAGTTCGTCCGAGATGTGCTCCATCGTCCGGTCGGAGGTGGTGTGACGGGTGATGTCTGCGAGGACGATGTCGCCGTCGTACACGGCGTCCTTGATCGCGATGACGTCCTGCTGGCCGGAGATCTTCGCGATGCGGATGGTCGTCGCAGCGTCGCCCGCCTCTGCGTCGAAGTCCTCCACGCCGAGCTCGACGTAGTCGTCCGCGCTCCGCGAACCTCCCCCGAGAAGTTTGCTCATGAGGCCCATGCTGCGAACAGAGTCAGGAATCCGTATAGTTCTTACGTCAGACGCGAGCGCACTCGACCGCAGACCGGTCCCGCGCCGACGTCCGGGACGGGGTATTTTCCTGTCGCCGCCCGTGCCCGAGAGCATGACGTTCAGCATCTGCGTCCGCGAGCGCTACCAGGACGACGACGGCGCGGAGCAGACCCGATTCGGCGTCGCCGTGACGACGCGGCTGGCCGCCGTCGGGACGCTCTGCCCGTTCGCGAGCGAGCACGGTGCGATCGCGACCCAGAGTCTCGTCAACGAGGAACTCGGGCGGAAGGGCATCGAGTACCTCGACGACGGCCTCGCGATCGGGGACGCGCTCGACGCGCTCCTGAACGCCGACGAGGGCCGCGCCCAGCGCCAGCTCCACGGCGTCGGCGAGGCGGGCACCTTCACCTTCTCCGGCGACGAGTGCAACGGCTGGTACGGCCACGCCAGCGGCGAGAACTACACCGTGGCCGGCAACCTCCTCACCGGTCCCGAGGTGGTCGAGGCCACCGCCGAGCGCTACGAGCGCTACCGCGAGGGGACCGCACCGCTCGCCGAGCGGCTCGTCGAGGCGCTGGCCGCCGGTCACGAGGCCGGCGGCGACAAGCGGACCGACCTCCCCGTCCAGAGCGCCGCGCTTCGCGTCGAGACCACCGAAGAACGCGATCTCGATCCCTACGACGAGGACCTGCGCGTCGACGCGACCGAGACGCCCATCGCGGACCTCCGGGAGACTCTCGACCAGGCGACCCGCTCGTTCCAGATGGCCGTCGAGAAGTACGGCGAGGACGCGGGCGACTGACGGGCGCCCACCGACCGGTCGGTCGCGGGGCGGCGGTCAGAGCGCGTGTTCGGTGTCGTAGGACCCGAGGCGGCGGACCCAGCCCGCCTCGGCGATGCGCTCGATCTCGTCGAGGGCGGCCTGCGTGCGGTCCTCGTAGAGCCCGGCCGCCACGTCGACGTGGAAGACGTAGTCGCCCAGGCGCTCGCCGCTCGGCCGGGACTCGACGCGCGTGAGGTTGATGTCGCGCTCGGCGAACGGTTCGAGCATCTCCAGGAGGAGGCCCGGGTAGTTCGTGTTCGGGTAGACGATGATCGAGGTCTTGCCCCCCGCCTCCGAGCGCTCGGACGGCGGCGCGATGACCAGAAACCGGGTCGCGTTCGAGGTCCGGTCCTGGATGTCCTCGGCCAGGACCTGGAGCGCGTCGTCGCCGTCGGCGTTCGCCGGGTGGCCGATGGCGGCCACCGACGGGTCCTCGCGCGCGCGCTCGATGCCGCGGGCGGTGCTCGCGACCGCGTCCAGGGCGGCGTTGGGGTAGTGCTCGGTGAGGTAGGTGCGACACTGCGCCAGCGCCTGGGCGTGGCTGGCGACCGTCTCGAAGGTCTCCCCCTGCGCGAGCAACGCGTGGCGGATGGGCGTGACGACCTCCCGGACGACCGCCACGTCGTACTCGGCCAGGGCGTCGAGCGACTCCGTGACCGAGCCCTCGATGCTGTTCTCGATGGGGATGACTCCGTGGTCGGCCTCGGCGTCGGCGACGCTCGCGACGATGCTCGTCACCGACTCGACGAACTCGATGTCTCCCTCGTCCGTCACCGAGCGGGCGGCCCGGTGGGAGTACGTCCCGGACGGCCCCAGCGTCAGCGTCGTCATTGAGGGACGTACTCGCAGCGCGGCTAAAAGAGCGTCGAAGGCTGCGATCGCCCGCATCGACGCGACGGAACGGCTTTCTGCGACCCGGCCCTCGCACTGCCGTGGCCCGAATCCGCCTGACGACCCGCGTCGACGCGCCCCGCGAACGCGTGTTCGACCTCGCGCGCAGCGTCCCGTTCCACGTCGACTCGATGCGCGAGACGGACGAGCGCGTCGTCGACGGCGTCGCCAGCGGCCTGCTCGACGCCGGCGACCGGCTCACGTTCCGCGGTCGCCACCTCGGCCTGACCTGGGACCTCTCGGCGACGGTGGTCGCGCTCGACCGCCCCCGGTCGTTCCGCGACGAGATGACGGCCGGCCCCTTCGCGTGGCTCGCCCACGACCACCGCTTCCGGGACGAGGGCGAGACGGTCGTGGTCGACGAGGTGGACTTCGGCGCGCCGCTTCGGCCGCTCGGCCGGCTCGCAGACCCGGTGGTCGCTTTCCACCTCCGCCGGACGCTCGCGCGGCGCAACCGCCGACTGAAACGCGCCGCCGAGGGCGACCGGTGGCGCGACTACCTGGCCTGACTCCGTCACCGGCCCCGTCGACGACCCCGGGCAGCCAGGCGAGCGTCGCTGGCGCGCCCCCCGCCCCGACGCGATCTCGGCCCCGGCCGGATCGAGATCACGTCGTAGCTGGATCGAGATCACGACTGGACCGGAATCACCCCGTGGCCGGAGCGGCGTCTCGTCGCCGCTCCCGGGGGAGGGCAGGCGCGGTTCGAGGGTGGTCGCGCGACCGCGCGACCTCCCGCACGCGGGCCTGGCGGAATCTCAAAAGGCGAGGGACCGACGCCAGTCGGCCGGCGGCGCGCAGCGCCGCCGGATGCGCGGGCCACAGGCCCGCGCAGTCCCGAGGGTTTTGATTTAGTGCTGGACGAGTTCGACCAGGATGCCGCCGGTCGAGGACGGGTGGAGGAACGCCACCTCGTGCCCCCAGGCGCCGGGCCGTGCGGTCTCGTCGATGAGCTGGACGTCGTTGTCGCGGCAGACGGCCAGCGCGCCCTCGATGTCCTCGGTCGCGAGCGCGACGTGGTGGATGCCCGGCCCGTTGTTCTCCAGGTAGCGCGAGACGGTGCCCTCCTCCAGCGGTTCCAGGAGCTCGACGTAGCCGTTCCCGCCCATGTCGAGGAAGACGACCTGGAGGCCGTCGAATTCCTCCTCGTGTGCGACGGGCGTCCCGAACAGCGTCTCGTAGGTCTCCGCGACTGCCGCGGCGTCGTCGGTCGCGACGCCGACGTGGTCGAACTGCATGTCCGGACCGTCGCTCCCGGTCCTAAATATCCCTGCGGTCGCGCGCGCACGAGCACGAGCAGCACGACCACGAGCGCGGGTCCCGGGTCGGCGCCGACGTCGAGGCCGGCGGCCGACCGCCAGGATATTTTCCCCTGCCTCTCCTGGGGTGGGACATGGACCCGCGCGAACTCCGGGCGGACACGCCCGCGCTGACCGACTGTACCTACCTGAACTTCGGTGCCAGCGGCCCCTCGCCGCGCCGGGTGGTCGCCGCCTGCCAGTCGTTCCAGGCCTACCACGCCTACGAGTCGCCGGCCGAGGAGGGGATGTACGGCGCCGCGGTCGACTGCTACGACGAGGTGCGCCCCGCCATCGCCGACCTGCTCGGGTGCGCGCCGGAGTCGGTCGCGCTCACGCAGAGCACCACCGACGGGATCAACCGCGTCGCGAGCGCGCTGGACTGGCAGCGGGGTGACGTCGTGGTCCGGACCGACCTCGAGCACTCGGCGGGCATCCTGCCGTGGCAGCGGCGTCGCGATCGTTACGGCGTCGAGATCCGGTCGGTCCCCTGTCCGGACGGCCGGCTCGACGTCGACGCCTACGCGACGGCCGTGGCCGACGCCAAGCTGGTCTGTCTGAGCGCGCTCACCTGGACGCACGGCACGTACCTCGACGTAGCGCGCGCGGTCGAGATCGCCCACGAGGCCGGTGCGCTCGTCCTCGTCGACGCCGTCCAGATGCCGGGCCAGACCGCGATGGACGTGACGGAGTGGGGGGCGGACTTCGTCGCCGCCGCGGGGCACAAGTGGCTCCTCGGCCCGTGGGGTGCCGGCTTCGTCTACGTCCGGCCCGAGGTGATCGGGGAGCTCGAACCGGACCGGATCGGCTACCGGAGCGCCGCCGAGAAGACCGACGACGACTACGAACTCCACGCCGACGCCCGCCGACTGGAGGTCGGGACCGTCTCGCCGGCCCCCTACGCCGGCCTCCAGACGGCGATCGAGACCTGGGCCGATGTCGGCTACGAGACCGTCGAGTCGCGCATCGCCGCGCTCACGGAGCGACTGAAGGACGGCATCCCCGCCGACCGGCTCTACAGCCCCCGCGAGTTCGAGTCGGGGCTGGTGACGTTCCGGGCCGACGACCCCGAGGCGCTCGTCGAGCGCGCGGCCGACGCGGGCGTGATGATCCGCTCGCTCCCGAAACCCGAGGGCGCGGTCCGGGCCTCGATCCACGCGGTCAACACGGAGGCCGACGTCGAGGCGCTGCTCGACCTGCTCTAGGGCTTGGGCGCCGCCTTCTGGAGCGCGGTCTCGGCGATGTTGCCGCCGTAGTCGGCGCTCCGGGAGAGCGAGTCGACGACGAGGCCGAGCAGCTGTGCCTGCTGCGGGTCGAGTTCGCGGATGAGGTTGTCGTCGACGTCGCGGGCCCGTTCGTCGACGTCCGCGATGCGGCGCCGGACGTCGTTGGCCATCCTCGTGGCCTGGTCGGTGTCTTCCTCCAGCAGCGCCTCCATGGCGCCGTCGACGATGGACCGGGCGTCGTCGTGGAGGTCCCGGAGCGCGTCGGCAGTGTCGTCGGGAATCTCGGCGAGTTCCAGGCCGATCTCGGCGATCTTGGCCGCGTGGTCGGCGATCCGTTCGAGCTGGCGGGCGCTGGAGTGGTAGTCGAAACAGGTCTCGCGGTCGAGCCCCACGTCCGTCGCCGCGCCCGGGTCGCGCAGGACCGACCGGAACACGCGCGAGACCATCGACCACAGCCGGTCGACGTCGTCGTCGCGCTCGACGACGTCCGTGGCGAGGTCGTCGTCGTCCTCGATCAGCGCGGTGACGGCGTCGTCGAGCATCGAGGTCGCGACCAGCCGCATCCGCGTGATCGCGTTGTGCATGGACAGCTCCGAGGAGTCGAGGAGGTCCTGGAGCCGGACCCGCTCTGCGGTCTCGCCGATGACCTCCAGCCCGACCAGCCCCTGTGCGGCCTCGCGGATGGTCCGGCGCTGGGTCGCGCTCACCCGCGTCGTCTCCAGCGTGATGATGTCGAAGCCGCTGACGTACATCGTCACCACCGCACGCATCAACTCGTCTCCTTCGAGCCCCGTGATGTCGAGCGTGCCCTCGACGCGCTCGTCGTCGCGCTGCGGGACGAGCAACAGCGCGTCGTCCTCCGGGTAGAACTCGACGACGCTCCCGCCGCTGACGTCGTGCTCGGTCGCCCACGACTTCGGGAGCGAGACAGTGTACGTCGACCCTCCCGTGATCTGGACTTTCCGCGTCTCCATGGTTCGGCCTGGGGTTCCGGGGACAATAAATCGTCCCATTCCTATATACTCCGGCCCCGTATCCCGGTTCGACCGCCGATCGGACCGGAGCCGTCTGTACTGCGCCGTCTGTCTACCGGGTCGGCGTCCCGGTTCGATTCGGTCGCTCCCGCCGCGCGCGAGGACCGCCTCGGACGGCGGTGCCGGCAGGTTCGGGGACGCCGCGCGCGTCGGACGGGCGGCGGACGCGGGACGGACGGTACGAGCCACGTTGGCGCAACTTTCATGCACGTGAGCGGCCCACGGGAGATATGGCCCGAGAGAGTTACCAGGAACAACTCGCGTCCCTCCGCGAGAACGTCCTCTACATGAGCGAGGTCGTCCTCGAACGGCTCCGGATGGGACTCGACGCCCTGGAACAGAAAGACGAAGACCTCGCGTGGGAGGTCATCGAGGGCGACGACGAGGTCAACCAGCTCTACCTCGACCTCGAACAGGACTGCATCGACGTGCTGGCGCTCCAGCAGCCGGTCGCCAGCGACCTCCGGTTCGTGGCGGCGTCGTTCAAGATCATCACCGACCTCGAACGGATCGCCGACCTGGCGACCAACTTCGGCGACTACACGCTCGACGCCGAGCGCGACCTCTATCCGGACGTCGACATCCAGTCGATCGGCGACGCGGTCGTCGGGATGGTCGAGCAGTCGATGGAGGCCTACGCCGACGAGGATCCGGACATCTGTTACGCCATCGCGCAGCGCGACGACGACATCGACGACATGTGCGAGCGGGCCTCCGGCGTCATCGTCCGCGACCTCATCGAGCGGGAGGTCGACGAGACGTCCGACGAACAGGAAGTCGAACGGCTCCTGCAGGACGTCTCCCGGCTCCTGCTGACCGTTCGCGACCTCGAACGCGTGGGGGACCACGCCGTCAACATCGCCGCACGCACGCTCTACATGAGCGAGAACGACGACGCGCTCATCTACTAGTTTCCCTGCTCTACCATCCCCGCCCGGCCGGCGGCGCGATCGCGGGCGTGCCTGCCGGTGACCGCCCGCCGCGTCGCGAAAATCGCAGGCGGGCGGCGGTGTTAACCGACCGTACCAAACCCACTAAACTGTCCCATCCCGTCGACCGTGGTATGAGCGCCACGGCGTCGGCACCACCGGGCGACCTGACCGACAAGCAGCGACGAATCCTCGAGTACCTCCGCCAGGAGGCGGAGACGAAGACCTACTTCAAGTCCCGCCTCATCGGCGACGACCTCGACCTCTCGGCCAAGGAGGTCGGTGCGAACATGACCGCGATCGAGAACGGCGGGTTCGACGTCACCGTCGAGCGGTGGGGCTACTCGTCGGGGACGACCTGGAAGGTCTCGGTCTGACGCTGCCGCACCGGGGCGACTGCGCCGGGCACCGGGCGGACGTCGCAGTGTAGCGCGAGCGGCTCCGGTGAGTTACACTTACCACCGCTCTCCCTCTACCCCCGCTCGTGTCCCCCGTTCTGTCGGTCGGTACGGGTCTGGCTGCCGTCAGCCTCGGCCTCGACGGCACGCTCCAGGGCGCCGTCAGGACGGCGACCGGCCCGCTCGGTCTGCTCGTCATCGTCGTCTACTCGTTCCTGATCGCGTTCGTCCTGCCGCTCCCCAGCGAGATCGTGCTCGTGGCGCCGCTCGACCTGGGGCTCCCCCGGTGGCTGGAACTCGCGCTCGTCGTCGTCGCCAGCGGCCTCGGGAAGGCCGCCGGGAGCGTCCTCGCGCTCTACCTCGGGCGCGAGGCCAGACGCTCCGGCCCGGTCGTGCGCCTGCTCCGGCGCTCGCGGTTCGACGTCGTGGGGTGGTCGCAGCGCCAGACCGTCGCGCTGGCCCGCCGGTACGGCTACGCCGGCCTGGCGATGGCCCTCTGCGTCCCCGGGTTCCCCGACACGCTCTCGATCTACGCGTTCGCCGTGCTCGAAGAGGACTACGGGCTGTTCGCGGTCGCGACGTTCCTCGGAAGCGTCGGCCGCCTGCTCCTGACGCTGCTCGTCGTGGGCGGGACGGCGGCGATCTTCTGACCCGTCGAACGAGGACAATTCATTTATATCGCCGTCACCGACTTCGCGGTGTATGAGTGCCGACGCGGCCGTGAGTGATCTCGCTGGCTCCGAGCGCGTCCTCGTCCTGTCGCCCTCGCTCAGCGGCGGGGCGGGGCACCAGCTGTGCCACGACCTCATGGCCGCCCGGGGGCCGGGGCTCCTGTACGTCTCGCTCGTCCGGTCGGTCGACGACATCGTCGCGGAGTGGCGCGACGCGCCCGACGTCGACGACCTCGCGGTCGTCTCGGCCGAACGGACCCGCGGGGGCGCGGCCGCCGCGGCGCCGTCGACGGCGATGGACGTCCGCGTCGAGCATGTCACCAGCCCCGACGACCTGACCGGCCTGGGGATCGCCGTCACGCAGGTCCTCGGCGGGCTCGGCCCCTCGCCGGCGGTCTGTCTCGACTCCCTGACGGTCCTCCTCCAGTACGCCGACGTGGAACAGACGTTCCGGTTCCTGCACGTCCTCTCGCAGTACCTCGGGGAGGCCGAGGCGTCGTTCCACGCCCACCTCGATCCGGCGACCCAGTCCGACCAGACGCTCTCGACGCTGTCCGCGCTGTTCGACGCCATGGTCCGCTACCAGGACGACGAGTGGACGGTCCGCCGGCAGTAGGACCGTCTTGGTCCGGGAGACGGGGGGCCTGGCTTTATCTCCGTGGCCGATCCAGTAGCTGTCATGGCTGCGACGAGACGGCTCTCGAGCCAGGTCGTCCTCGGCGGGGCGATCGTGGTCCTCGGCGTCCTCCTCCTGCTCGACACCACGGGCGTCTACGAGACCGGCCGGCTCCTCCGGTACGTGCCGTCGTTGTTCGTGCTGGCCGGGCTGTACGCCCTGGTCGCGAGCCGGTTCCGGAACCTCTTCGGCCCGCTCCTGGTCGTGCTGGTCGCCGGCGGGTACCAGCTCGTCACGCTCGGGTACCTCCAGGGGGTCGACCTGATCGACTTCTGGCCCGTCGTGCTCGTGCTCTTCGGGCTCTCGGTGTTGCTGGGGCGCTACCGCGCCCGGGTTCGCGAGGCCGACGCCGACCACGTCGACGCGTTCGGCCTGTTCAGCGGGAACGAACAGCGCGTGGTCTCGCAGTCGTTCCAGGGCGCGTCGCTGTCGGCGCTGTTCGGCGGCGTCGAACTCGACCTCCGCGACGCGTCCGTCGCCGACCCGCCGGCCACGGTCAACGCGACGGCGCTGTTCGGCGGCGTCGACGTGATCGTCCCCCGCGAGTGGAACGTCCAGATGGACGTCCTGCCGGTCCTGGGCGGGGCGAGCGACGACCGCCCGCGCCGCGAGGCCGAACACGAGACGGTGGACCTCGTGGTGACCGGCTTCGCCGCGTTCGGCGCCGTGACCGTGACCGACTGAGCCGTGCGAGCGGAAACCAGCGGGGTTTTATCCGCGCGAACAGCCAGTGCGTAGTATGAGCCGCGACCCGTACCCCACGGACGACCCCGCGGTGGTGACGTGCGGGTTGCCGTACGCCAACGGCGACCTGCACGTCGGCCACCTGCGCGGTTACGTCGGTGCCGACGTCTACACCCGCGCGCTCCGGAAGCTCGGGCAGACGGCCGCCTACGTCTGTGGCTCGGACATGCACGGGACGCCGATCGCCGTCAACGCCGCGGAGGAAGGCGTCTCGCCCGAGGCGTTCGCGCTCGGGTGGCACGAGCAGTACGAGGAGACGTTCCCCCGGTTCAACGTCGACTTCGACAACTACGGGCACACCCACGACGAGACCAACGTCGAGACGACCACCGAGATCGTCCGCACGCTGGACGAGCGGGGATACGTCTACGAGAAGGAGATCATGGTGGCCTACGACCCCGAGGCCGACCAGGCGCTCCCCGACCGGTTCGTCGAGGGCACCTGTCCCTACTGCGGCGCGAAAGCCCGCGGCGACGAGTGCGACGAGGGCTGCCAGCGCCACCTCGAACCCGGCGAGA
>JBDGSV010000066.1:0-18639 GCA_042217375.1 Haloarculaceae archaeon | reverse complement strand
TCCGGAGGATCATCTTGTAGTTGCCCTCGCCGAGTTCCTTGATCAGGTGGCGGTTCGCAGAGAGGCGGGCGGCCTCCAGCGAGCCGTGGCGAATCTGGACGGCCTCCTCGGTGACGAGGCTCATCTGGACCGGGTAGTCGTCGGGATCGGCGTCGACGTCGCCCATCTTGTACTGCGCGATCTTCGACCCCGGAATGCCCGTGATGTACTCCCGGCGGGTGTACGAGGGCTTGTCGATGTCCCGGTACATCGAGGCGGGTTTGTCGGCCATATTACTGCAACGCAGGGCGAGTTCGTGGATAAAGCCTTCGAACCGGCGCGCCGCCCCGGTTACGTCGGCGTCACGGGGGCGCTTTTCCGTCTGCCCGCCCAACCGCCGCCAGGATGGTCAACATGTTCGTCGACGGGGAGTGGCGCACCGACGCCTACGAGTCGACCGACGACGAGGGCGAGTTCCAGCGCGACGAGACGGCGTTCCGCGACCGGATCCGCGACGACCCCGACGCCACGTACCCGGCCGAGCCGGGCCGGTATCACCTCTACGTCTCGCGCGCCTGCCCGTGGGCGCACGGCGCGGTGCTGGTCCGCCGGCTCGCCGGGCTGACGGACGTCGTCTCGATGGACGTCCTCGACCCCTACCGAGACGAGGACGGCTGGCAGTTCACCCCGGAGAAGCCGGGCTGCGATCCCGACACCGTCAACGGCTTCGACTACCTCCGCGAGGCCTACGTCGCCAGCGATCCCGACTACACCGGCCGAGTCTCGGTGCCCGTCCTCTGGGACACCGAACGCGAGGAGATCGTCAACAACGAGTCCATCGAGGTCATGCGGATGCTCGCCACCGCCTTCGACGCCCACGGCAACGGCGTCGACCTCTACCCGGAGGGCCACCGCGACGCCGTCGACCGCGTCGTCTCAGAACTCTACGACGCCGTCAACAACGGCGTCTACCGCGCCGGCTTCGCCGACTCGCAGCCGGCCTACGAGGAGGCCGTCGCGGACCTGTTCGACGCGCTCGACCGCTGGGACGACGTGCTCGCAGACCGTCGCTACCTCGTGGGCGAGCAGATGACGCTGGCCGACCTCCGGCTGTTCCCCACGCTCGTGCGGTTCGACGAGGTCTACCACACGCACTTCAAGTGCAACGTCCGCGAGATCCGCGACTACGAGCACCTCTGGCCCTACCTGCGCGACCTCTACCAGACGCCCGGCGTCGCGGCGACGGTCGACATGGGACACATTAAGGAGCACTACTACACCACCCACGCGGACCTGAACCCGAAGGGCATCGTCCCCGTCGGTCCCGACCCGGACTTCGCGGCGCCGCACGACCGCGACGCGCTCCCGGGCGACCGGCCCGCGGCGCTCGACGCCGCCAGGTGACGGACCGGCCGCCTCGTCGCCCGACCCGCGGCGGACGCGGGGCGGGAGCGCCCAGCCGCCGGCGCGCACCGGCCCCGGCTCGAACGCGAAAGGGCTAACCGCTACGGGGCGCTACGTTCGGGCGACAGCATGCCGGGGGAGACACGCGTCGACTGCGCCGGGCGCGCTGCGGGCGACGGAGGGTGGACCGCGTGAGCGAGACGCGCCGACTGATCGCCGACCGGGTGTGCGCCGACCCGGGGATCCACTTCAGCGCGCTCGTCCGCGACCTCGACCTCGCGCCGGGACAGGTCCAGTACCACGTCCGCCGGCTCAGCGACGCCGGCGACGCCGTCGAGGAGCGGTACTACGGCCAGACGCACTACTACCCGCCCGGCTACGACGAGTGGGACCAGCGTGCGCTCGCGCTCCTCCGGCGGGAGACGGCGGCCGACGTGGTTCAGGCGCTCGCCGACGCCGGCCCGGCCCGGCCCGCCGCGGTCGCCGACGAGGTGGGCGTCGCCCGGAGCACGCTGGAGTGGCACCTGGACCGGCTGGTCGACGCCGGGCTCGTCCAGAAGCGCCGCGACGACCGCGGTCGCGTCACGCTCGCGCTGGCCCAGCCGGACGAGACGGCGCGCCTCCTCGCGGCTGCGACGCCGACGCCCGTCGGCCGGCTGGTCGACCGCTTCACCCGGCTCGTGGACGCGCTGCTCGAGCAGTGACGCGAGCCGGCGACCCAGCCCGCCCAGTCCCCGTCCGGTCGCCCGATTGCCGCACCACGAAGACCTATCTGCCGGGCGCCACCAGGTCCGGACATGGTCTCGAACGAGAGTGACACCTTCGACATCGGCGGCGAGCTCACCGTCCACCGGCTCGGCTTCGGGGCGATGCGGCTCACCGGCGACGACATCATCGGGCCGCCCGCAGACGAGGCGGAGGCGAAGTCGGTCCTCCGCCGCGCGGTCGACCTGGACGTCGACTTCGTGGACACGGCCGACTCCTACGGCCCGGGCGTGAGCGAGCGGCTCATCCGGGAGTCGGGCGTCACAGACGACGTGGTCGTCGCCACCAAGGCGGGGCTGCTCCGCAACCGGGACGGCGACTGGATCCCCCACGGCGACCCCGACTACGTCCGCAACCAGGTGCTGTGCTCGCTCGACCGGCTCGGCGTCGACAGCATCGACCTCTACCAGTACCACCGCCCGGACCCGGACACGCCCTTCGAGGACGCGGTCGAGACGTTCGCGGCCCTGAAAGACGAGGGCTTCGTCGACCACGTCGGCCTCTCGAACGTGAGCGTCGAGCAACTGGAGACGGCCCGCGACGTCGTCGACATCGCGACCGTCCAGAACCACTACAACGTCGTCAGGCGGGACGACGAGGACGTCCTCGCGGCCTGCGAGGAGTACGGCATCGGCTTCATCCCCTGGTTCCCGCTCGGGGGCGGCGACCTCGGGGAGAAAGCGGACGTGCTGCGCGACGTGGCGCGCGCGCACAACGCCACGCCCCAGCAGATCGCCATCGCGTGGCTCCTGGCGACGTCCGACGTGACGCTCCCGATCCCCGGCACGTCGAGCGTCGAGCACCTGGAGGAGAACGTGCGCGCCTCGGCGATCGAACTCCGGGCCGAGGAGATAGCCCGCCTGGAGTAGTCCGGGCCAGGGAGTCGACGGTCGGCTGACGGCCTCAGAGTCGCTCCGGCCGTCGCGACAGCCGGGCCCGCCGTCGGCGGAGGCGCCGCCGGGCGTGCCGGCGGAGCCACAGCGTCCCGAGCACGCCGGCGCTCCCCGCGACCGTGACGAGCGCGTTGAAGCCGCCGACCAGCAGCGGGTCCGCCGAGACGAGCGCCACGAACAGGCCGGTCACCACCAGGCGACTGAGGAGCGCGACCGACCCCACCACCAGCAGGGCGAGGAGGGCGACGCGCGTGACGCGGTAGGCCCGGCGCATGTCGCCGTCCTCGTAGTGGACCGGCGAGTGGGCGATCACCAGCGCGCGGACGCTCGCGAGCGACGGCGCGGGCGAGACGCGCAGGCCGTAGACCCGACCGAGCGGCGGACCGGGGCTCATGGAGCCGCGAGTTCGAGGCGGAGACACAAGTAGCTACGTCAGACGCCGCGGTCGCGGCCACATCAGGGACGCTAAGCGGCCCGCGCCCCGAGGCGACGGCGATGGGCGAGCGCTACACCTGCGAGAACTGCGGCGCGGAGACGACGCGCGAGGACGCCGTCCGGACGGAGACGATGGGCGACCTCGACCGGACGAAGTGGCAGACGCTCTGCTGTCCGGCGTGCGGCGCGCGGCTGAAGACGGTGTTCGTCGGCGACGAGTGACGCCTCTCGGCGGGTGAAAATACTGAGAAGTCGTCAGTTCGTGACCGACTCAGAGCCGGGTGAGGTTCGTCGCGCGGGGCCCCTTCGGGGCGTCCTCGATGTCGAACTCCACTTCCTCGCCTTCTTCGAGGTCCGGGCCGCCGACGTCCTCCATGTGGAAGAACACGTCCTCGTCCGCATCCTCAGTCTCGATGAAACCGTAACCGCCAGTGTCGTTGAAGAAATCAACCTTACCAGTTGCCATTCTGTTGAGCGGAAGGGGGTGGCACGGATAATACTTCCGAAGCGTCTGTCGGGGTGGCAGGCTGGCGCGTGGCGGCCCGCGGGTCGGCGCGCCGGCGCGGCGTCCGCCGAACAGTCACCGGGCAGTCACCGGTGCCAGACGGTGTTGTTCCGGAGCGAGAACACCGTCTCGCCGTCGACCGTCGCGGTGCGACGGGTGGTGACGATCCCCCGGTCGTCGCGTTCGGAGACGCGCTTGTCCTCGATCGCGAGTTCGACCGCGAGGGCGTCGCCCGGACGCACCGGCGCCGGGAGGCGCATCTCGTCGACGTGGCCCGCCGCGATCAGGTCGGAGTCGCCGTAGAAGTGCTCGACCACCGGCGGCTGGGTGAGCGCGAACGTGTGGATGCCGCTCGCGATCACGTCGCCGAACGGCGACGCCGCGGCCGCGTCCGGGTCGACGTGGATGGCCAGCGGGTCGTACCGCTCGGCGAAGGAGACGATTTCCTCGCGGGTGACGGTGGTCGTCCCGCAGTCGATCGTCTCGCCGACGGTCACGGACGCGAACGTGCGGTGGGACATCGGCGAGAGGAGGGCCGGCCCGCGAATAGCAGTTACGCTCCGCCGGCGCGGTCCGCAGCGGTCGCGCGGTCCCGCGCTGGCACGCGCGTGGCCGGCGTCACGGCTCGCGGTCGAGGTCCGCGGGCGGGTCCGGCGCGAGGTCGCGGATCACCGCCAGGCCCGCGAGGAGCGCGACCGCACCGCCGGCGACGCCGACGACGCCGAAGAGGAGGCCGTCGGTGTAGCCGGTGACGGCGTCGCCGAGGTCGGCGAGCGCGACCAGACAGAGGCCGAGCAGGAACGCGACGACCTGGAGCCAGCGACGGAGCGAGCGGAGCACTGCGTCGGAGGGCATCGGCGGGGGTTCCGGAACGACGCCCATCAGTGTACCGGAGTCCGTGGCCGGCCCCGACAGAGGGGGTCGAGCGACGGCCTCAGTCCCGGCGCTCGGCGAGCCGGTCCTTGACGTCGACCTTGCGGACCTTCCCGCTGCCGGTCGTGGGCAGTTCGTCGACGATCTCGACGACCCGCGGGTGCTTGTAGGGCGCCAGTTCGTCGAGCACGTACTCGCGAACGTCGTCGGGCGAGAGGTCGGACCCCTCGACCAGCGAGACGGCGGCGGCGACGGTCTCGCCCTTCCGCTCGTCGGGGACGCCGACGACGGCCGCCTCCTGGATCTCGGGGTGGTCGTAGAGGGTCTGTTCGACCTCGGCGGGGTAGACGTTGTACCCGCCAGTGAGGATCATCTCCTTCTCCCGACCCTTGATGTAGTAGTAGTTGTCCTCGTCGCGCTCGGCGATGTCGCCGGTCCGGAACCAGCCGTCGTCGGTGAACGCCTCCTCGTTCGCGTCCGGGTTCTTGTAGTAGCCCTTCATCACCTGCGGGCTCTTCACGAGCAGTTCGCCCTCCTCGCCGGTGCCGACCTCCTCGCCGGTCTCGGGGTCGACGAGCTTCGAGCGCACGTGGCCGATGGGCTGGCCCACGCTGCCGATCTTGTCGCCGAGCGTCGACGCGCCGACGGTGTGGGTGGCGGCCGTCGTCTCGGTGGAGCCGTACCCCTCGGAGACGCTGACGTCGAGGACGGCCTCGAACTCCTCGTGGACCGGTTCGGGCAGCTTGGTCCCGCCCTGTGCGGCGCGCTGGAAGGTCGAGACGTCCCACCGGTCGGGGTCGGCCTTGTAGGTCTCCAGCAGGTCGACGAACATCGTGGCGACGCCGACGAACATGGGGACGTCGTGCGCGTCGATGGCGTCGAGCACGCGCTCGGGATTCCACTCGTCGGGCCGGAGGACGCGGACCGTCCGGCCGGTCGTGAGCGCGACCAGCATCTGGTTGTTGCCCGTGAGGTGGAACATCGGGAGGACGATGAGTTCGTCGCCCCGAACCGGGCCGGCGGTGTAGCTGGCGATGCTCTGGACCAGCTGGACGCGGTAGTTCCGGTGGGTGTGCAGGACGCCCTTCGGCTTGCCGGTCGTCCCCGAGGTGTAGAGCTGGAGCATGACGTCGTCGTCGCCGCGTTCGACGAGGGTCGGCTCGCCCCGCTCGACCAGGTCGTCGAGCGTCGTGTACTCGCTCTCCGGGTCGGTGCTGATCACGTCCAGCCCCAGGTCCTCGGCGACCGGCGCGGCGTGTTCCTCGCCCTCGCCGCTCGTGACGACGGCCCGCGCGTCGGAGTGGTCGAGCTGGTACTCCAGTTCGCGCCGGCGGTACTGCGGGTTGCTCGGCGAGGCGACGACGCCGGCGTGGACGCACCCCCAGATCGTCTCGGCGTAGGGCACGCCGTTGGGCAGGTGGACGACGACGCGGTCGTCGGGCGCCAGCCCCATCTCGTGGAGCCCGCCCGCGAGCCGGCGGACGCGGCTCCCGAACTCCGCGTAGGTGCGTGCCTCGCCCGCGTGCTCGATCGCGACGCGGTCGGGGAACGTCTCTACCGTGCGCGTCAGCAGGTTGGCGATGCTCCCGTCGTACGGCTCGCACAAAAGCTCCTCTGCCGGAACCGGATCCATGCCAGACACACGCCAGCCGGTGTGGGTATATCTACCGATGTGAGCGACGCTCCGTCGTGCCATTCCCCGGGGCGGAGCGGGGCGCTGCACCCGACAAACCATTAAGCCCCCGTCGGAGGAACAGGGAAGCGCCATGACACGGGAGACCGGACCGAACGAGTGTGCCGAACTGACGGTCGAGTCGGGCGTCGCGGAGCTCCGGCTCGCCGACCCCGAGCGCAGAAACGCCTTCTCGCCGGCCCTCGGCGAGGACCTGCTCTCGCTGATGCTCGCCATCGACGACCGCGACGACGTCTCGGCGGTCGTGTTGAGCAGCGAGGGCGAGGCGTTCTGTGCCGGGCTCGACCTGACGGTCCTCCAGGGCGACGACCCGGAGGAGCGGGCGTACATGTTCGACCTGCTGGGCGCAGTGATCGACTGGCTCTACTGGAGCGACCGGCCGATCGTCGTGGGCGCGCGCGGCGCGGCGCCGGGCGGCGGCTCGATCCTGATCGACGCCTCGGACATCCGGGTCGCGGGCGACGACATCTCGATGTGGTGGCCCGAGGTCGCGTTCGGGATCCCCGGCCACCACATCGCCGCCCGCCTGGTGAGCCAGGTCGGGTGGCCGCGGGCGACCGAACTGATGCTCCTGGGCGACGAGGCCCCCGTCGGCGCCGAGGAGGCCCGGGAGATCGGCCTCGTCAACCGCGTCGTCGCCCCCGAGGAAGTCGACGAGACCGCACGCGAGATCGCCGGCGTCATCGCCGAGCACGATCGCCAGCACGGCAACGTACAGTCGCATCTGGAGGCCATCCACCACGCACGCGAGGAACTCCAGGGCGCGAGCCAGGCCTACTCCAGGTGGCTCAGCAGCGACCTCGGCGACGTGATCCGCCGCTGACGCGCCGGTCGCCACGACGCGAGCCCACCGATCGCGGGTCGATCGAACCGGTGGCTTATTGTCCGACCGGCGTGACCGGCGGGCGTGAACGGGGATCGTCCGCGGCTGACCGGCCCGTGGGCCGTCGTCGTCGGACTCGGCGTCCTGATCGCCGCCGTCAACGCGTACTACATCGTGCCGGCGGGGGTGCTGCCGGTGATCCGAGACCGGCTCGCCATCGGCGCCGCGAGCGCGAGCCTGCTCGTGAGCGTGATGTTCGGCGCGCAGATGCTGCTCGGCGTGCCCGTCGGCGTGGCTCTGGACCGGGTCGACAACCGGCGGGCGATCGTCGCGGCCACGCTGGCGATCGCGGCGCTCTACGCGTGGAGCTGGCGCGCGGCCGTCGACGGCGACTACTGGACGCTCCTGCTCTCGCGCGGCCTGGCCGCCCCGGCGACGGCGACCATCTGGACGGCCGGCGTGAACGTGATCGGGCGGCTGTTCGAGCCCGAGCAGCGGGCGACCGCCGTCGGCGTGTTCACCGGCGGCCCGGCCGCGGGCTTCGCGCTCGGCCTGGTCACCGGGCCCGTCGTCGCCGCCCGGTTCGGGTGGGCGTCGATCTTCGTCGTCTACGCGGTCCCGGCGGCCGTCGGCTGCGTCGTCTTCTGGCTCGCGAGCCGCCGACACGACGTCTCGGGCGGCGAGATCGACGCCGCCCGGGCCGGCGACGTCACGCGGCTGCTCACGACCGGACCGGTCTGGACGGTCGCGCTCGTGGCGTTCGTCGGCTTCGCGCTGTACGCGTTCGTCACCAGCTGGGCGCCGACCTACCTCGCGGAGTCGCTCGGGGTCTCGCTCGCACAGAGCGGCCTGCTCGCCGCGCTGTTCCCCGCAGTCGGGGCGGTCGCGCGTGCCGGCAGCGGGGCGGTCTCGGACTCGCTGTTCGGCCATCGCCGGCGGCCGGTCGTCCTCGCGGCGTTCGTCGTCTCGGCGCCCGCCGTCCTCCTCGTCGCGCTCGCGGACACGGTCGCGTTAGTCTTCCTCGCGCTGCTCCTCGCCGGCGTGTTCCTCCAGCTCGGCCTCGGGCTGGCCTACTCGCTGGCGCGCGAGATCCCGGACCCGAACGTCGTCGCGACGGGCGTGGCGTTCACCACGAGCATGGCCACCTTCGGCGGGTTCGTCGCCCCGCCGGCCGGGGGGCTGCTCATCGACTACAGCGGCTACCTCGCCGCGTTCGGCGCCGCCGTCGCGCTCGGCCTCGTCGGGGTGGTGCTGGCGTGGTTCGTCCCCGAGCCGACCATCTAGGCGCTCGCGAGCGCCGAGCGCGGGGCGGACCGTGACGGCGCGAACGGGAGAAGCAACCGGACGAAGATCGCGTAGAGCCGGTTGAACACCGAGATCCACGCGAGCGTGAGGAAGGGGCCGGCGACGTACATCCCGGCCACGGCCATCGCCCGGACGAGGACCACCGACGGCAGGGAGGTGCCAGCGACGCCGCCCGGCCGGAACCAGCCGACTCCGGGCGACTCTAGTTGTCGCTGTACGGTGACTGCGAGTTGCCGACCGAGCAGCCCCCGTCGCGGTTGTAGATCGAGTTGGCGTTGTCCGGGTAACGGCTCTCGGCGCTCTTCGGATCGCGGAGGGTGGGGTTGTGTACGTACGCAGTGTGCGAGGCGGTGTCCTTCGCGTAGTGCGGGCCGTCGGCGTGCCCGGTCTGGATGCAGGCCGGGTTGTGTGCGGCTGCCGACCCCGTGGCCGCGAGGAGGGCGGCCAGGAGGACAACTACGGTTACGATACCGGTCCGTCCGAGCGGGACAGTTCGGAACGCCATCACGGGCCGTCCGCGAGCGCCGGCCTTTGTTAGTACCTGACTACAGAACTGACGTAAGCGAAACGCACCTGGTATCTATCGCCTACGGCTGTCCATCCGCACGGACCCTCGCATCAGCCGCCTTCCTCCTCCCGGTCGCGCTCGCCGACGCGGTCGCGTGGGGGGCCGCCGACGGGGGTCGCGAACTGATCGTCGAGGCCGGCGCGGCGGGTGGACGAGCCGGCCGCGCGGGCCGCGGTCCGGGTCAGCCGTGCACGGGCAGCAGCGGGCACCGGAAGTACGCCGGTGGCCCGCCGGCGGGCGGCCCCTCGCTGACCGTGACGTGATCGAGGGCCTCGTGGAACAGGATCGACTCGGGGTCGTCGGCGGGGCCGTAGCGCGTGAGTAGCGGCGGCGGGCTGCCGTGGGCGCCGATCCCGGCCTCCGTCCAGGCCGCCACGTGCGTCCACCACCGGCCGCCGTTGTACGCCGGGTTCCCCGGCGCGGCCTCGGAGACGGGCAGCGTCCCGCTCGGGAGCGCCCCGGTGACCGGGTTCGTGACCACGAAGAGCTTGTCGAGCGACTGCTCGTTCGGGTTGGAGATGGTCCCGGTGACTTTCGTGCCCCACTGTTCGCCGTCGCCCCAGACGCGGGGGCTGAAGTCGGGGGCGGCGCTCCCGGCTGCCACGCCGCCGAGCAGTGCGGCGCCGGAGAGTGCCGCTCCCGCGCGCAGCGCCTGCCGGCGCGTCATCGTCTGTCGTGCGTTCGGGTACATTGTCGTTTCCTCCCCACTGCGTGTGGGGACGTGAGGAGAGCCTGCCCGCCGTAATCACGATTTTTCGAACTCCGTCTAGAATCTCTCTGACGTCCGGACCGACTGCGTCCCGAGAGTCGGCCGAGCGAGGACGGCGGGGAGCGCCGACGGTCTGCGGGCCGCGGCGGCCGACGCGCGGTCGAGGCAGTGAGGGCGCCGTTTTATCGGCCGCGAGGCGGAATCGAGGCCGATGCGAATCTACCAGACCTGGCGGGACTACCTCGCACAGGTCCTGCTCGTCGGCGAGCCGCCCGTGATCGGTGCGATCGCCCGTCGCCGACTCGTCGACGCGCACACCGAGACGTACGTCGAGCGGTCCGAACGGGACGCCGCCGCCCGCCGGCCGCGCCTCCGCGCCGCGTTCGAGATCGCCATGGACGCCTACGTCGCAGCCTCGAACGACGGGTATCCCGAGGCCCAGGCGCGGGAGTTGACCCACGTGCTGGCCACCTGGGACTTCATCGCGCACGGCTGGGGCGAACTGATCGAGTTCCCGCCCGACGAGGCGACGGCGTACCACGACCGCTACCGGCCGTTCTACGACCGGTACGGCTGTTCCCCGGCGGACCCGTTCGGCGAGTTCGAACCCGCCACGGGGCTCCCGGCGGCGCCCGAGACGCCTGAACGGCTGGACGGCGAGTACCCGATGGCAGAGCCCGGCCTGGCGGACCAGGTGTACGTCCTGGCCGACCGGTTGAACGAGCGCATCCCCGGCGGCACGGCCGCGAAAGGAGCCGTCGACGCACGCGGGGAGTGACCGCCGACCCCGGTCGCGTCGATCCGGCGACGGGCCGCCCCCATCCGCGGCGACCCGACGCGAGCCACGGCGGCCGCGCCTCGTGCCGGGCACGCGATCGTCGAGTGCGACCCCGGCGCGTCGCGTCGCCTGCGTTCACGAGCGTTTCACGAGCGTGAATCCGGCGCGCCGCGTCACCTGCGTCTGCCCCGCGAGCGCGCAGTCGACGACGAACGCGTACCGGCCTTCTTCGAGGGCTGCCACGACGTACGTCGTCTCCTCCGTGTACGGCGTGGGGTGGGGCGTGAGGCTCAACGACCACTGGTGCGTGTCACCGCCGTGGAGGGTCCGTTCGCTGGACTGACTGTCGCCACGCGCGACAGGTTCTCCATCCGTTCCCTCGCGTTCGATTCGCCACGCACCGGGGGAGACGGTCACCGAACACGAGGTCCGGTTTCGGAGCGTGAAGAGAAACGTCTCGACGCCCGTATCGTCTGTTTCGACGACGAAGTCGTCGGCTTCCGCCTCGAAGGAGAGGTGGCCACCCCCGGTACAGGACGACGACGCGCCGTCACGAACCGGCGCTTCGAGACACCCCGCAGCCGGGAGAACCGCTGCGCCGAGAACGGCCAGAACAGACCGGCGTTCCATACGAGCGGCTACCGGTCTGGTCCGTATATGCTTTCTACGGTGTCAAATACTCGTTTGACAGACGGACGCGGTGGAGCCGAACCGGCCCCCGATCACCGGTCGTCGTGGATCGCCGCGTAGACGCGCTCCGGGGTGAGTGGCATGTCGATGGTCTCCACGCCGAGCGGGTCGAGAGCGTCGACGACGGCGTTCACGACCGCGGGCATCGCCGCGATCGTGCCGGCCTCGCCCACCCCCTTCACGCCGAGCGGGTTGTTCGGGGACGGCGTCACCGTCGAGTCCCACTCGATCTCCGGGACGTCGGCGGCGCGTGGCACCGCGTAGTCCTGGAGCGAGCCCGTCACGTTCGTGCCGTTCTCGTCGAAGACCACCTGCTCGAAGATGGCCTGCCCGATGCTCTGGACGACGCCGCCGACGATCTGGCCCTCGACGAGCTTCGGGTTGATCTGGGTGCCGACGTCGTCGACCGCGACGTACCGGTCGAACTCGATCGCTCCGGTCGCCGGCTCGACCTCGACGACGCAGACGTGAGTGCCGAACGGCGCGGTGGCGCCGTCGGGGCTGAAGAACGTCGTGTCCTCGAGCCCCCGGAGGTCCGCGGGGAGGTCGCCGGAGTAGGCGCGACGCGCGACCTCCTGGATGGCGAGCGACCGGTCGGGCGCGCCGGCGATCTGGAAGACGCCGTCCTCGAACTCGACGTCGGCGGGGGCGGCTTCCAGCTCGTGGGCGGCGATCTCGCGGGCCTGTTCGCGGACGTTCGCTGCGCTCTCCTTGAGCGCGCTCCCGCCCATCGCCATGGCCGTACTCCCGCCGGTTCCGCCGCCCTCGGGGGCGCGATCCGTGTCGCCCTCGACGACCTCGACGTCGTCGTAGTCGACGCCGAGTTCGGTCGCGATCACCTGCGCGAAGCCCGTGGCGTGTCCCTGGCCGTTCTCGGCCAGCGACGACGTCGCGATCACGTCCCCGGCGGGCGTGACGCGCACCTGGCCGCCCTGCACGCGGCCGGCGCCGCCCCCGCAGATCTCGAGGTAGGTCGAGAAGCCGATCCCGAGGTACCGGCCCTCCTCGCGAGCGGCGGCCTGGCGCTCGCGGAAGGCGTCGTAGTCGATCATCTCGAGCGCGCGGTCGAGGGGCTTCTCGTAGTCACCCGAATCGTACGCGGACCCGAAGGGCGTCTCGTAGGGGAACGCGTCGGGCGCGATGAAGTTTCGCCGCCGGAACGCGACGGGATCCTCGCCGAGCTCACGCGCGCACGCCGTCGCGAGGCGTTCGACGACGTACGCGGCCTCCGGTCGTCCGGCGCCCCGGTAGGCCGCCAGCGGCGTGGTGTTCGTGAACACGCCCGTGACCTCGACGTGTGCGTTCGGGATGTCGTACTGTCCCAGCAGGCGGGTGCCGAACGCGGCCGATGGCACGCCGACGCCGAACTCGGTGGGGTAGGCGCCGACGTTCGGCGTCGAGTCCACGTGGAGTGCGGTCAGGCGGCCGTTGGCGTCGAGGCCAGCGCGGGCGGTCACCGAGTGCCGGCGCGAGTGGTTCGTCGTCGCGAACGCTTCCGAGCGCGTCGCCGCCCACTTCACCGGGCGCCCGAGCTGCATGGCACACCAGGCCGTCAGATAGTGGGCGGCGTACGACTGGGACTTCACGCCGAAGCCGCCGCCGACTGCGGGGGCCCGGACGCTCACCTTCCGCTCCGGAAGTCCGAGGACGGACGCGAGCCGGCCCTGCTCCGCCAGCACGTTCTGACAGGAGAGTTCGACGTCCAGCTCGCCGGTCGAACGCTGGTAGCGGGCGACCATCGCCCGGGGCTCCATGGGCACGGCGGCCACGCGGTTGATGTCGAGGTCGAGGTCCACGACGGTCGCCGCGTCGGCGAGCGCGGCCGCGGTCCCGTCCGGGCTCCCGGCCTCCCACTCGAAGGCGACGTTGTCCGGCGCGGTCTCGTGGACGACCGGCGCATCGGCTGCGCCGGCGCCGTCGACGTCGGCGACCGCGTCGAGTCGCTCGGCGTCGACCTCGACCGCGGTCGCGGCGTCGTGTGCGAGATACCGGTCTTCGGCGACGACGGCAGCGAGCGCGTCGCCCTGGAAGCGAGCCGTCTCGCCGACGAGCAGCGGGCGCTCGACGTCGACGGCGTACTCGCTCTGGTCGGTCGGCATCTCCCCCGTCAGTCCCGACGCGAGGAGGTCCTCGCGGGTATAGACGGCGACCACGCCGTCCATCGCGGCCGCCCGGCTGGCGTCGACCTCGTGGACGCGGGCGTGCCCGTACTGGCTCCGGGTGATCGCCAGGTGGAGCTGGCCGGGGTAGGTGCGATCGTCCGCGTACTCGGCCTCGCCGGTGAGAAGCGCCGGGTCCTCCCGGCGCTGAACGGCCGACCCGACCATCTCGCCCGGCTGCACGTCCGACGGGTCCAGAGCACGGATCCCGTCTCGCTCTGTCACCCCGCTCTCTCGGTCAGTCATCTGGATGGCCGGTCGTTCGACACGTGCTCACAAGGCCCGTCGGGAAGCGGCAATCACGTTGGCGAGAGAACGGTCCGGACGTGCGTGGTTCACGACGCCGAGTCGAGCCGAGACGGGGAGGTTGGGTCAGCGACCGGGAGAACGGGACTCCGAGCGTCGGGGGCGTTCTGGAACCGAGGACCGTGGCACGGGCCCTCACCGGTCGCGGATCGTGAGGCTGTCGTTCGTCCAGGTGAAGACGACGTCGGAGTAGGGGGAGTCGCGGATCGATGCGCCGGGGAAGTGGAGCCAGGCCCGAGCACTTGCACTGCCGGCCTCGAAGCGGGCCGGCCCACGCGTCGCCGCATCGACGGCCCAGTTTTGCGCCACCAGTTCGGTCCCGCTGACGGGGGTCCCGTGGTTCCGGTCGAGGTGGAGGGTGGCGTTCCCTTCGGCGACGGCGCCGCTCGACTCCTGTGCGACCGCCGTGCGGACCGTCGCGATCGCTCCGGCGGGGCCGAGGACGTGACCGTGGACCGCGACGTTGTGGCCGCCGGGCACCACTTCGGCCTCGTCGTGGATGCCGAGGTCGTCGACGCAGACCGTCCCACAGACCGTGAACCCGAACACCGTGTGACAGACCGTCACGCACCCGTCGTGGATCGTCCCGCTCAGCGCCGCGGCGTTCCCCGTCGCGACGACGCCCCCGAGCGTCAGGCTCCCTCCGGTGACGGCGCCCCGCCGGAGAACAGTACGTCGGGTCACCCCTGCCGAACGCTCGTCCGAGGGGGACTGTTCAGCCGCCGGTATCGTGTCGTTTGATAACGTATCTCTCAGGGACATCGAGGTCCGAACGCGGTGATCTGACATATACGTTTCTGAAGAACCAGAGACGTATTCCAGGTCGTCGACGACGCTCGGACGCGTCCGACGGGGGAGCGGGCTGTCGGCGGTCGTGCGCCCCGATACGAAAGGCCCGATAGCGTGATAGGTCTGTCGCTTATTTGCTCGCCAGGAGACAGGTGGCGCATGGGCGGGCGATACGGTCGACTCACCAGGTACTGTCGGGAGCAGGTGGGTGAGAGCCTCCTCTCCGTGTTCTCGTACACCGAGGGTGCGGCCGAGCTCCACTACGTTCACGAGGACCTGAAAGCGGAGTTCCGTGGGGGTGGCCTCTCGCGATACCAGGAGGCCGTGTGGGCCATCCACACCAGCGTGCTCCAGGAAGCGCCGAAAGTCGAGGTGTTCGGGAACTATCGGGCGACAGTCCACGCGTTCGAGAGGGCGTTTTCGGTCCAGTTCCGGGTCGACGACGCCTTCGTCGTCGTCGCCCTAGACCGCGAGGTGGGACGCAATCTTCACCAGTTCCTGCTCGAGTGCGAACGTCACATCAGACGGTCGACGGCCGCCGAGAGGGATGGGTGAGTCGCCGGCCCGGCACGCGCCCCGCGTGCAGCGCGACCGGCGGAACCGACGACCGGTCGCGGGCGTCGACGGGACCGGGACAGTCGCTGCACCGACCCGTTCATCAGGGTCGAGCGTCTATCGCCGGCCGTGAACTCGCGTGGTCGGTTTCTCGTCGCTGCGGTCGTCGTCGCCGTCGCCGGCGTGACGAGCGTCCTCGCCGCGCCGGAGCTACCGGCGCGGATGGCGACACACTGGAACGCCGCGGGACAGCCGGACGGAACGATGGCGAAGCCCGTGGCGCTCGCGCTCCTCCCCGTGACGTCCGCCGTTCTTCTCGTCGTCTTCGCGGCGATCCCCCGGATCGACCCGCGTCGGGAGAACATCGCCTCGTTCCGCCCGCTGTACGACTGGTTCGTCGTCGTGTTCGTCGTGTTCATGACCGTCGTCCACGGCGGCATCATCGCGTTCAACCTCGGCTACGAGTTCGACTTCACGCTCCTCGTCCTCGTCGCCGTCGCCGGGCTGTTCTATTACGTCGGGGTGCTGCTCACCCACGCAGAACGCAACTGGTTCGTCGGCATCCGCACGCCGTGGACGCTCTCGAACGAGGAGGTGTGGAAGCGAACGCACCGGCTCGGCGGCCGCCTGTTCAAACTCACCGCGCTCGTCTCGCTCGTCGGGATCTTCTTCGGCGACTACGCGGTCTACTTCCTCGTCGTCCCGGCGCTCTCGACGGCTGGCATCACCGCCATCTACTCGTACTATCTGTACGAGCAGATCGAGCGAGACGCAGACCGGGACGCCCCGGAGTCGCCGTGACGTCGCCGACGGCGGGCCGCCGCATCCCGGGCCGTCAGGCCCGGAAGTCGCCGTGCGGGTCGATGGCCCGGGTCACCTCGACGAGGTCGTCGTCGACGGGTCGCCAGCCCCGCTCCTCGACGTCTGCGGCGCGCTCGACGTCCCAGCCGACCGCGTCCTCGAACGCCGCCAGCCGCGCCTCGGCCGACGCGCCGGGCGGGACGTGGACGGTGGCGATGCGGAGGTCGCCGTCCCGTCGCCGGAGCGTCCCGTACTGGGTGACGACGGCCGTCACGTTCCGGCCGGGGCCGGTGACGTACTCCACCTCCTCGACGAGGCGGTGGGGCGTCGCCTCGACGGTGAGCACGACCTCGTCGGAGGTCGAGAGGGCGTCGTTCGCGCCACCGGAGCCGACGAAGAACTCGCCGCCGAGCCGGGTGGAGTTGACGTTCCCCTGCCGGTCGACCTGCGCGCCGGTCAGCACCGAGAGGTTCCGCGCCGTGTTCATCACGAGCCCGAGGGCGAACGTGGTGCCGTCGACGACCTTCGCGGACGGCAGCGCCCGCGGCGTGAAGATGTAGGCGTCGTTCCGCGGCGGCTCGAAGCCGTAGGTGCCCGACTCGACCAGCAGCGGCCGCGCCGACCGCCCCTCGCGGTCGCACAGCTCGTGGTACACCCAGGAGGCGAGGTGGGAGACGCCGATGCCGCCGAACACCACCTCGTGGTCGCCGGCGTCGACCCGCTCGGCCAGCTCCCGGGCCGTCCAGACGACCATCCGCTCGCGCTCGGTCGGGGGCTCGGCGTCGGCGTCGGCCACGGCCGGCGCGTCGAGGGCGTCGCGCTGGCTCCCCGGTGGCCACGTCTGGCTCGCGAGGCCGCGTAACCGCTCGTCGCCCACCCGTTCGAGATAGCCCGTCCAGTCGGTCCCCAGTATCCACTCCTCGACCCACGCCTCGAGCGCGTCGGCGTCGCGGCTCGCCTCCCGGAACGCCGCGTAGAACTCGCGGTCGTAGCCGTAGCCCGAGACGTCGCCGATGCCGTGGGGGTTGTACACCGGATTGGGGTGGGCGCCGAACGGCGCCTCGACGACGGCGTCGACGGCGTAGCCGGGCACCGCGGTCCGGTCGTTGAACCGGCGGAGCGTCTCCTCGTCGACCACCCGCTCGACGGTGGCGACGACCGTGTCGCTCGCGTACGCCCCCCAGTGTCCCTCCGACTGGATGGGCGAGACGACGACGTTCCCCTGCGGGTCGGCGACCAGCCCGTGGAGGACGGAGACGTCCGGCGAGAGCGGCGGGATCACGAGGCTCTCGTCCTCGCCGAACGGGCTCTCGACGGTCGCGGTCTTCGACGGCGGTCCGATGGAGGAGCCGCCCAGCGAGTTCGTCGGGACGAACGGGTGGTTCAGCGCCCCGGCGCGGAGCCGCTCGACGAGCGTGAGGTACGACCAGCTCTCGATCTCGATCGAGCCGTCGGCGATGCGCTCCCGAACGACCGGGTGGACCCCCGGCGCCGGATAGCCCAGGCCGGCGAAGGCGACTTCCAGTCGCCCGACGGCGTCGGCCAGGATCAGCGGCCCGGCCGACGTGCCCGCGCCGATGGCCGCGAGCGTGAACCGCTCGTCCGGCGCGAGGTCCGCGTCCCAGTACTGCCTGGTGAGCTCGTGGAGCACCGCGAACGGGAACTGGTAGGCGCCCCGGAGGTGCAGCGTGTCGCCGGCGGTCACGTACTCGTCGACGGCGGTCGACAGGTCGGTGACGACGTCCATGCCATACCGACACACGACCCCTCGACTTGTAGGTTGGTGCGCCGGCCCGTCCGCAGCTCTAGCCGGTCGATAATGATGATCCCGGGGCCCGGGGGACGAGTCGTGACGGCCGACCACCGTAGACGGACGTTCCTCCGCCGGGTCGGCAGCCTCGCCGCCGTCGCGGGACTGGCCGGCTGTACGGCGGCGCCTGCGGACGACGGCGCGACTGCGAGCGCGTCCACGGCGTCGACCGCGACCGACACGCCCGAACCCCCAGCCATGAGCACGGTCTTCCACTTCTCCAGCAGCCCGGACGAACAGCACCACGCGCTCGCCAACGTGGCGAACCTCCTGGCCGACGACTCGATCGACGTCGAGACCGTCGTCCTGGTCGCCAACGGCCGGGGCGTCGAGCTGCTGACGACGTCGGGATCCGAACACCCCGACCGCGTCCGGTCGCTCCTCGCGGCGGGCGTCTCGTTCCGCGCGTGCCGGAACTCGATGGACGCCCTCGACGTGAGCGAGCGCGATCTCGTCGACGGCGTCGAGACGGTCCCGTCGGGCGTCGGCGAGCTCACGAAGCTCCAGGCCCGCGAGGGCTACGCCTACATCGAGACTCCCTGACCCCGCCCGGACCGCGTCTGGCCTCCCGGGTCGCAAACGACGGACGACGACGGGCGACCGCCGGTCGCCAACCGACTAGTCGTCAGTCACAGCCGAGGCCGTCCGTGACGCCCAGGGAGCGCGTTCTCGCTGCCCGTCGAGTCCTGCGGAACGCCCCGCGCGACGGCGTCACCTCTGTCGGTCATCATCCAACCGGTAAGAGGATGCCGCCTCCCGGCATTGAACTCAAGGTTCAAATGCCTGCGCGTTCTAATTT
>JBDGSV010000050.1:0-19434 GCA_042217375.1 Haloarculaceae archaeon | reverse complement strand
TCTCGGCGGCGCTCATCGGGTCCAGGTAGAGCCGCGAGACGGTGTGACCGAGCGGCGTCGCCTGCAGCGAGTCGCCGTCCCGCTCCAGGAAGTCGTTGGCCGCCAGGTACGCGAGCACGTCGTCGGTCACGGTCTCCAGTCGGTCGCCCGTCCCGGACTGGGCGGCGTACAGCGTCTGTTCCAGGAACGCCAGCAGGTCGGTGCGCGAGGCGGCGAACCCCGAGGCGACGGTGGCGAGCAGGTGGGTCCGCATCGCCGGCTCGGCCGCGAGCTTCGAGCGCACCGGCTCGGGGTCCGCCCACACGTAGCGCTCGAACAGTTCGTCGAGTTCGTCGTGGCTGTTGGCCAGCAGGACGGCCTCGCCGTAGGGGTCCAGCCCGGGGCGGCCCGCCCGACCCATCATCTGGTGGACCTCCAGCACGGAGAGAGGCTGCATCCCGCCGGCGTCGCCGGAGTAGCGCCGCCAGTCGCGGACCACCACCCGGCGGCTCGGCGTGTTCACGCCGGCCGCCAGCGTCGGCGTCGCACAGACCACCTTCAGCAGCCGGTCGCGGAACGCCTCCTCGACGAGTTCCCGGTGGTCGCTGGCACAGCCGGCGTGGTGGAACGCCCCGCCCTGCTCGACCGCGTCCGCGAGGTCGTCGCTCGTCTCGGTGTCGCTGACTGCGCGGATCTCCTCGGCGACCGACGCGAGCCGGTCCCGTTCCTCGTCGGTCAGCGACGCCGAGACTACGGAGGCGAGCCGGCGGGCCGCGGCCTCGGCGTTCCGGCGGCTGTTGACGAACACCAGCGAGGAGCCGCCCTCCTCGACGGTGTCACGGACCACCGCAGCCGTGGGCTTCTCGTTCGACCGGACCGGGAGTTCGCGCTTCGAGCCGTCGTCGAAGTGGAGCGCCTGCCCGTAGTGGACCCCCTTCCGGAGGTCGATCGGTCGCCACTCCGAGTCGACGAGTTCGGCGTCGAGCCACCCGGCCAGTTCGGCGGCGTTGCCGATGGTCGCGGACAGCGCCACCGTCTGGAGGCCGGGATTGAGCCGGCGGAGCTTGGCGAGCGTCACTTCCAGGGTCGGGCCCCGGTCGGCGTCGTCGACGAGGTGGACCTCGTCGGCCACCACGCAGGAGAGGTCGTCGATCCACGGCGCGCCGTTGCGGACCAGCGAGTCGACCTTCTCGCTGGTGGCGACGATGACGTCCCGGGAGGCGAGCCACTCGCCGCTCGACTCGTAGTTGCCCGTCGAGACGCCGACGTCCACGCCGTACTGCTCGAACTGCTCGAACTCGGCTTTCTTCTCGCTCGCGAGCGCGCGCAGGGGGACGATGTAGAGCGCCTTCCCCCCACGCTCGATGCTGGCGAGCATCGCGAGCGTCGCCACCAGCGTCTTCCCGCTGGCGGTGGGGACGCTCGCCACCAGGTTCTCGCCGCGCGTGACGCCCTTCTCGACGGTCTCCGCCTGGGGCGGGTAGAGCGTGTCGATGCCCTCCTCTCGGAGGTGGTCGGCGAGCCAGTCGGGGACCGCGTCGACCGCAGAGACGTCCATCACCGGGAGATTGCTCTCCACTGCGTTTAAATTGTCGCACGCGCGGCGGACGTGGAGCGCGTCCCGGACGCCGTCCCGCCACCTCTTTCCGCTCGCGGACCGACCAGCAGCCATGCGAATCGAGTTCGACCGCGACACCTGCATCGGGATGTACCAGTGCGTCGCGGAGTGGGACGCGTTCAGCGAGAACCGCGACGCGGGCAAGGCCGACCTCGCGGACAGCGAGGAGGTCGAGCCGAACCAGTTCGTCCGCGAGGTGCCCGCGGACGAGGAACTGGACGCGAAGTTCGCGGCGCGGGCCTGTCCCGTGGACGCCATCGTCGTCTACGACGACGACGGCGAGCAACTCGTCCCGTAGGCTCAGGCCTCGGCCTGCTGGAGCGTCGCGTCGTCCCGGACCAGGAGCGCGGCGACGCCGACCGTCGCGGCGAGGTCGAGCACGAGGTAGCCGGCGATGGCGACCGTCGCGCCGACGACGGCGAGCCCGGGTGCCGAGAGCAGCCAGACGACCGGCGAGAGCAGCCACGCGACCACCAGCAGGTTGCGGAGGACGCTGAACAGGACGGCGACGTCGGGGTTCCGACGGTGGCGGCGCCCGGCCTGCGGCGAGAGCACCCGGAGCAGGACGCCGATCAGCACGAGGAGGACGACGACGCTGGCCGCCCAGAGCGCGAGCCGCGTGTTCCGGAGCGAGAGCCCCGCCAGTCGCGTCGTGACGAGTTCGCCCGCCGCACGCAGGGCGACCGTCAGGACGTCGAGACCGACCAGCGCCGCCAGGAGGCGGACGCTCGCCCCGGCCAGCAGCCAGAGCGCCGCGAGCAGCAGCGCCGCGACGACCAGCCAGCCGGCGTACCGGGCCAGCGGCACGGCGCGGCCGGCCCCGGCGACGGTGCCGACGCCGAGCGCCGAGAGGAGGTAGGCGACCGCGCCGACGGCCGTGGCGGCCCCCGCGACGGCGTAGTACGTGCTGGTCGCGGCCGTCGCGGCCCCAGACCAGCGGTACGCGACGAACGCAGTCCCGACGAGCATGCCGACGACGCCCAGCCAGAAGACGACAGTCTCCGGTGTCATGTGCCAGGGTGGTCGGGGCGACCACTTAGGGATGCTGAGACGGGGCCAGCGTGTGAATTTCCGACACGATCCGGTCGGAACGGCGGTTTCGGGGCGCGAGAACGCGTCTCGCAGGGCCGTGATGCCCGCGCGTGCGCGTCGCTCCACGACCGCGAAACGGTTATGACGGATGCTCCATCACTCACGAGTGGAGGCGTCACGATGCGAACCTGCACGCACGGCCACCTGTCGGAGTGGGCCGCGCTCGTCGGGGAGGAACTCCCGGACGACCTCGGCGGGGACGCGGTCGGGCCGGACGAGCTGGGACCGGACGACCTGGACCCGGAGAGCTAGTCTTCGACCTCTTCGACGAGCTTCTCGTACTGCTCGGAGAGCTTCGCCGCGGTCTCTGCCAGCTGGTCGGCCTCGGAGTCGGCGAGGTCCCACTCGACGACCTCCTCGACGCCGTCGGAGCCGAGCTTGACCGGGACGCCCATCGCGACGTCGTCGTGGCCGAACTCGCCCTGGAGCTTGATCGAACCGGGGAGCACCGCGCCGGTGTCGCGGAGGACGGCCTCGACCATGTGCGCCACGCCCGTCGCCGGGCCCCACTGGGTCGCGCCCTTCCGCTCGATGACGTTCATCGCGCTCTCCTGGAGGTCCGAGAGGATGCGCTCGCGGTCCTCCTCGGGAAACTCGGGGTCGCGGCCGTCGACGCGGACCTTCGAGAAGACGGGGACCTGGGCGTCGCCGTGCTCGCCCAGGATGGTCGCCTCGACGTTCTTGACGGGCACGTCGAACTCCTGGGAGAGGACGTACCGGAAGCGGGCCGAGTCGAGACGGCCGCCGAAGCCGACGACGTGCTCGCGCGGGCGGTCGCCGACCTCGTAGAGGTGGCGGTTGAGCACGTCGACCGGGTTCGAGGTGGTGATCGAGACGAAGTCGTCGGTGTGCTCGGCGAGCGACTCCTCGATCGCCTGCATGATGTCGGCGTTGTCGCTCATCAGGTCGAGCCGCGACATGCCCGGCTGGCGGGGCTTGCCTGCGGTGATGACCACGACGTCCGACCCCTCGGTGGCGGCGTAGTCGCCCTGGTAGACCTCGGTGTTGGCGTCGTAGGCGATGCCGTGGTTGGTGTCGGCCGCCTGCCCGACCGTCGTGTCCTCCATCTCGGGGATGTCCACGAAGACCAGTTCGTCGACCACGTCGCGGAGCGCGAGGTTGTATCCCGCGGCGGCGCCGACCGTCCCTGCGGCGCCGACGATGCTAACTTTCGCCATGTGTGGAACTGCCCCCCGGATTGTGGTTAAACGCTTCGATGCTGCCAGGCGAGCGGAAACGAGCGCGCCGGCGACCGGTCCGCGCGGCCGAGTACGACGCGCGTGCCGGGAAGATTGCGTCGATCGTCGAACCCGGGCGAGCATTCATTCGCCTCGGCGTCGTATCGACGCGACATGAAGCGCCACCACCGCTGCAACCTCTGTGGCCGCGACTTCGACACGGGCGACCAGCTCGAAGACCACGTCGAGCGGCGCCATCCCAAGGCCGACGCCCACTGGTGGGTCGTGGTCGAGGACGCCGGCGTCCTGCCGTTCGAGTAGCCGCCACCGCGGCCGGTTCCGCAACCTTTTCGCCGCCGCTGCCCCCCTTCGAGTCGTGCGCATCTGGTCTGACCCCTTCCGTCGACGCTGGCTGGTGTTCGCCGTCCTCGCGACGACGTACGCGACGGTGAGCATCTACCGGCTCTCGACGGCCGTACTCGCCGACCAACTGCTGACGGCCTTCGACATCTCGGCCACCGGACTGGGAACGCTCCACGCCGCCTTCTTCTACATCTACGCGGTGATGCAGCTCCCGGCGGGCGTGCTGGCCGACCGCTGGGGCTCGCGCGGGACCGTCGTCGCCGGCACCGCCGTGATGAGCGTCGGCGGCCTCGCGTTCGGGCTGGCGGACAGCTACCTCGCCGCGTTCGCCGGCCGGACGCTGGTGGGCCTCGGAGGGAGCGTGCTGTTCGTCGCCATCCTCCGGTTCTGCGCCAACTGGTTCCAGCCCTCGGAGTTCGCTCGCATGAGCGGCCTCACGATGGCCGTCGCCGGCTTCGGCGGCATCCTCGCCACCACGCCGCTGGCCGTCGTCGTCGGCACCGCCGGCTGGCGGCCGACCATGATCGGACTCGGCGCCTTCGGCGTCCTCCTGGCGCTGCTCGCGCTCGCCTTGGTGCGCGACTCTCCGGCGGCCGCCGGCCTCGACGCGATCGAGGGCGTGCCCGCGCCCGGCACGCCCAGCCTCCGGCAGATCGGGCGGAACGCGCTGGTCGTCCTCCAGGAGCGGGAGACGTGGCTCGTCGGCGTCATGATGTTCTTCGGAACCGGCGTCAACATCACCGTCTTCGGGCTGTGGGGCGTCCCCTACGTCGTCCAGACCTACGGCGTCTCGGTGGCCCGCGCGTCCGTCTACACGCTCGTAGGGAGCGCCGGCCTGCTGGTCGGTCCTCCGGCGCTCGGGGCGCTCTCCGACCGCCTGGGCGCCCGGACGCCCGTGATGGTCGCCGGCCAGGTCGTCTTCGTCGCCTCGTTCGCCACCCTCGCGCTCGTCGGCGCGCCGCCGCTCCCCGTCGTCGGCCTGGTGTTCTTCCTCGCCGGATCCCTCGCGGGCACCTTCGCGCTCGGCTACACCGTCGTCAAGGAGCGTCACGCCGGCGAGGCGAGCGGCGTCTCGACCGGGACGGTCAACACGATGGCGTTCGTCGGCGCCGCGGTCTTTCCGACGGTGATGGGCGCGATCCTCGACGTCTACGCCACCGGACAGGTCAACGGCACCACGGCCTACTCGGTGGTCGGGTACCAGTACGCCTTCGGCATCGCCAGCGTCGCGGGGCTGCTGGCGCTCGGCTGCACGACGTGGCTCCACCTCCGGACCCGGCACGAGCGCCAGGTCCCCGGGGCCGCCGCGGGCGACTAGTCCGCCGACGCGTCCGCGCCGAGGTCCTCGTAGAGGGCGCGCACGTCGTAGCCGACGCCGCGGTCGTCGACGCGCTGCTGGATCGCGGCCAGTTCGGCCTCCCGCCGCTCGCGCCCCAGCCGGTCGTGCATCCAGAAGGTCTCCCGGAGGAGCGGCGCGAGTTCCCGGTCCAGTTCGGCGAACGTCGTGTCCCCGGCGACGGAATAGTTGAGACAGAACCGGACGCCCGTCGGCCGGTCGTCGAGTTCGACTGTGGTCCCGCTCCCGCCGACGAGGTGACACTCCGCCTCGTGGACGACGTGGCCGTAGAACTCCAGCAGCAACTCGACCGAGGCGTCGATCAACCGCGTGGTCTCGTCGACCCGGACGTCGACCTTGAGGTTGTCCGGCCTGGTCGCGTGGCGCCAGCCCCGCCACGCGTCGCGCAGTTCGAACTCGAGCACGCCGCTACCTGCGGCCACGAGGTGCATAAACGTTGGCGCGGGGCGCCGCGAGGCGGGTCAGGCGCTGCCGGGGAGCCGGCTCTGGACGAACCCGAGCGCCGTCCGGAGCTTCGAGGGCCGGTGGACGGCCCGCATCTCCGCGGGCGTGAGCTCGAAGTCGAAGATCTCGCGGTTGGCCGCCAGGTGCTCGCGGCTGGTGGCCTTCGGGACGACGGCGACGTTGGCCTGCTGGACGAGCCAGCGGAGCGCGACCTGCGCCGCCGACTTCCCGTAGCGCTCGCCGATCTCGGCCAGGCGGTCGTCGCCGATCGCGCTGCCGTGGGCGAGCGGGCTGTAGGCGGTCAGCACCAGGTCGTGGATCTGGCAGTGATCGAGGAGGTCGGTCTGGTCCCAGTAGGGGTGGTACATCACCTGGTCGGTGACGATCGGTGCCGTCGAGAGGTCGCGGGCGCGCTGGAGCCGCGACAGCGAGAAGTTGCTGACCCCGACGTGCCGGACCTTCCCCGCGTCCCGGAGGTCGGTCATCGCGTCCAGGGTCTCCTTCAGCGGAACCGTCGGGTTCGGCTGGTGGACGAGCAACAGGTCGACGTAGCTCGTCCCCAGCCGGGCGAGGCTCTCTTCGGTCGAGCGCAGCACGTCGTCGTACCGCCGGTTCGACCAGTCCAGCTTCGTGGTGAGAAAGACGTCCTCGCGGTCGACGTCGCTCCGTTCGATCGCCGTCCCGACCTCCCGCTCGTTCCCGTAGGCCTGCGCGGTGTCGACGTGCCGGTAGCCCAGGTCGAGCGCCATCTCGACGGCGCGGACGCACTGGTCGTCCGTGAGCCGCCAGGTCCCCAGGCCGAGCGCCGGAAACGAGACGTCCCCGGTCGTGATGGTCTCCATGGCTGCCAGTACGGGCGGCGCCGTCCTCAAGGCTGCGAATCAAAACCCTCGGAACTGCGCGGGCCGCAGGCCCGCGCATCCGGCGGCGCTCCGCGCCGCCGGCCGACTGGCGTCGGTTCCTCGCCTTTTGAGATCCCGCCAGGCCCGCGTGCGGGAGACCGCGCGGTCGCGCGGTCACCCTCGAACCGCGGAACCGCGCCTGCCCTCCCCCGGGAGCGGCGACGAGACGCCGCTCCGGCCACGGCGTGACGTCGCGCCGGCCGTTCGGTCGTTCGGCCGGAGGAGGAGGCGGGGCGGATGGGGGCGGGGCGGACCGGGCGCCAGGGGGCCGGTCGGAGACGCCGTCGGGCAGAACTAAGCCCCGCGAGCGCGTTCGTGGCCGCATGGACCGCTATCCCGACCTCGATCCCGAGGAGGGGGAGGTGCTGACTGAGGAGCTGGCCGTCACCGACGACGTGCTCGTCAAGGCGTTCGCGCTCGGGCCGGGCGCCGCGATCGACCCGCACGACCACCCGGAGTCGACGAACGTCTTCCACGTCCTGGAGGGGACCGCCACGGTCGTCCAGGGGGGCACGGAGGCGCTCGTCGAGGCGCCGGGCGTCGTCCTCCACGAGCGCGGCGTCGAGCACGGCGCGCGCAACGACACCGAGAGCGTGGTCGTGCTCACCGCGTCGCTCTGCCCGCTCCCGTAGTCACTCCTCCTCGCCTTCGTCCTCGTCCCCGCCGCGGCGCGCCAGCCCCGCGAGGTGCCCCATCTCCGGGACCACGAGGTCCTCGGCGCCGAGCCGGGCGGCGTTCTCGCTCCCGGGCAGACAGAACACCGGCGTGCGGTCAGCGATCCCCGCGGTCGCGCGCGTCGCGATCACCCGGGTGCCGATCTCCTCGCGCGAGCGCGCCCGGAACAGCTCGCCGAACCCGGGCAGGCGCTTCTCGAACAGCGGCTCGACCGCCTCGACGGTCACGTCGTCGGGCGTCACGCCCGTCCCGCCCGTGGTGACGACCGCGTCCGTGTCGTCGCGGGCCACGAGCCGGTCCACCGCTCCCTGGACGCCGTCGAAGTCGTCGCGGACGACCTCGCGAACCACGACCGCGTGGCCCGCGGCCTCGACGGCCGTCCTGATGGCGTCCCCCGCCGGGTCGTCCTCGCTGCTCCGGGTCGAGGAGACCGTCACCACCGCGACGCCGGCCGTCTCCACGTCGTGCTGGTGGTGGCCGTGGTCGTGCTCGTGGTCGTGCTCGTTGCCCCGGGCGCCGTGGTGGTCGCCGTCTGCGTGCTCGCCTGGTTCGTCGTCCGCGGTCATGCGCCCGGGTTCGCGACCGCGAGGGAAAAATCGGCCGGCACCGGGCGTCGCGCGCCGCTGTGGCGCGCGGACCGCCACGGTTTTGCACGCTGCGTCCGAGCGACCGAGCATGAAAGCTGTCCAGTTCCAGGAGCACGGCGACGCGGACGTCCTCGAGTACGCGGAGTTCCCGGACCCCGAACCGGGACCGGAGGAGGTTCTGGTCGACGTCAAGGCCGGCGCGCTGAACCACCTCGACGTCTGGACCCGGCGCGGGATGCCGAGTCCCGGCGAGTTCCCCCACGTCGCGGGCAGCGACGCCGCGGGCGTCGTCGAGTCGGTCGGCGAGCGCGTCACCCGGTTCGAGCCGGGCGACCGCGTCGCCGTCGCCGCCGGGTCGTACTGCGGGGAGTGCGAGTTCTGCCGGCACGGCGAGTACACCGCCTGCGAGAACTACTACATCGTCGGCGAGCACGTGCGCGGCGTCCACGCCGAGCAGTTCGCGCTCCCGTCCGAGAACCTCGTCCACGTCCCCGACCACGTCGACTTCGAGACCGCGGCCGCCGCGCCGCTCGTCTTCCAGACTGCCTGGCGGATGCTCGTCACCCGCGCTGACATTCAGCAGGGCGAACACGTGCTCGTGCTGGGGGCGTCCGGCGGCGTCGGGCACGCCGCCGTCCAGATCGCGGCCCACGCCGGCGCCGAGGTGTACGCCACCGGCTCCAGCGAGGAGAAGCTGGCGGCCGCGCGCGAACTCGGCGCCGACCACGTCGTCGACTACACCGAGGAGAACTTCGCCTCGTGGGCCAAGGAGCTGACCGACGGGCGCGGCGTGGACGTGGTCGTCGACCACGTCGGCGGCGAGACCTGGCGGGACTCCATCTCCGCGCTCGCCAAGCGCGGCCGGATCGTCACCTGCGGGGCGACCTCCGGGCCGAACCCCGAGACCGACATCTCCAGCATCTTCTGGCGACAGCTCGACGTCCTCGGGTCGACGATGGGCGGCCCCGGCGAGATCGACGACGTCCTCGAACTGGTGTGGGACGGCACCTTCGAGCCGCGCATCCGCGACGTCCTGCCGATGAGCGAGGCCAGCGAGGCACACCGCATGCTCGAAGACCGCGAGGGCTTCGGTAAGGTCGTCGTCGTCCCCGACAGCGAGCTGTGACCGACGAGGTCGACTCGGCCGCGCGGGAGCCGACCGAGACGGGCGGCTACGTCCACGATCCCGCGGCGGACGAGGAGTCGGGCGTCGAGGTGAGCGGCGAGCGCGACCGGACGTTCGGCTGGCGGGGGTGGGTGCTCGTCGGCTTCCTGATCGTCGCGTTCCTGGTCGTCCCCGGCGCGCTGTACTACCTCCCTCGGGCGCAGGGAGCCGTCACCTCGCTCGGGCTCTCGCTCCGGGACGCCTACCTCGTGCTCCCCCTGCTCCCGGCGCTCCTGCTGGGCGCACTCGCCGTCTGGGCGACGACCCGCCCCTGACGCGCCGCCCGTAGCAAGGCTTACGCTCTCGCGAGACGTATGGTACCAGCACACATGATCTTCGAGTGCATGGACTGTGGCCGTCGCACGGACGCCGACGAAGGTGGACGGACGTGTCCGTCCTGTGGCGGACCGCTCCAGAACCTCTCGGTGCCGCGAGAACAGTAGGCTCAGGCGAAGTCGCGGCGCATCGCGATCTCGAACCACGGGCAGAGCCGGAGCTGGCGGTACCAGCGCGGGTTGTCGTGGAGGCGCTCGTAGGGCACCCACAGCAGGCCGGCGACCTCCGACTCGTCGGGAGCGAGCGAGACCTCGTCGAGCGTCAGCTTGAGGACCGCGCACACCTCGTGTTCGACGCCCTCCTCCAGGTAGTAGCGCTTGTACTCGAACTTGTCCGTCACCCGGAGGTCCGAGTACTGGCCGGGGTCGATCCCGAGTTCGTCCACCAGGCGCTCGCGGGTGGCCTCCTTCTGGCTCTGGCCCCGGGTCGGGTGGGAGGCGACGGTGCCGTCCCAGTAGGTGTCCCAGAGTCGCTTGTCGGGGCTGCGCTGGGCGAGCAGGATGTTGCCGTCGCCGTCGAAGACGAGCGCGGTGAACGCGCGGTGGCGGATGCCGTCGCCGGTGTGTGCCTCCAGGCGGTTCGCGACCCCTCGCTCCTCGTCGTCGGCGTCGACGACGACGATCTCCTGGGCGGCGTTCTCGTGCCCGGCGACGCCGGAGTCGGCCGCTGCGGGCGCGCCCTCCGGGTCGGTGTCCTCGGTACTCATACCCGGTCAATCGGGGACTCGCGATAAGGACCCTTCGTTCTCCCGGGCGCCCACGGCGCCGTTATCAGGATTTATGCGTCCCCCGCTCTCGTTCCAGGCATGGACTACGAACTCGCCATCGAGAACGCCCCGGCGACCGTCCCGGGCGGAACCGGCATCCTGTTGATCCATCCGAGCACCGGCGAGACCGACCGCATCGACACCGACTTCTTCAAGACCGACACCGACCGCCTGCTTGTCATCTCGACCCGGACCACGGCCCGCGAGGTCCAGCAGAAACTGGAGTACTACGACGTCGACGAGTCCCGGTCGGAGATTCTCGACACGCTGAGCATCGAGCGCGGCTACTCCCGGCGGTCGAGCGACCACATCCACTACGTCTCCGCCCCGGACGACCTCGACGGCATCGTCGAGCGCACCCGCGAGTTCCTGACCGAACACGACGGGAAGCTCCGGATCAGCCTGGACTCGATCACCGAGATGGCCTACTACGCAGACGAGGAGCGCGCACGCGACGCCGTCGAGCGCATCCTCGCGCTCCTCCGCGAACACGACGCGATCGGGCTCTTTCACCTGGCCGAGGAGGTCCACAATCCCGAGGTGGTCGCGGCCTACCGCGACCTCTTCGACGGCGTGATCACCCTCGACGAGGACGGGACCGTCACCTGCGAGTTCTGAGCCCGCGCCGACCGTCGGCTCGCACCGGGGGCGCTCCCGCTCCGTGCTCGCGGGACGCCGCGGCGTCCCGCGGCCGATCACTTCCGCCGCGGTGAGCGAACCCTTTTACTCGATAGCGGCGAACCGAGGGGCGTGGCGACGACCGACGGCGAGCACCTGCGATTTTTCCCCTACGACGAGCCGTACGACCACCAGCGGGAGGCGATGGCGCAGATCGCGGGGGCGCTCGCAGACGACCGCGACGTGCTCTTCGAGGGCGCGACCGGCACGGGCAAGACGCTGGCGGCGCTCGCGCCCACGCTGGAGCACGCGCGCGCGGAGGACAAGACCGTCGTCATCACGACCAACGTCCACCAGCAGACCCGGCAGTTCATCGAGGAGGCGCGGGCCATCACCCGCCAGGAGTCGATCCGCGCGGTCGTCTTCCGGGGGAAAGCGTCGATGTGCCACATCGACGTGGGCTACGAGGAGTGCCAGGCGCTCCGGGACACGACGCGCGACCTCGTCGAGACCGAGCGGGAGATCGCGGAGCTCGAACGCCGCGAGGAACAGCTCCTGACCGAGAGCCAGGCCGGCGACGACGAGGCGGCCGCCGCCCGGAGCGCCGTGATGGACGAACTGACGGCCCTGGAGGAGGACGCAGACGAGGTCGCGGCCGCGAACGTCTGCGACCACTACTACCGCAACCTCACCGCCGACACCGACGCCTTCTACGCCTGGCTCTACGAGGACGTGCGCACCCCCGAGGAGATCTACGAGTACGCCGACCGCGAGGGGCTCTGTGGCTACGAGTTGCTCAAGGAGGGGATGGAGGGCGTCGACCTCGTGGTCTGTAACTACCACCACCTGCTCGACCCGTTCGTCCGCGAGCAGTTCTTCCGGTGGATCGGCCGCGACCCCGAGGACGTCATCGCGGTGTTCGACGAGGCGCACAACGTGGCGCCGGCGGCCCGGGACCACGCGACCCGGACGCTCGCCGAGCAGACGCTCGACGGCGCGCTCGACGAACTCGCCGAGACGAGCGACGCCCGCGCCGACGCGGCGGCGAACGTGCTGGCGGCGTTCCGCGACGCGATGGTGGCCACCTACGAGGACGACCCGGCGGCCGTGGGCGCCGGCGAGACCTGGACGGACGTCACCGTGGCCGCCGAGGCGGGCCGCGACGACCTCACGATGGCCTTCCTGGAGTGCTACACCGGTCCGGGCATCCACGAGGACCTGGAGCGGGCAGTCGAACTCGGCGCCGAACTCGATACGCAGTACGAGCGCGCCTACAAGGAGGGCGAGACGCGCACCCGGAAGGAGTGCCGGGTGCAGACGGCCGCGGACTTCGTCGACGCCTGGCTGGCCGAGAGCGACGCCCCCGGCCAGTACCCGGTCGTGAGCGTCCGGCGGACGGGCGACGACCCGACGGCCGACCTCGTGGGGCGCGCGGAGCTGTACACCTGCATCCCGCGGTCGGTGACGACGTCGCTGTTCGAGGACCTCTCGGCGGCGGTGCTGATGAGCGCGACCCTCCGGCCGTTCGACGTGGCGGCCGACGTCCTCGGGCTCGACGATCCCGTGACGATGGCCTACGGCGCGCAGTTCCCCGAGGCGCGGCGGCGCACCTACGCGGTCGACGTGCCCGCGCTGTTCGCCTCCCGTCGCGACGACCCGGAGGTGAAAGCGCGGGTGACCCGGGTGCTCGAAGACGCCGCCCGGTTCACGCCGGGCAACGTCCTCGCGTTCTTCCCGAGTTACGCCGAGGCCGAGCGCTACCACGACCGCGTCGAGACCGGGACGCCGTACCTCGACGAACCGGCCACGCCGACCGAGGAGCTGAAACAGCGGTTCGTCGCGGACGACGACGGCGTGCTGTTCACCTCCCTGTGGGGGACGCTCGCCGAGGGCGTGAGCTTCGACGACGACGACGCCCGCACCGTCGTGGTCGTGGGCGTGCCGTACCCCCACCTCGACGACCGGTCAGAGGCCGTCCAGGACGCCTACGAGGGCGCCTTCGGCGGCGAGGGCGAGTCGGACGTCGGCTGGCGCTACGCGGTCGAGATCCCGACGGTCCGGAAGACGCGGCAGGCGCTCGGGCGGGTGGTCCGCTCGCCGACCGACTTCGGCGCACGCGTGCTGGTCGACGAGCGCTACGTCGGGTCGAAACGGAGCGACCTCGGGGAGTACAGCGTCCACGGCTCGTTCCCGGTGGAGGAGCGGCGCGAACTCATCGACGTCGCGCCGGGGAAACTGAAGGGCGGGCTCCTGAACTTCTACGCCGACATGGACGCCTGGGACGGGGCGCCGCCGCGGCCGTGATCAGGCCGGGAGCGCGACGCTCTCGACCGGTTCGTGGTGTGCGCCGTCCCAGAAGACCAGGTGGTCGACCGACCAGGAGATCGGATCGATCGACTCGTCCAGGAGGTCGCGGGCGTCCCCGCCGCGCGCGATGGTGACGTGCGGGTCGTACGCCTCGCCCTCCATCCGGGGAACGGGGTCGAACGCCGCACAGAGCCGGTCGTGGAGCGCGTCGAGCCCGGGGCTCTCGACGGTCAGGTAGACGACCGGTGCGCGGCCGTTCGGCGGGTCCTGGAACGCGTCGATGCTGGTCACGCGCGCGGCGAACGGCGCGGTCCCGGCGACCACGTCGCGGGCCTCGCGGGCGAGCGGCCCGTAGGCGCCGTCGCCGAGCCGCTTGCCCACCAGCGTCGGCCGGGTCCGGACGTCCGCCGTCTGGCAGGTCAGCCCCAGGCCGGCGGCCAGCCGTGAGACCTCGTCCGGAACCGGGACGTTCAGACTGTACACGGGAGGCCGTAACCGACCGAGCCGTATGAGCCTCGCGGTCCGGTCACACCGCCGGCCGTCGGGGCGACGCGGTCGGGTTCAGATGCGGTCGAGCAGGTAGAGCGCGATGACGGCGATGATGACCAGTCCGAGAATCGAGCCGAACACCCGGGCGACGAGGCCGACCACGTCGCCGAGGATCTCCAGGACGAGCCAGACGATCACGAGCGCGAGAATCAGCTTCAGGAGGTCCTCGATGTCCATGGCGCGTGGGTCGGACGGCCCTCGTATCAGCGTTGTGGCCGGCGTGCGAGCGCCAGCCACGCCATCGCGTGGCTCACCGACGACGAACACGGAAAGTTTTAGTGGGAATCTCGGGAACGGACGGGTACATGACGACAGTCCGCTGTCCCGGCGCGTCCGAGGCCGCCAGCGGGCCGCTTCTCCGACGACGACCGGGCCGCTAGGCCCGCCAGTACACACTCCACCGTCGTCGACCCGTCTTTCAACTGACCCCGCCAGGCTGGCGGGGAGCCACACAACACACAACGATGTCAGGAAACGGTACCGTCGCGCTCGCCTTCTCGGGGGGGCTCGACACCACAGTCTGCGTCCCGCTGCTCGAAGAGGAATACGACTACGACGAGGTAATCGGCGTCACGGTCGACGTCGGCCAGCCCGCCGACGAGTTCGCCGAGGCCGAGGAGACCGCCGAGGCGCTCGGCCTCGACCACTACGTCGTCGACGCGAAGGCGGAGTTCGCCGACCTCTGTCTCGACGGCGTCCGCGCGAACGCCACCTACCAGGGCTACCCCCTGGGCACGGCGCTGGCCCGGCCGGTCATCGCCGAGACCATCCTCCAGGTGGCCGAAGAGCAGGGCTGTTCCGGGCTCGCGCACGGCTGCACGGGGAAGGGCAACGACCAGCTCCGGTTCGAGGCCGTCTGGCGCTCCTCCGACATGGACGTGATCGCCCCGGTCCGCGAACTCGGGCTGACCCGCGAGTGGGAACAGGAGTACGCCGCAGAGCGCGGGCTCCCCGTCGAGGGCGGCGGCGAGGGCAAGTACAGCATCGACACGAACCTCTGGAGCCGCTCGATCGAGGGATCGGAACTGGAAGAGCCCGGGTACGTCCCGCCGACCGACATCTACCAGTGGACCGAGAACCCCACGGACGAGGTCGAGCACCTCGAACTCGAGTTCGAGCGGGGCTACCCCGTCGCGCTCGACGGCGAGCAGCTGGCGCCGGTCGAGCTGATCCAGACGCTGAACGAGGTCGCCGGCGCGCACGGCGTCGGGCGCTCGGACATCATGGAAGACCGGATGCTCGGGCTGAAGGTGCGCGAGAACTACGAGCACCCGGCCGCGACGGTCCTGCTCAACGCCCACGAGTCCCTGGAGGGGCTCGTGCTCACCAAGGAGGAGCGCTCGTTCAAGAACCAGGTCGACCACCAGTGGGCGGAGAAGGGCTACCAGGGCCTGGTCGACGCGCCGCTCGTCCGCGCCCTCGACGGGTTCATCGACCAGACCCAGCGTCGCGTCACCGGCACGGTGACGATCCGGCTGGAGGGCGGCCAGGCCCGGCCGGTCGGCCGCGAGAGCCCCTACGCCGTCTACTCCGCCGAGGCGGCCTCGTTCAACACCGAGGACGTGCTGGGCGGCATCGAGCAGAACGACGCGACCGGCGTGGCCAAGTACCACGGCTTCCAGGAGCGGCTGGCCAACCGCACCATCGACAGCGTCGACGCGGGTGAGGAGTAGATGACCGGGGGCGAGGACGAGGACGGACGCGAGGCGTCCGGAGCCGACGCGGCCGAACGCGACGGCACCGCCGTCCGCCGCGAGCGCTTCAGCGGCGGCCCCGCCCGCGAGTTCCTCTCCTCGCTCGCTGCCGACGAGCGCATCTTCGCGGCCGACCTCGCGGTCGACCGCGCGCACGTCGTGATGCTCGCCGAACGGGACGTCGTCACCGACCGGGAGGCGGGCGAGATCCTCGGCGCGCTCGCCGCCGTCGAGGCGGCGGGTCACGGGGCGCTCCCCGACGGCGAGGACGTCCACGAGGCCATCGAGACGGCCGTCATCGACCGGATCGGCGACGCGGGCGGGAAGATGCACACGGCCCGCTCGCGCAACGACGAGGTGGCCGCCTGCCTGCGCTACCGGCTGCGCGAGGATCTGCTCGACGCCGTCGAGGTCACCCTCGACCTCCGGGCGGTGCTGGCGGACGTGGCCGAGGCGGAGGTCGAGACGGTCATGCCCGGCTTCACTCACCTCCAGCCCGCCCAGCCGACGACGGTCGCCCACTGGGCGCTGTCCTACGAGCGGGCGGTCGCCCGCGACACGGCACGGCTGCTCGACGCGTTCGACCGCACGAACCGCTCGCCGCTCGGGGCCGCCGCCTTCGCGGGCACGCCGTTCGACGTCGACCGCGAGCGGACCGCCGACCTGCTCGGCTTCGACGGCCTCGTCGAGAACTCGATGGACGCCGTCTCCGCCCGGGACTTCCTGGTGGAAGCGACGAGCGCGCTGGCGACCCACGCCACGACGCTGTCGGGGCTCGCCGAGGACGTCGTGCTGTTCGCCAGCCGGGGGTTCGTCGACCTCTCCGACGACTACGCCTCGACGTCGAGCATCATGCCCCAGAAGGTGAACCCGGACACGCTGGAACTGGTCCGCGCCCGGGCCGGCGACGCGAGCGCCGGACTGAACGGGCTGCTCACGACGCTGAAGGGGCTCCCGCGCGCGTACAACCGCGACCTCCAGCGGGCCCACGGCCACGCGTTCGGGGTCGCCGACGCGGTGCCCGCCGCGACGACCGTGACGGCCGGGGCGCTCGCGACGGCCGACTGGCCCGAGGCGGCGCTGGCCGACGCCGCCGGCGAGGGGTTCGCGACCGCGACCGGCGTCGCCGACCTGCTCGCGATGCACGGGCTCCCCTTCCGGACGGCCCACGAGGTCGTGGCGCGCGCCGCCGAGCACGGAGAGGCCGACCTCGCGGCCGTCGAGGCGGCCGTCGAGGCGGTCCTGGAGGAACCGCTGGAGGCGTTCGTCGAACCCGAGGCGGTCGAGCGGGTCCTCGACCCGGCCGCGAGCGCGGCCAGCCGCGACTCCCGCGGTGGGCCCGCGCCCGCGGCAGTGCGCGACCAGCTCGCGACCGTCCGGGCGGACCGCGACGCGGACCGCGCGGCGCACCGGGACCGGGCCGACCGGCTCACATCAGCCGCCGAACAGCTCGCTGTGGAGGTGGACGACCGTGTCTGAGTGTTACACGCACCGCCGTCAGCCGGGCAGCGCCGCGCGACACCGCGGGTCCGCCACCCGACCGGCCGCGCCGAGCGCCCCGCGACCGTCCCCGCCAGGGGACGTACTACCACATATCCGATAATAGATTCGCTCACTCTCCCGTGGTGGCCCTCTCACACCGTTAGACGCCAGTCCGTGTTAGTAAATATATCTGATAAGTCCGATGGGTTTAAGTGCGTCCGCCCGTGAGTGGGGAGTACGATGGTTGAATGTCCCGAGTGCGGGGCCGACGTGTCCCTGCACGACGACCTTGAGGTCGGAGAGATCGTCGACTGTGGCACCTGCGGCGCCGAGCTGGAAGTCGTAAACGACGACCCCGTCGAACTGGAGACGGCGCCCGAACTCGAAGAGGACTGGGGCGAGTAGGATGACCGACGTCCGAACCGTGTCCCGACGGGCCGAGACGGCCGGCGTCGCGCGCCGGCCGGGCCACGCGGTACGCCGGAGGTGTGCCGCGTGAACGTCGGCGTACTGTACTCCCGGATCCGGCGGGACGAGAAGCTCCTGCTCACGGAGCTCCGCGACCGGGGCCACGAGGTCACGAAGGTCGACGTGCGGAACCAGCAGTTCGGGCTGGACGAGCCGCCCGCGGACCTGGCTGGCGTCGACATCGCGGTCGACCGGTGCCTGGCGACCAGCCGGAGCCGGTACGTCACCCGGTTCACCGACGCCTACGGCATCCCGGTCGTCAACCACCCCGAGACGGCCGAGGTGTGCGCCGACAAGGCGAAGAACAGCCTCGCGCTCGCCGGGGCCGGCGTCCCGACGCCCGACACCGAGGTAGCGTTCACGAAGGAGTCGGCGCTGGCCGCCATCGAGGAGTTCGGCTACCCGTGCGTCCTCAAGCCGGTCGTCGGCTCCTGGGGCCGCCTGATGGCGAAGATCGACTCCCGGGACGCCGCCGAGGCGATCCTCGAACACAAGGAGACGCTCGGCCACTACGAGCACAAGGTGTTCTACATCCAGGAGTTCGTCGAGAAGCCAGGCCGCGACATCCGCGTGCTCGCCACCGACGGCGAGCCGGTCGCGGCGATGGCGCGCTCCTCCGAGCACTGGCTCACCAACGCCGCGAAGGGCGCGACGACCGAGTCCATCCCCGTCACCGACGAGATGGCCGACCTCGTCGCCCGCGCGAGCGACGCCGTCGGCGGCGGCCTGCTCGGCGTCGACCTCATGGAGACCGGCGACTCGTACACGGTCCACGAGGTCAACCACACCGTCGAGTTCAAGGCGCTCAACGACACCACCGACGTCGACGTGCCCGCCCGGGTCGTCGACTGGCTCGAAGAGCGCGTCGAGGCCGAGACCGGGGTGACCGTATGACGCTGACGGCGAGCGTCGTCGGCGGCAGCGGGTTCACCGGCGGCGAACTCCTGCGCCTGCTCGTCGGCCACCCCGAGTTCGAGGTCGTCCAGGCCACCAGCCGCCAGTACGGGAACCGGACGGTGGGCTACGCCCACCCGAACCTCCGGGAACTCGACCTCCGGTTCACCGACCCGGCGGACCTGGAGTCGGTGGACGTGCTGTTCGCCGCCACGCCACACGGGGTCTCGATGGGCCAGATCGACCGCTTCCGCGACGCCGCGGACACGGTGGTCGACCTCAGCGCCGACTTCCGGCTCTCGACGGAGGCCCAGTACGACGAGTGGTACGACGGCCACGAACGGCCGGAACTCCTCTCCGAGGCCACCTACGCGCTCCCGGAACTCACCCGCGAGGACCTGCCCGGGGCCGACCTCATCGCCGCCGGGGGGTGCAACGCCACGGCGACGATCGTCGGCCTCCTCCCGCTGTTCGAGGCGGGCGTCCTGAGCGGCGACGAGCAGGTCGTCGTGGACGTGAAGGTCGGCTCCTCCGAGGGCGGCGCGACCGGGAGCCAGGCCTCCCACCACGCCGAGCGGTCGGGCATCGTCCGACCCTACGCGCCGACGGGGCACCGCCACGAGGCCGAGATCGAGGAGTACCTCGGTCTCTCGGTGTCGTTCACGGTCCACGCCGTCGACATGATACGCGGCGCCAGCGCGACCTGTCACGTCTTCCCCGACGGGCCGGTCTCGAAGGGCGACCTCTGGAGCGCCTACCGCGAGAGCTACGACGAGGAACCGTTCGTCCGCATGGTCGCGGGCGGCGGGGGGGTCTACCGCTACCCCGAGCCGAAGGTCGTCGCCGGGACCAACGTGGCCGAGGTCGGGTTCGAGGTCGACCCGCCCAACCGCCGGCTCGTCGTCTTCTCCGCCATCGACAACATGATGAAGGGCTCGGCCGGGCAGGCGGTCCACGCCG
>JBDGSV010000062.1:0-19583 GCA_042217375.1 Haloarculaceae archaeon | reverse complement strand
ACCGAGGCGCACACCGGAGATATCAGTCGATCGGGGGTTCAAATCCCTCCGTCCCCATTCTCTCGTCTCGATCGGCAGTACAGCGACAGCGTGCGGCACGTTTTCCCTCGACAGCTCTCTCGGAACGGAGAGCGGCGAAGCCGGCCCGGGATCGCGGATACGGTCTCAACCGGTCGAACGGCCGCGTCGCCGTGCTGACGACGCCCCCGGACCACCCGCGGGCCCTGACTCTCCCGACGCCGCAGCGAGTGCGCGGCTGGTCGCCGATCCGGGCGCCCCGCGGTCGCCGTCGATCCGCCCCGCAGCGTCGCCCCGGACGAGCGGCGAGCGCCCCGGCGTCCCGGCTACAGTTCGCCCTGGCGTCGCGCCGCGACCGCGACGAGCGCCACGCCGGCGAGGCCGACGACGCCGGTCGCGAGGAAGACGGGCGTGTAGGAGCCCAGGCGATCGAAGCCGAGGCTCGCCAGTGGCGGTGCGAGCAGGCCCGGCACCGCGAAGGAGAGCGAGACGAGACCGAACAGCGTGTTGAGGTTGCGGCCGCCGAAGAGGTCGGCCGGCACGGAGGACAGGAGCGCGCCGGTGCCGCCGTAGCCGACGCCGAAGCACACCGCGGCCGCGAGCAGCCCCGTCGGCGTCCGCGCCAGCGGGAGCGCGAGGAGCGTCAGCGCCATCACGGCGCCGCAGGCCACGAAGACGGCCAGTCGACCGAGGCGGTCGGCGACGCCGCCGACGGCGAGGCGGACGACGGTCGTCGCGCCGCCCACGACGCTGAGCGCGAGGACGCCCGTCGCCCGGGCGTCCAGCGTGGCGGCGTAGTTGACGAGGTGGTTGAGCAGGACGTACAGCGTCCCGTACAGCAGGACGTATCCGGCGAAGAGGAAGACGAAGGTGTGACTGCTGGCGACCTCGCGGACGACGCGCACCTGGTCGCGCCAGCCGGCGCTCGAGACCGCGCGCCCGCTGGGGAACTCGGCGTCGACGTCGGCGTCGACGTGGGCCGGGTCGTCGGCCATCAGCAGCGCCGCGACGAGCAGCGTCAGCCCGAGACCGGCCGCGAGCAGGAGGAACGCGCCCCGCCACCCGACCCGATCGACGAGCAGCGAGGCCGTCGGCGCGACGACGACGAGGCCGACGCCGAGCCCCGCGCTCGCGAGACCGGTCGCCATGCCGCGCCTGCGCTGGAACCACCGGGGCGGCGTCGCGTACCCGACGACGAACGCGACGCTCAGTCCCAGGCCCGTCACGACGCTGTAGGCCAGACCGAGCACCGGGAGGCTGCCGGCCTGGCTCCCGGCCGCCATGCCGCCGCTCAGGAGCGCGGCCGCGAGGACGAGCCCCCGACGGGGGCCGAGCCACTCGACGAGGCCGCCCATCGGCGCCGCCGCGACGTAGAGGACGAACAGTTGCACCCCGAAGACGAGCGAGGCGGTCGCCGTCGAGGTTCCGAACGTCGCGACCAGCGGGTCGAGGAAGACGCCGAAGGAGTAGGTCATGCCGAAGACCACGCCGTTGACGAGAAGACAGGCCGCGGCCACGACCCACCCGTAGTACAGTCGCCGGTCCGCGAGCCAGGTGCGCATGTTGTTCTCTCGCGTGTCGGTTGGCCCACCTCCGTGTCAAGTGTTTCCCGCCCGTCCGCGACGAGCCGGCCCGGTGCGGCCCCCGACGTCGCCGGCGCGCCCCGGGTGCGGGGACGGCGCCGACGGCCCCCGCGTCCCCGCGGCGGCCGACGCGGCGCCGGCGAGACCAGCCGCTCGTCGGCCCCGTACTTTATTGTCTCGTGGGTGGATCGGTACGCCAACGCATGGCATCGAAACAGGCTGCTCGATCGTCGATCGTCGAGGAGTTGACGATCGTCGACACCGACTCGCACCTGTCGGTCAGTCCCCAGAAGCACCTCCTCGAGTACATCGACGAGTCGAACGCGGCTCGCGACATGATCGAGACGTCGGCCCGCGAGGGGATGGTCTACTCGGAGATCTACTCGCTAACCCGCGCCGGCCCGGCGTTCCCGAACGACGACGACACCTACGGGAGCATGGGCGCGGGCTACGACTCGACCGACCCCGACGGGAAACTCGGCTTCATGGACGAGTTCGGCGTCGACTACAGCATCCTCACGCCGCCGGGCCTGCTCGGGACGGTGAACCACGACCAGACCGCCGACGCGCTGGCGCGCGCCTACAACGACTGGCTGCTCGACAAGTGGCTCGACTCCGACGACCGGCTGTTCGCGACGGCCATGGTCGCGAGCCAGGTGCCAGAGCGGATGCCCGAGGAGATCGACCGCATGGCGACCGAAGACCAGATCGCCGGCGTCCAGCTCCCCGGCGCGGGGCTCGTCCCGCCGGCCGGGCACCGGATCTACGACCCCATCTACGAAGCCGCCCAGGACCACGGCCTCCCCATCGTGATGCACAGCCAGGACGTGCAGGCACAGAGTACGTTCCCGGTCCAGCGGCGGTGGGCCGAGACCTTCTCGGAGAGCCACGCCTTCAGCTTCCCCGTGGAAGCGATGTGGCACCTCATCTCGCTCGTCTGCAACGGCGTCCCGGAGAAGTTTCCCGACCTCTCGTGGGTGCTCCAGGAGTCGGGCGCCGAGTGGCTCCCCTGGATGATGTGGCGTCTCGACGACCACTACCTCCAGAGCTCCCAGGACTTCCCGATGCTGACCAAGCGGCCGAGCGAGTACATCCGCGACCAGTTCTACATCACGACCCAGCCCCTGGGCCACACCGACGACGCCCAGCACATGGGCTGGGCGATGGAGATGGCCGGCGGCGGGGACACGCTGCTGTACTCCACCGACCACCCCCACCCGGACTTCGACCCGCCCTCGGAGGTACTCCAGCCGGCGCGGACCCAGCTCGACGACGAGGGGATTCGCAAGCTGATGGGCGAGACGGCGATGGAGCTGTTCGGGATCTAGCGGCGGACGTAGACGTTCCCGTCCTCGACCTCGACGTCGTAGGTCGGGACCTGGTACCGGTCATCGTCGATGCTCGTTCCGGTGGTGACGTCGAACTTCCAGCCGTGCCAGGGGCAGGTGATGTTCCGCTGGCGGCTGTCGTGGGTCCAGGCCCATCCGTCGTCGCCGATCTCGTACTTTCCGGCGAGGTCGCCCTCGCAGAGCGGCCCGCCCTGGTGGACGCAGAAGTTGGCGACGGCGTAGAACTCGTCGTCGATCCGGAAGACCGCGATCTCGGTTCCCTTCACGTCGGTCAGGACTCTGTCCCCGTTCTCTTCGAGTTCCGTCGCGTCGGCGACCAGGTGCCGTGTGGCCATCGGGTGCATCCATCACCGCTCGATCAGTTATACCTTTCCCGGCACGGGCACCGCCCGGGGGAACAGCCTTAACTCTGGACGGCCACTCGTGGGGACGATGACGGACGCCGGTTCCGACCCCCCTCGGCCGTCGACCCTGCCGCCCGGCTACGACGACGAGGATCCCTACGCGGGCGAGGACCTGGACGAGTACCCCGAGTGGTGGCGCGAGAACGTCGAACTCTTCAGGGCGCACGGGATGCGACCCTACCGCCCCCCGCAGTTCGCGGACGGCGAGGTCACGACCCCGGTCGTCGACCGCCTGGAGGCGGACCTGGGCGTGCGCGTCCAGTTGCGCGCCGTCGATCCGGCCTACGAGGACCCCTGGGACGTCTACGTCGACGGCGAGCCCGTGGCCTCCGTCGAGCGCGAGCGGAACGGCGACGGCCGGACGGTCTACGCCGTCACGTCGGCGGAGTTCGAGGCGCTCGTCCGGGACGCGGCCGCGGAGTGAGTGCCAGTCAGCCGACGACGTTGACGTCGCCGTCGCTGGTGAACTGGATGTGGTCGTTACTCTTGGCCTCGGTGAGGACGTCGTTCGCCCGCTTCGTCAGCTTCGTCATGATGGTGTTCCCGGCCCCCGGCAGGTCCTGCGGTGGCTGGAGCGCCGGTTCGTTCGCGAGGTCGGTCGGACCGCCGACGATGACCTTCCCGACCATCCCCAGGGCCTCGTGCGGCTTGCAGTAGTAGTCGTAGACGCCCGGTTCGTCGAAGGTGTGCGTGACCGTCTTCCCGGCGTCCTCGACGAGCCCGCTGTCCCAGCCGTCGGCGCCGTCGGGGACGCGCTGCGGTCTGTCGTTCGAGGCGGCGTACGCGGTCGCGGAGTGTTCGCCCGTCGCGTTCTCCCAGGTCACCGTGCCGCCTTTCTTCACCCAGACGATGTCTGGGATGAAGTAGTGTCCGCCGTTGACGGTCATGGCCATCGCGACCGTCTGGTTGGCCGCCGGATCGCCGACCGGCGTCGGCATGTAGGTGTTTTTGCCGCCCTCTTCCTCCGCGTGCTGTTCGCTCGTGGTCTGTGATTTCACGTCCGTCTCGGTCGTCGTCGACGTCGTCGCGTGCTGGTCGTTCGATCCGGAGGCGGTACACCCCGCGAGGCCAACGAGAAGCCCCGTGCCGAGCCCGATTGCCGCCCGTCTCGTCATGGCCGGTGCGCGCTTCACGAGTAGACAATGGACCGAATCGACCGTATAACGGGACGCTGATTTGCAACATCTGCAATCCAGTCCACCGGTTTAAGAAAAGCGTTTACCTACGGAGTTGGTGGGTTCAGATGTGGCCGCGACGGATCTCGACGAGGTACTCGACCTCCTCGGCGATCGAACCGTCCGGGCCATCTTGGTCGCCGCCACTGGCGAACCGCGGTCCGCGGCGGAGATCGCCGAGGCGTGCGACATCGACCCGTCGACCGTCTACCGGCACGTCGACGACCTCGTCGCCGCCGGCCTCCTCGCGGAGCAGACGGAGATCGAGTCCGACGGGAGCCACCACAGCCTCTACGAGACGGCCCTCGATCACCTCTACGTCTACCTCGCGGCCGACGGCTTCGACGGACGGATACAGGTTTCACAGACGCCTTCGGAACGGTTCACCCAGATCTGGGACGACATAAGACAGGACTAGAGATGCACTACGCACTCGTCATCGCCAAACTCGTCACGATGGGGCTCGGATTCCTCGTCGCCTACCAGGCGTTCGTGGGCTACCGGAGACACGGGAGCGAGCCGATGAGGTACGTCGCCGTCGGCTTCTTCCTCATCAGCGTCGGCTCCGTCGTCGAGGGCGTCCTCTTCGACGTCTTTCATCTCTCGATCTTCGCGGCGGGCACGATCCAGACGGGAATCGTCGCCGTGGGGATGGTCGCCGTCCTCTATTCGCTGTACGGACGGATCCCCCACGTCTCGCAGCAACGGGAGGAGACCGACCAGTGAACTCCTGGCTCCTCGTGCTGGCCGTCGCCCGCCTCGCGCTGTTCGCGCTGGGCGTCGCGACGACCGCCATCAGCTTCCGAGCGTATCGCCGGGACGGGTCCCGGTATCTCAGAGACGCCACCGTCGCGTTCGGGTTCATCACGATCGGCGTCGTCATCGAGGGCGTCCTCTTCCAGCTCACGTCGCTCTCGCTCGTCCAGGTTCACGTCGTCGAGTCCGTCACCCTGGGCGTCGGGTTCGTCGTCCTCCTCCGGTCGCTCGTCCGGTGACGGTTCGCCGATCGGGTCGTCGACGAGCCGTCGCCGTCAGTCCTCGGTCTCGTCTTCGAGCCGGTCGCGGAGGTCGGTCTTGAGGACCTTCCCGACGGGGTTGCGCGGGATCTCCTCGACGACCTCCAGGTGTTCGGGGCGCTTGTAGATGGCCACGTCGTCGCCCATGAACTCCGTGACGTCCGCCAGTTCGAGGGATTCGCCCTCGGCGGGGACGGCGAAGACGGCGACCCGCTCGCCGAGGTCGGGGTCCGGCATCCCGACGACGGCCGCGTCGACGATCTTCGGGTGTTCGAGGACGATGTTCTCGACGTCCTTGGCGCTGATCGTGAACCCGCCGCGGATGATGACGTCTTTCTTCCGGTCGAAGAAGCTCATGTAGTCGTCCTCTTCGACCCTGAACAGGTCGCCGCTGTAGAAGTAGCCGTCTTCGTCGAAGGCGGCCTCGGTGAGATCGGGCTGGTTGTAGTAGCCGGCCATGAGGCCCGGGCCCTTGTACTTGAGTTCGCCGACCTCGCCGGGTTCGGTCAGGTCCTCGCCCGTCTCGGTGTCGACGATGCGGACGTCCACCGTGTCGACGACGGGGTCGTCGATGCCCCAGTCGACGTCCTGGCGGAACTGCGGGAAGTTGGTCGCGCGGCGTTCGAGCGGCGTGGTCATCGGGCCACTCACCGTCGAGGTTCCCTCGTTCTGGCCCCAGATGTTGATGATCTCGATGTCCCACCGCTCCTTGAACTCCTGCATCGCCCACTCGGCGGGCGCGGCCGAGCCAGTCGTGATAGTGTCGACCGCGCTCAGGTCGAACTCGTCGACGTCCGGGTGCTTGAGCAACTGGTTCAGCATCGCCGGGACCAGGATGGTGAACGTGACCCCCTCCGTCTGCATCTGCTCGACCATCAGCTCCAGGTCGATGGGGTGGTGGAGCACGAGCGTCCCCCGGGTCTGGAGCCACGGGACGTAGTTGACGCCGAGCGCCGTCATGTTGACCAGCGGCGCCGCACAGAGGACGACGTCGCCCTCGCTCATGTCACAGAGGAGCGGCGTCGGGTTCGCCTGCCAGTTGTTGTGGGTCATCGGGCAGGCCTTCGGGTCGGCCGTCGTCCCCGAGGTCCACTGGAGGTTGAACACCTCGTTCGCGCCGATGTCGACGCTCGCGAGGGCCGCCCGGTCGGGCTCGCCCTCGGCGAACTCGCGGACGTCCGCGAACGAGAAGACCTGTTCGAGCGTCTCGGACTCCTCGGCCCACTCCTCGGCCATCGCGACGTGGTCGAACCCCTTGAAGTCGCGCGGACCGACGTAGGCCACCGCCTCGGCGACGCCGGCGACGTGTTCGAGTTCGTGCCGGCGCCACTGGATCGGCATCGGCGAGATGACCCCGCCCGCTCGGGCGACGGCCAGATAGAGCGCCGCCAGCTCCCAGGTGTTCGGCAACTGGGCCACGACGAAGTCGTCCTTCCCCACGCCGCGCTCGCGGAGCGCCGTCGCCATGGCGTCGACCGCCGCGGACAGGTCCTCGTAGGTCAGCCGCTCGGGGTCCAGCCCGACGAGGTCCGGCTTGTTCGGCGGGTCGACCACCGCCGTCCGGTCCGGGTACGTCTCGACGGTCTCGGCGAACTCGTCGAGCAGCGTCACGTCGCCCCAGGCTCCCGCCTGCTCGTACCGCTCGATCTGGTCGTCGCTGTGGAGTTGCATGTGCTCCGGACTTCCTGCCACGGTGGCATGTAGCTTTCCGTGTCCCGCCTCCGTCTCGCGGTGCCCGCCGCCGCGCGCGGCCGGCCGGTCCTCGCTCGCCGTCTCGTCTCCCCGGTCGGAGCGCACCGTCCGTAACGTCTCGTGGGCACCGACGACCATCGCCGGGACCACGAGCATGAACACGTGTTCCTCGATCGGGATGCCGAGAACGTCGACGCCCGTCCGGAGCGGGATCGAGAAGACGCCCACGGACAGGGTGTACCGGTCCCAGAGATAGGCGAACGGGTAGAGGACGGCGACGGTCCGCGCGGCGGCCCGGAGCGCGCCCGCGTAGCGGAGCAGCGCCAGCGCGACCGCCCCCCAGAACAGTTCCGTGACGAGGTAGGTGTACGGGCCGAAGACGCCGACGTCCGGGAGCATGGGTGGTGGAGCGAGCACGCGAGCGGTCACGCCAGCGGGTGGAACCACACGGCCGCGACGAGGGCGGCGAGGAACACGTACGACCCGCGGATCAGGAGCTCGGTCGCCAGTTCGGCGTCGTCGGCCGCCCGCCACGCGACGCCCGCGACGGCGCCGAACGCGACCGCGCCGACCACGCTGCTCGGGGGGAAGACGCCGACTCCCGCGAAGCCCACGACCGCCGCCAGGCCGGTCGCGACCAGCCCGAAGGCGACCACCCGGGCCTGCTCGCGCCCGAGCGCCACGGCGACCGTCCGCTTCGCGATCGAGCGGTCGTACGCGTAGTCGGTCGCGTCGTCGACGACCTTCACGCCCGAGAGGACGACGACGAAGACGGCCGCGAACGCGACCACGGCCGCCGACAGCGAGCGGGTCTGGACGTAGTAGCCGCCGAGGAGTGCGAACCCGATGCCGAGCGGGTAGCCCACCGTCGCAGTCACGGGGTTGACGTCGAGCTGGGGGGCGTGGAAGAAGCCGATCACCCAGCCGGGGATCGTCAGGAGCGCACCGCCCGGTCCGACGACGATCCAGATGGCGGCCGTCCCGAGGGCGAACAGCGCCGTCGAGACGCCGAGCACGAGCCGGCAGCCCGCGGCCGTCAGCGGGTGGTCGTCGTCCTCGCCGCGCAGGTGGAAGTCGACGTACCCGTCCTTGACGTGCGCGGTGTAGAGCGCGGTGAACGCCGTCGCCACGTGCAGGAGGGCGAGCGACGCCTCGAACGAGGTGGCCAGCACGGCGCCGAACGCCGAGGCCGCCAGCGGCGGCGCCATGAACACGGGGTGGACCTGGGACCAGAGCGCTCGCGCGAGCGCACCCGGCCCGTGGCCGCGGCGGGTGATGTCCATGGCATACCATACCACGTGGCGGGCCGTAGTTCTTGCGCGGGGGCGTAAACCGATCGCTTAAGTCGTCGCCGCTCTCCGCGTGCGGTATGCGAGCGTTCGCACCGGGGAGCGTCACCACCGTGTTCGCGCCGCCGACCGGCGAGAGCGACCGGTCGGCGGGCGCGAGCGTCGCCATCGAGGACGGCGTGGTCGTCGACGTCGAGCCCGCCGGGTCGAGCGACGGCGGCGTCACGGTGGACGGCGAGGCCGCCGCGTTCGAACCGATCGAGTACCTGCTCTCGGACCTGGGGGTGACCGCGCGCGTCGACGTCCGCCCGGCGGTGCCGCTCGGGTGCGGGTTCGGGGCGAGCGGCGCGGCCACGCTGGCGACGGCGCTCGCCGCTAACGAGCGGTTCGACCTCGGCCAGGACCGCGAGACACTGCTCCAGCGCGCCCACCGCGCCGAGGTGGCCGCTCAGACCGGTCTCGGCGACGTCTTCATCCAGGAGCGGGGCGGCATCGTCACCAGCGCCGGCCCGGAGCTGACCCGCTCGGTCACCGACGAGCGCGTCGGGTACGCCTCGTTCGGCGGCATCGCGACCAGCGAGGTACTCGGCGACGAGGAGACGATGGACCGAGTCCGGCAGACTGGCGAGGCGGTGCTCGCCCGCGTCCCGGCCGACCCGACGCTCGACCAGCTGCTCCCGCTGGCCTGGGAGTTCGCGCTCGAGACGGGCCTCCTGACCGACCGGGTCGAGCGCGAGGTGACGCGCGTCCGGGACGCGGGCGGCGCCGCGACGATGGCGATGGTGGGCGAGACGGTCGTCGGCGTCGGCGCCGGGGACGTCCTCCCCGAGACCACCCGGGTGGCGACCGAGGGCGCTCGCCTGCTGTAGCCCGCCCGAGCCTCTATGCCGCCGCCGGCCGAACCGCCGGGCATGTCCGGACGCGAGGACCCCCGCGAGGACGTCCAGTACCACCTCGGCGTGGGCGACGGCGACGTGGCAGACAGCGTGCTCCTCCCCGGCGACCCGGACCGGGTCGACGTCGTCACCGACTGCTGGGAGGAGAGCGAGACGGTCGCCAGCCACCGCGAGTACCGCACGGCGACCGGCACCTGCGACGGGACGCCCGTCTCGGTCACCTCGACCGGTATCGGCAGTCCGTCCGCGGCGATCGCGGTCGAGGAACTGGCGCGCGTCGGCGCCGACACGCTCGTGCGCGTCGGGTCCTGTGGCGCCATCCAGCCGGACGTCGACATCGGCGACCTCGTGATCACCAGCGGCGCGGTCAGACAGGAGGGCACGAGCGCCGAGTACGTCCGTCCCGACTACCCGGCGGCTGCCGACGACCGCGTCGTGGGGGCGCTCGTCGCCGCCGCCGAGGAGCTCGGCCACGACTACCACGTCGGCGTCACCGCCAGCACCGACGCCTTCTACGCGGGCCAGGGACGCGAGGGGTTCGGTGGCTTTCGCGCCGCCGGCAGCGAGGCGCTCGTCGACGAACTCCGCGAGGCGGGCGTGCTCAACTTCGAGATGGAGGCCGCCGCGGTGCTCACGCTCGCCTCGCTGTACGGCCTCCGGGCGGGCGCCGTCTGTACCGTCTACGCCAACCGCACGACCGGCGAGTTCCGCGTCGCGGGCGAGCGCCGGGCCGCCGAGACCGCCAGCCGCGCCGTCGCCATCCTCGCGCAGATGGACGAGCGGGCGGCCGCCGCCGGCGCCGAGCGCTGGCACCCCGGGCTCGGCCTCTCGCGCCCCGACTGACGGGGTTCTGACACGTGTCTGACGTACGTTTATGGATCGCGACGCGATACTCGTTCGCATGGAGGGCGGCGCGCCGGGCGACCTCGAGGCGCGGATTCGGCAGCTCGAGACGGCGGTCTCCGACCTGGTCGAGGAGTACGCGGCGACGCGCGCGCGGCTACGGGACCTCGAACGGGCGACCGGGGCAACCGGCACGAGCGACGAGCGCGACGCCCCGGCGTCGCGCGCGGCTGCCGGTCGGCCCCGGGAGTCGTCCCCGCCGTCGGGGGGTCGGGAGGCCACCCAGGCGGAGGTCGAGCGTGCGATCGAGCGCGTGGAGGCGGCCGAGGACGGTGACGGAGACGGGGCGGACGTGGCGCCGACTCACGGTGCGGTGATTCTCGAATCGAACGCGCCCTGACGGCCGTCAGTTCGTCTCGACGTCGATGCTTTTGCCGTGGACGCGGTCTGCCACCACCGGCAGGTGGACTTCGAGGACGCCGTCGTCGAACGACGCGGTGATGCCGTCGGGGTCGATCTCGCGCGGCACCGAGACGTCGCGGTGTCGGATGGTGTTGCGGCCGTCCTCGGCGATCTCGACGTAGACGTGGAGGTGGCCGCCGCGCCAGCTCACGTCGACGTCGGCCGGGTCAGCGTCGCCGACGTCGGCGAGGACGACGTACTCGTCGCCTTCGCGGTACAGCTCGAATTCGTGGTCCGGTTTGTGTGTCGTCATCGTGTTTTCGGGGTGGGGTCGCGTGCACTTCAAGGGTCTCGGTCGGTCCCGTCCGGTGGGCGTCGACCTACATGTCGGGCCAGGCGCGCGCGGCGCGGGAGACGCCGCCGGCCCCGCCGGTGACGTCCGCGATCCAGCGCGCGGCGATGGCCTTCTTGAGCGTCTTGGCGGCCGGACCGCCGAAGGTGTCGATCGGGAGGCCCATCACGTTGTGGGCGACGGCCTTGTCGCCGACGGAGATGACGGTGCCCTTGTCCTTGTGGGTCCACTCCTGGAGCGGCTGGCCGCGGATGGCGCGCGCGACGTTGCGGCCGGCGACCTCGGCGGCCTGCCAGGCGGCCTGGGCCGTCGGCGGCGCGGGGGCGTCGCCCTGGTCGACGAGCGCGGCGTCGCCGAGCGCGAAGATCCGCTCGTCGCTGGTCTGGAAGTCCGACGCGGCGTCGATGCGGTGGCTCCGTTCGTCCTGGTCGACCTCGATCTCCCGGTTCACGTCCTGGCCCGTGATGCCGCCGGTCCAGAGGAGCACGTCGTAGTCGAGTTCGGTGTCGTCGCCGACGTAGACGGCGTCCTCGTCGACCTCGCCGATGAACTCGCCGGTCATGATCTCGACGTCGAGGTCGGTCAGGAGCTTGCGGAGCTTCGCCTGGACGACGGGGTCGTTGTTCGGGAAGACGTTGTCGAGGCCCTCGACCAGGTAGACTTCGAGGGGCGCCCGGTGCTTGTCGCGGAACTCGGCGATCTCGCCGGCGCTCTGGATGCCCGAGAGCCCGGCTCCACCGACGACGACCTGGGCGGGATCGTCCTGGGTGGCCTCGCGGGCGGCGTCCTTGACCGCCTCGTGGATCTCGAGCGCGTCGTCGAGGCTCTTGAGCGTGAGCGAGTACTCTTCGAGGCCCTCGATGCCGAAGAACGCGGTCCTGGAGCCGACGCCGACGACCAGGTAGTCGTAGTCGACGACGGTGTCGTCGTCCAGGTGGACCTCGCGGGCGTCGGGGTCGACGTCCGCGGCGCGAGCCTGGACGAATCGGGTGCTCGGGACCTTGATGCCGTCGATGGGGATGGTGACCTTGTCGGCGATGCCCGGGTTCCGGATGCAGCGGTGGGACTCGTGGAGGACGAGGTGGTGGTCGACGTCTGAGACCCAGGTGATGTCAGCCTCGCTGTCATCGAGTTCGCCTTCGAGCGCGTTAATCGCACCGGCCCCCGCGTAGCCCGAGCCCAGCACGACCACGTTCTCTGTCATGCGTACATCTTTCCGTCAGCGACTACAAAGGCTTTGAAATCGCCACCGGGCGTGCATGTGAATCACTCTCTGAGCCGCGGTGGGCACGCTTAAGGCCCGCGGTCCGCTTCCCACGAGCATGCAGCCACGGGACCTCTCCGCGCACGTCGCCTACCAGGCCGGGCGCGGGGTCGAGGAGGTGGCCCGCGAGCTGGGGATGGACCCCGACGCGCTGGTGAAACTCTCCTCGAACGAGAACCCGCTGGGACCGAGCCCGGAGGCGGTCGCGGCCATCCGCGACCACGCCGCGCGGGTCCACACCTACCCCAAGGCCTCCCACGCGGACCTCACCGACGCCATCGCGGACCGGTGGGCGGTCGCCCCGGCGCAGGTGTGGCTCGCCAACGGCGGCGACGGCTTCCTCGATTACCTCGCGCGTGCGCTCCTCGACCCGGGCGACCGCGTCCTCGTCTCCGACCCCGGATTCGCCTACTACGCCATGAGCGCCCGCTACCACCACGGCGAGGTCGCCACCTATCCGCTCCGGAAGCGCGACGACTTCGAACAGACCGCGGCGACCGTGCTGTCGGCCTACGACGGCGAGCGAATCGTCTACGTCACCAGCCCCCACAACCCCTCGGGGAGCGAGATGCCGCTCGCCGAGGTCGAGGCGCTCGCCGACGGGACCGACGCCGAGACGCTGGTCCTGGTCGACGAGGCCTACGCCGAGTTCGCCGACTCGCCCAGCGCCGTCGCCCTGGTCCGCGAGCGCGACGACGTGGCGGTCCTCCGGACGTTCTCGAAGGCCTACGGCCTGGCCGGCGTCCGGCTCGGCTACGGCCTCGTCCCGGCCGCGTGGGCCGACGCCTACGCCCGGGTGAACACGCCGTTCGCGGCGAGCGAACTGGCCTGCCGGGCGGGCCTCGCGGCGCTGGACGACGAGGCCCACCTCGACGAGAGCGTCGAGACCGCGCGCTGGAGCCGCAGGTACCTGCGCGAGGGACTCGCGGCCCCGACCTGGGAGAGCGCGGGCAACTTCGTCCTCGCGTCCGTCGGCGACGCCGCGTCGGTCCAGGCCGCCGCCCAGGAGCGCGGGGTCATCGTCCGGGACTGTACCTCCTTCGGATTGCCGGAGTGCGTCCGGATCACCTGCGGCACCCGCGAGGAGACCCGCCGGGCCGTCGAGGTCCTGAACGACGTCGTCGACCGATGAGAGTCGCGCTCACCGGCACCCCGGGGACGGGCAAGACGACCGTCGCCGACCGCCTGGCGGGCGACCTCGACGTGGTCCACCTCAACGACGTGATCCGCGAGGAGGGCCTGGCGTCCGGTCGCGACCCGGACCGGGACAGCCTGATCGCGGACCTCGACGCGCTCCGCGAGCGGGTCGCCGACTGCGAGGACGTCCTCTTCGAGTCCCACCTCGCACACCACCTGCCCGTCGACCGGGTGATCGTCCTCCGGTGCCACCCCGACGAACTGGCCGACCGCCTCGGCGGGCGGGGCTGGTCTGCCGAGAAGGTGCGCGAGAACGTCGAGAGCGAGCGCCTCGACCTCCTGCTCTCGGAGGCGGTGGCCGAGCACGGGCTGGACAGCGTCTACGAACTCGACACCACGGGCCGCTCGCCCGACGCGGTCGCGGACGACGTGGCGGCGGTCCTCGCGGGCGAGCGCGACCCGAGCGCCGGGGAGGTGGACTTCTTCGACGCATGACGCTCGACCGCTTCCGCTCGGTCGCCGACCGGGCGCTCCGGCCGTTCGTCTCCGGGGCCGTCGCCCTCGGCCTGACTCCGGACGGCGTGAGCGTGCTCGCCTTCCTGCTCGCGGTGGCCGCCGGCGTCGTCTACCTGGTCGCGGGCGGGACACAGACCGTCGCCGGCGTCGCAGTCACTGGGCCGCCGGCGCTCTACCTCGCGGGCGCGCTGCTGGTGTTCGTCAACGGCTGGCTCGACCTGCTCGACGGCGCGCTCGCGCGGGAACTGGACACCGCCTCCTCAGCGGGCGACCTGCTCGACCACGTGCTCGACCGGTACGCCGACATCGTCATCGTGGCCGGCCTCGCGGGCGGGGTCGGCGAGTACGCCCTCGGGCTGGTGGCCGTCACCGGCGTGCTGATGACCTCCTACCTCGGGACGCAGTCGCAGGCGGTCGGGCTCGACCGGGTCTACGGCGGGCTGGTGGGCCGCGCCGACCGGCTGGCGCTCGTGGGGGTCGTCACGGCCGTGACCGCCTTCGTCCCTCGACCGGTCGCCGGACTCACGCTCGTCGGGTGGCTGCTGGTCGTCTTCGCCGTCGTCGGCCACGTGACCGCCCTCCAGCGGTTCTACCACGCCATGCGGGCGCTCTCCTGACGGCCGCGCCGACGCCGCGACGGCGCACGGTTTATGTGTCGCGCTGCCAAAGACCCGCACATGGTCCAGTGCGAGATGTGTGGCACGGAGACGGCGTCGCCCACGACCGTGAAAGTCGAGGGGGCGGAACTCGAGGTGTGCGATTCCTGTGCACAGTTCGGGACCGAGGTGAAGACCCAGCAGTCGTCGGGCGGTTCCTCGACGAAGTACTCGACGTCGTCCTCCTCGGGGGGGTCGGAGTCGTCGAGCGGCAGCTCCACGTCGAGTCGTTCCGGCGGCGGTGGCGGATCCAGTCGCCGGCGCGACATGTTCGACGAGATGGACGAGGTCGCCCAGGACTACGACCAGCGCATCCGCGAGGCGCGGGAGGCGCGCGGGCTGAGCCAGGAGGACCTCGCCCGGCAGCTCAACGAGAAGGCCAGCCTCATCCGGAAGCTCGAACACGGCGACAGCCTGCCGAGCGACAAGATCCAGCGCAAGCTCGAACGCGCACTCGACATCGACCTCTCGGAGGGCGCCGGCTCCGGCGAGGACGAGACCGAGTGGGAGGGCGGGTCCACCTCCGGGAGCTACACGCTGGGCGACGTCGTCGAGCGCAAGGACTAGTTTCGCCCCCCGAAACTACGCACGGACGCTGAAGGGGGCCCCGTCCGCACGGCCTGCTGCCATGTCTTCGACAGCGACGCCCGACGACCGCAGGTCGCGCGCCGTCTCGCTCCTGGGCGACGCCGCCCTGACGCTGGTGGCCGTCGTCTGGTTGCTCTTCTGGCTGAACGTGGCCCGGATTCACCTGCTCCGGGGCGCCGCCGTGAACACGGCCATGGCGGGCCTCGTGGCGGCCGTGGCGCTCTACCCGATCGCCGAACAGCTGGCAGGCCGGTTCCCGGTCGAAGTCGACCCGCTGCGCTACTCGCCCGGGTCGTGGTTCGCGAGCGAGTAGAACAGCACCGCCAGCCCGAGCGCGACCAGGATCCCCTGGACGGTCTGGAGAGCGAGCAGTTCGCGGCCCGCCAGCTCGTAGCTCCCGCGGAGGACCAGCTGGTAGGCGGCGTCGCCCAGCGCCCCCGCGGTGATGAGCCCGAAGCCGACGGCGGCGCTCCGGAACGAGCGGGTGCTCGACCGCCGGTAGGCCAGGACGCTGAGCGCGGTCATCCCGCCGCCGAACACGAGCACGACGAGGTTCGAGAACAGGAACGCCCACAGCTCCGGCGGCTCGCTCATTCGTCTCCCTCCGTGGTGGTGCCCGACTCCCCGAGGTCGGTCCAGAACTCCTCGAACCGGCCGATCAGCCCCGACCGGCGCTCCGTGTCCACGGTGAACCCCTCGGCGTCGACGTCGAAGGCGATGCGTTCCAGCGTGGTCTCGAACGTCTTGTAGTGGTTCCCCTTCGCGTCGAGCACTCTGTCCGCCGCCAGGAAGTCGTACTCTTCGAGGACGTCGACCCGGCGGTAGACGGTCGGAAGCGAGGTGTCGCACGCTTCCGCGAGTTCATCTGCAGACATCGGTTCGTCGCTGGCGGCGACCAGGATGTGGCGCGCCACGTCGCTCGCGAGCACGTCGAACACGGTCTCTGGTTTCCACTCCTTGCTCACGCCTCGCCACCACCTCGCACCCGCGCCATAAAAAGGACCGGCCTCACAGACGGCCGCGCCACGGGCGCCCGCTACAGCAGGTCCCCCAGCGTCGCCGTCCGGCCGACGGCCGCCAACACCGCGACGACCGCGAGGAAGCCGAAGAGAAACTGGTCGAACGGTCCCGCCGTCGGGTGGTCGATCCACGCGACCGCCGCGAACGCGATGGCGACGGCCGCGCCGACCCACAGCGCCCACGTCGCGCGGAGCGCCGCCAGTAGCGAGTCCGGTCCGGCCTCGTCGTCGACGCCGACGTCGGCGTCGACGTCGCCCACGTCGGTCAGGTCTCTCCGCTCCATCGGTCCGGTGGCGTACCGACCGCGCGCACTTGAGTTGCCGGGCGCGACTTCGGGCCCCGAAACTGCCCGCCACGCTCTCGCCGTCCCGTCCGCCGTCGGCGGCTGGACGAGCGAACGGCCGCGTTCGCCGCCCGTCCCGTCGTGGCCGTCCGACGCCGGGAGCCGCGACCCGACGTCGAGCGGTCGCCCGGGTCAGAGCAACTGGTCTGCGATCACGTTCTTCTGGATCTCGCTCGTACCGTCGTAGATCTTGGTGATCCGGGCGTCGCGGTAGTACCGCTCGACGGGGTGGTCTGCGACGTAGCCGGCGCCGCCGAACACCTGGATCGCCTCGTCCGTGACGTCGACCGCGTGCTCGGAGGCGAACAGCTTGGCCATGCTGGCGAAGCGCGTCGCCGCGGCGGGATCGTCGCCTTCGAGGTGCGCGGCCGCACGGTAGGCCAGCGAGCGGGCGGCCTCGACGGCGGTCGCCATCTCCGCGAGCTTGTGCCGGATGGCCTGGAACCCGGCGATCGGCTGGTCGAACTGCTCCCGTTCGCGGGCGTAGTCTCGCGCGGCCTCGAAGGCCGCCTGGGCGACGCCCGTGGCCTGCGCGGCCACGTCGGCCCGCGCCGGTGCGAAGAACTGCATCAGCTGGTAGAACCCCTCGTCGACCGCGCCGACGACGTTCTCCTCGGGCACCCGGAGGTCGTCGAGGACGATCTCGGCCGTGTCCTGGGCCTCGATGCCGAGCTTGTTGTCGATTCGCGTCGCCTCGTAGCCGTCGACGTCGGTCGGCGTCAGGAACGCGGTGATGCCGCGGTGGCCGGCCTCCGGGTCCGTCTTGACCATCACGATGGCGACGTCGGCCACCGATCCGTTGGTGATCCACATCTTCCGGCCGTTGATGACCCACTCGTCGCCGTCCCGTCGTGCCTCCGTCTCCATCCCCGCGACGTTCGACCCGTGTGCCGGCTCCGAGATGCAGGTCGCGATGGGCGTCTCCCCGCCGGCGATGCGGGGCAGCCACTCCTCGCACATCCACTCGTCGCCGTACTCCAGGAGCATGCCCGTCCCGAACGACGCCGCGGCGATCGCGCCGCCGACGCCGGGGTCCGCCCGCCACAGTTCCTCGGTGACGATCAGGTCGCCCAGCGCGTCCATCCCCGGCCCGCCGTACGTCTCGGGGACGTTCACCGCCACCAGGTCGAGGCTCGCCGCCTCGGCCAGCAGTTCGCGCGGGTAGCGCTGTTCGGCCTCGTACTCGTCGGCCACCGGCCGGATCTCGGCCTCGCCGAACTCCCGGACCGCCCGCCGGATCGCCTCGTGTTCCTCGGGTACGCGGAACGACATACGCCACCTGCGTGGCCGGGACCCAAAGAGGTTCCTGCCGGCCGCGAACGGGTAGCTATTTTTTCCCGGGCGACCCCGCCTCCGGTATGTCCGCACCGTTCGTACTCGTCAACCTGAAGGCCTACCCCTGCGACCCGGTCGCGATCGCCGAGGCCGCGCGCGACGTGGCCAGAGAGACGGCTGCCCGCGTCGCCGTCGCGCCACAGGCCGCCCACCTCGGGGCGGTCGCCGACACGGGCGTCGAGACCTGGGCACAGCACGTCAGCCCGGTCGCCCCCGGCAGTCACACCGGCGCCACGCTCGCCGAGGCGGTCGCCGACGCGGGCGCGACCGGGACGCTCCTGAACCACTCCGAGCGCCGCCTCCGACTCGCGGACCTCGACGACGGCCTGGCGGCCGCCCGGCGCGCCGACCTGGAGACCGTCGTCTGCGCGAACAACCCGCGACAGGTCGCGGCGGCCGCGGCGCTCGGCCCCGACGCCGTCGCCGTCGAACCCCCCGCGCTCATCGGCACGGGGACGCCCGTCAGCCAGGCCGACCCGGAGGTCGTGGAAGCCGCCGTGGCCGCCGCCAGGGAGGTCGATCCCGACGTGCCCGTGCTCTGCGGGGCGGGCATCTCGACCGGCGAGGACCTCGTGGCGGCACGCGACCTCGGTGCGGCGGGCGTCCTGCTGGCCTCCGGGGTGGCGAAGGCCGACGACCCGCGCGCGGCGCTGGCCGACCTGGTCGCGCCGCTGGACTAGGCCTCCGGCCACGCCGTCCCCGACGCGGGGAGGTAGTCGTCCTCGACGGCCCCGACCACCGCCTCGACGGTCGCCTCGTCGAGGCGGTCGCCGTGTTCTGTCGCGACCAGTTCGTGGAGCGTGTAGTCGTACTGGCCGCGACCGGTGTGTCTGACCAGTCCGACCTGCCGGAGCCGGCGGTTCCGGGCGTAGGCCTGCTGGCGGTCGCCCGACCCGCCGCAGGCGACGTGCGCGTCGACCGGCGCCGCCGGACCGTGGTCGCGGTAGTAGGCCAGCATCTCGCGCGTGATCTCGTCCATCGCCGCCAGTTCGCGCCGGAGCTCGGTCACGATCGGCCGGTCGGGGTCGTCGTCCGGCCAGCCCGCCGGCGGCTCGCCGGCCGGTTCGGGGGCCTCCATCGCCTCCGGCCAGGCGTCCGGGTCGCCCTCGTCGGCCGGCGCGTCGCCGCGGTCGTCGGTCGCGTCCCCGCCGGCCTCGCCGTCGCCGGCCGGCGTCCCCTCGGCGACGGCGGCCGCCTCCGCGAGCGTCGTCTGCTCGAAGTCCGTCGCGTCCGCGTGCTCCATCATCGCCTCCGCGAACTTGTCGGCCATGCGGCTGAGGTCGCGCGCCTCGGCCAGTTCCTCCTCGAGTTCGCGGATGCGCTCCTCGCGCGCCGCCAGTTGCTCGCGGAGCCGCTCGACCTCGTCCTCGCGGCGGGCCTCGGCCTCGGATATCTGCTGGAGCTCCGACACGAGGTCGTCGCTGACGGACTTGAGCTCCGGGCGCTCGAAGTCGTCGAGGCCCGGCGTGGCGCCGGCGTCGAACGTCTCCTTGCGGTCGAACTGCACGCGCTCGACGGTCTCGGTCCAGTCGGTCGCGAGGAACCCCTCGCCGTCGTCGAGGTCCTCGACGGCCTCGGCGTAGGAGCCGTCTAGCACGCGCCGGACGACCTTGGTGTCGTTCTGCCAGGTGAGCCGGTGCCAGACGAGCCAGTCGCACTGCGTGATGAAGTCCTTCTTGACGTCGGCGGGGCGCTGGCTGATGCC
>JBDGSV010000010.1:0-20499 GCA_042217375.1 Haloarculaceae archaeon | reverse complement strand
CCCGTCCGCGAGAACATCTACGAGTTCGACGAGGCGAAACGCGAGGAGTACGGCATCGACACGCTGCCGACCAACCTCGGCGAGGCGCTCGAAGCCCTGGAGGACGACGAGGCGATCTACGACGCGCTCGGGAGCCACGTGGGCCCCAAGTTCGTCGAGGCGAAGCAGGCCGAGTTCCAGGAGTACCTCGTCGAGGTCTCCCAGTGGGAACTCGACCAGTACCTGGAGACGTTCTAGACGCAGTCTCGCGACCTCTTCGATTTCCGATCGGTTTCTGCTTCGGCGTTCGCGCCCGTTCTCACGCCGTCCGCTCGTCGCGCCCCGCGACCGCCGGGAGCGCCACCAGCACGCCGAGGGTGATCCCCGCCCCGACGAAGCCGACGACGGGCGCGGCGAACGCCCCCGGCACGAGCGCGTCCGCGGCGTAGGTGAGCCCGAACAGCACGACCACGACCGGGAGGCCGACCGCGGCGAGGAGCCGGGCCTCTCGCCCGGGCCGGTCGGGGACGGCACCCCCGAGGCTCCCCCAGGTGACGCGGGCCCCCACGGCGGCCCCGAGCACCACGAGCGCGTCGAAGGTGAACCCCCGGACGGCGAGTTCGATCAGCGCGAGCACCGCCACCAGCAGGAACGCCCGGCCGGGGGCGTCCCGCGCGAGCCACCACGCGACGGCGAGCAGGCCCGCGCCGATCGCCACGCCGGCGACGACGTCGACGGGGAAGTGGACGCCGATGACGACCCGGGAGAGCGCGACGAGCGCGACGACGACCGCCGCGCCCAGGAGGCGCCGGCGCCGCTCCTCACCGACGAGCGCGAGCGCGCCGTAGACGGCGGTGCTCCCCACGGCGTGACCGCTGGGGAACGAGTAGCCGCTGGCGGTCGCCGCGCTCACGTAGAGGGGCCGGAGGGCGACCGGGACCAGCGCGGGCGCCGTCGCGACGTCGTACCCGGCGGGTCGCGGGTGGTGGAACGCGCCCTTCAGGATCGCGGTCAGCGCGGCGGCGGCGAGCCCCAGCGCGATGAGGAAGGCAGCGTCGCGCCGGTCGACGCCTCGCCCGACCACGGGGACCCGGTCGCCGAGCAGGTAGAGCGCGGTGAGCACCACGAACAGCAGCCAGGTGTCGCCCAGCTGGGTGACGAGGACGAAGACGGCGACCACCGGCTCCGGGAGCACCGCCAGCGCCGGTCCGGTCGCGGCGAGTCCGTGGCTCATCTCACCGCCGTTCCTGGATCGCGTCGCGGACGCGGCCCGGGACGCCGGCGACGCTCAGGCCGACGCCGAACAGGAGCATCAGCACGTAGAGGCCGAGTGTCGAGGTCCAGACGACGAACATCGCCAGGACCGCCCAGAGTCCGTCGTCGAGGTAGTAGAAGGCGCCGAGCGTCATGATCGTCCCGTAGAGGAGCACGAGGTAGGGCCCCCAGCCGCGGGCCTTCCCGCGCCGCTGTCGGCGGCGGACGTAGCGCCGGAGGTCGCGTTCGAGGTCCTCCCGGTTCCGGGTCTTCTCGTCGAGTTCGGCACGGAGCCGTTCGACCTCCGCCTCCAGCGAGTCCTCCTCGTCGTCGGCGAAGCGTGCTCGGTCTGCTGTTCGGCTGTCTGTGTCGGCCGTGCCGGCCTGCTCGTCGTCTTGGTCGGTCATGGGTTCGGTGTCGGTTGCGGTTGCCCGTCTGAGGTCGGTCTCGTCGATGCCGAGGGCGGCGGCCTGCGGTCCGATGCGCCCGTCGAGGACGGCGTTCAGCGCGACGCCGACGAGGAGCACCACGCCCCCGAAGTACAGCAGCGTCAGCAACAGGAGCGCGCCCCCGATGACGCCGTACACCTCGTAGTTCCCGGCCGCCCGGGCGTAGTAGCGGAAGCCGATCTGGAGGGCGGTCCACCCCACCGCGGCGAACGCGGCCCCCGGGAGCGCGTCCCGGACCGCGAGGTCGCCGGCCGGCAGGAAGTAGTACAGCGGGAGGAGCGTCACGGTCAGCCCCGCGACGAGCACGAGGTTGCCGACCACGCTCGCGAGGTCCACCCCCGCGACGGTGGCGGTCACGCCGGGCAGCGAGAGGAGCGTGCCGACGACCACCGTCAGGGCGACGCCCGCGCCGACCGCCGTCAGCACCACGAGGGCGTCGGTCACCTGCGCGACCAGCGACGCGTCTGTCGCGGCCCCGTACACTTCCGAGAAGGCGACGTCCATCCCCCGGAAGACCTTCAGGGCGCTCCAGAGCAGGACCGCGAGCCCGAAGACGGTCGCCCCCCCGCGTCCGGCGGCGCTCGTGAGCGCGTCGTAGACGACGCTGCCCGCTCCGGGACCGAGTGCGGCGGCGACGTCGCCGGCGACCTGGTCGGCGAGCGCCGGGCCGCCGACCAGCGAGGCGACCACCAGCCCCAGCAGCAACAGCGGGAGCAGCGAGACGAACGCGTAGTAGGCGAGGCTCGCAGCCACGAACGTCACGCTCTCGGAGCGGACGACGGCCACCAGCGACCGCGTCACCCCGGCGACCCGCTGTGCGGTGAGAGGCACGGAACGCGGTTCGGCCCTGGGTTACATATATCCGGTGGGACCCGCGCGACGGCCGCCGTGCCGTCCGCTTCCGGGCCTCCGGCCGGTCGGCGTCCCGCGCGGTCAGGCCACCCGGGGGACCTCGACGCGGCCCGCCCGGACCGCGTCGACGAACTCCCAGGGGTAGTAGTGGGTCCACCGGTCGTCCTCCACGTCCCGGAGGTCGGCGTCGTCGACCACGACGTAGCGCTCGGCGGCGAACAGCGCCTCGACGAGGCGCAGGCGCTCGCGCCGCGTCGGCGTCCCCGCCGGCGGCGTCGGTACCGCCTCCCGCCGGCCCGGCGGGAGCGCCGCGTACCGCTCCCGGAGCAGGTCGTCCCCCGGGACGTCGGCCTCCAGGCAGAGGTGCTGGTTCCCGGTCGCCACCACGGTGTGTGGCGTCTCGTGGGCCAGCGCCCGCACCCACGCCAGCGGGACGCTCTCTCCCATCCGCGGCGGCGAGGGACTCGTGTCGACCGTGTAGTCCCGGTCGAAGCAGTACACCACCATGCCCCGTCCGACCGTACCACGGTACAAAAGACTCGCGGAACCGGCCGGGCCGCCCGGTGACCGACAGGGCCATGCCCCCGCGTCGAGACTGGCGGGCGTGAACTGGCGCTACCGGCACACCGTGCTCGCGCTGGCGGCGCTGGCGAACTTCACGCAACTCGGCTCCCGGCTGGCGATCAGCCCGCTGGTCCCCGACGTCATCGACGCGTTCGGGGTCTCGAAGGCGACGCTCGGACTGGCGCTGACCGGCATGTGGGCGGCCTACGCGCTCACGCAGTTCCCGAGCGGTCTGCTCGGCGACCGCTACGGCGAGCGGCGGGTCGCGCTCGTCGCGCTCGCTCTCCTGGGCGGGGCCTGCCTCCTGTTCGTCGTCGTCCCCTCGTTCCTGCTGTTCGGGCTCGTCGCGGTCGTCCTCGGGGCCGGTGCGGGACTGTACTACCCGGTCGCCGCCTCGCTGCTGACCGACCTCTCGGAGAACGTCGGCGGCGCGCTGGGGGTCATGACCGCCGGCGGGTCGGCCGCGGGGCTGGTGACCCCGCTGCTCGCGGTCGCCGTCGCGGCCCGGTTCGGCTGGCGGGCGGGCGTCGGCCTCGGCGCGGCGCTGGCGCTCCCCGTCCTCGCGCTGTTCGCCTGGCGCGTCCGGCCGACCGCCCCCGCTCGCCCGGACGAGCGCCTGCGCGACCGCGTCGATCCCCAGGCGATCGGCGCGCTGCTCTCGCGCCCCGCCGTCGCGTTCACGACGGTCCTCTCCTTCGTCACCATGTTCACCTTCCAGGCGTTCGCCTCCTTCTTTCCGACCTTCCTCGTCGAGTACCGTGGGATGAGCCAGTCGCGCGCCGGGATCGCCTTCAGCGCCGTCTTCCTGCTCTCGGCGGTCACGCTCCCGGTGATGGGGCGCCTCTCGGACCGCGTCGACCGCGACCTCGTGCTCGCGACGAACCTCCTGGTCGCGGCCGCGGGCCTGGCCGTCCTGCTCGTCGGCGACGGACTGGCCGCGGCCGCCGCGGGGGTCCTGCTGCTCGGCGTCGGCGTCTCCTGGGCCGGCGCGATGCAGGCCCGCCTCATGGACGCCTTCTCCGCCGCCGAGCGGGGCACCGGCTTCGGGCTGGTGCGGACGGTGTACATGTTCTGTGGCGCGTTCGGCAGCGTCGTCACGGGCGCGCTCGCGGGAGCGGCCGGCTGGTTGCCAGCCTACGGCCTGGTCGTCGGGCTGCTCCTGTGCGGCGTCGCGGGCCTCGCCGGGAACCGCCTGCTCGACCTGGGGCTGTGACGGGTCACAGCTCCGGGAGCACCTCGTCGGCGAACAGCTCCATCGCCCGGTCGGAGGCCGCGCGGGGCACGTCGGGGTAGTGCAGGCGGACGAGGCAGTGGACGTCCTCGCCCAGGATCGCCTCGTACTCGCGGAGCCCCTCGACGACCTCCGCGGGGGTGCCGTAGACGCCCGTGCTCGTGTCCGGTTCGGCCGGGCGGTCCTCGTCCCGCCACCGGGCGTAGCGGCGGTCGAGGTACGCCAGTCCCGGCTCGACCGCCGACAGCGCCGCCTCGGTGGTGTCGGCGACGAAGGCGTTGACCATCGCGCCGACCTCGAAGGACGGGTCCTCGGTGGCCTCCGCCAGGGTGGCGGCGACGCCCCGGTAGAAGTCAGTCCCGGCCGGGATGCCGAGGTAGCCGTCGGCGACCGCGGCGGCCCGCTCCATGGCCTGCGGAACCGTGCCGCCGAGCCAGACGGGCGGCCGGGGGTCCTGGGTGTAGCGCGGCTCGATCCGCACGCCCTCGACCTCGTGGACGCGGCCCTCGTAGGCGAGCGGTTCGTGGTCCGCGGCGGCCTGCAGGACCTCCACGGCGTCCAGCAACTCGGCGACGCGGCGGTCGGCGTCGACGCCGAAGGCGTCGTACTCGTTCTGCATGTACCCGATGCCGCCGCCGACGGTCACGCGGCCGCCGGAGATCGCGTCGAGGACGGCGACCTGCTCCGTGAGGCGCACCGGGTCGTGGAGCGGGAGGAGCGCGACCGCCGTCCCGATCCGGGCCGCGTCGGTGGCCTGGGCGACCGCGGCCGCGAGCGTGACGGGCGCGCTCGCGGTGACCGTCTCGTGGGCGAAGTGGCGCTCGCCGAGCCAGACGCTCTCGAAGCTGAGCACCTCGGCGGCGGCGGCCGTCTCGACGACCTCGGTCGTCAGTTCGGCAGGCGTGGACCGCGATTCGGGGAGGTCCCCGAGCGGCCCGAGTCCGACGTCCATGCGCTCGCCACCGGGGCCGCGGGCTTAAAGGCGGCCGAACCGGGACGGCCCTCCTGGTCCGGGCGGTCGCGCGGGCGCCGTCGGCGTCCTGTCCGAGACCGCGTCTGCCGGCCGTTCCCGCGGCGAACGCCCGCGGAACAGCAACTTTATGAGAGTGAGGGGCGGATACCCGACAGTTACTGTGACATCGGAACACCGACAACCGGAGGTGAACATCGGGCTCGTCGGCCACGTCGACCACGGGAAGACGACGCTGGTCCAGGCGCTCAGCGGTGAGTGGACGGACCAGCACTCCGAGGAGATGAAACGCGGCATCTCCATCCGTCTCGGCTACGCCGACGCCACGTTCCGGGAGTGCCCGGACCAGCCGGAGCCCGAGCGCTACACCGTCGAGGAGGAGTGTCCCGACGGGTCGCCGAGCGAGCCCCTCCGGACTGTCTCTTTCGTCGACGCCCCCGGCCACGAGACGCTGATGGCCACGATGCTCTCCGGGGCGGCCATCATGGACGGCGCGGTCCTCGTCATCGGGGCCAACGAACCGGTTCCGCAGGCCCAGACCGAAGAGCACCTGATGGCGCTCGACATCATCGGGATCGAGAACATCGTCATCGCCCAGAACAAGATCGACCTCGTCAGTCCGGACCGCGCTCGCGAGAACTACGAGGAGATCGCGTCGTTCGTCGAGGGGACCGTCGCCGAGGACGCGCCGGTGGTGCCAGTGAGCGCACAGCAGGGGGTCAACATGGACCTCCTGATCCAGACCATCGAGGAGGCCATCCCGACGCCGGAGCGGGATCCGGACGCCGACCCGCAGCTCCAGGTCGCGCGCTCGTTCGACATCAACCGCCCGGGCACCGAGTACGCGGACCTGATGGGCGGGGTCATCGGCGGCAGCCTGGTGCGCGGCCGGCTCGCGGTCGGCGACGACATCGAGATCCGGCCCGGTCGCGAGGTCGAGGAGAGCGGCCAGTCGGAGTACCGCCCGGTCGAGACGTCGATCCGCTCGCTCCAGGCCGGCGGCGAGTCCGTCGAGGAAGTGACGCCGGGCGGCCTGCTCGGCGTCGGCACCGGGCTCGACCCCTCGCTCACGAAGGGCGACGCGCTCGCCGGCCAGGTCGCGGGCGCGCCGGGGACGCTCCCGCCGACGCGCGAGCAGTTCACCATGGAGGTCGAACTGCTGGACCGCGTGGTCGGCGACGAGGAGGGGGAGATCGAGGAGATCTCGACCGGCGAGCCGCTGATGCTGACCGTGGGGACGGCGACGACCGTCGGATCGGTGACCAGCGCGCGCGAGGCCGAGTGCGAGGTCGCGCTCAAGCGGCCCGTCTGCGCCGACGCGGGTGCGAAGATCGCGATCAACCGCCGCGTCGGCGCGCGGTGGCGGCTCATCGGGGTCGGCACGCTGGTATGATGGTCCTGCTCGACACGAACGCGCTCATGATGCCGGTCGAGGTCGGCGTCCGCCTGTTCGACGAACTCGACCGGGTGGTCGGCGAGGCCGACCTGGCGGTGCCGGCGGCCGTGGTCGCCGAACTCCGGGCGCTCGCCGACGGCGCGGGCGAGGAGGCCCGGGCCGCGCGGGTCGGCCACGACCTCGCCGAGCGCTGTTCGGTCGTCGAGCACGAGGCCGACTACGCCGACGACGCCGTCGTCGAACTCGGGCCGGCCTACGACTACGTGGTGACGAACGACCGCGCCCTCCGCGAGCGGCTACACGCACAGGACGTCCGGACGATCGGCGTCCGGGGTCGAAACACACTGGCGATTCACCAACGAGCGAGCACGAACTGACGATGTACAAACGGGTTAGACTGAAGGACACGGTCGAGGTACCGCCGCGGTTCCTCGCGGACGTCACGCCGGGGCTGGTCAAGCAGCTCCTGCAGGACAAACTCGAGGGGCGAATGGACGAGGAGGTCGGGTCGGTCGTCTCGGTGATCGACGTCCACGACATCGGGGAGGGCGCAGTCCTCCCCGGTCGCGAGGGCGTCTACTTCACCGCGGAGTTCGACGCGCTCACGTTCGACCCGAAGATGCAGGAGGTCGTCGACGGCGAGGTCGTCGAGGTCGTGAACTTCGGCGCGTTCGTCGGCATCGGGCCGGTGGACGGGCTGCTCCACGTCTCCCAGATCTCCGACGAGTACCTCGCCTACGACGAGGAGGGCCAGCAGCTGGCCTCCCGGGACTCCAACCGGTCGCTGGGCGTCGGGGACTCGGTGCGGACGCGCATCGTCACCAAGAGCATCGACGAGCGCAACCCCCGCGACTCCAAGATCGGCCTCACCGCCAAGCAGGTCGGCCTGGGCAAGCACGGCTGGCTCACCGAGGAACACGAGAAGCGGCAGGGCCAGGCCGCGACGGGTGAGTGACCGATGGCCAAGCGACTGGTCTGTCGGGAGTGTCACCGCGTGCTCGACGCGGGCGCAGAGGACATGTGCCCCGTCTGTGGCTCGACCTCGCTCACCGAGGACTGGGCCGGGTACGTCATCATCGCCCACCCCGAGGAGTCCGAGATCGCGCACGAGATGGACGTCACGGAACCGGGCGCCTACGCCCTGAAGGTGCGGTGAGATGACGGTCCTCGTCGAACTCCCGCGCGAGCTCCGTGGCGAGCTGAAAGACCCCTTCGGGCCGATCTACACCGACGCCGACGCGCTGCTGGCGGACGCCGGCGACCCGGTCGTCGCCGTCGGCGACGTGGTCACCTACCACCTCCTGCAGGCCGACTGCACGCCGGACGTCGCCATCATCGACGGCAAGACCAAGCGCGAGGCCGTCGACGAGCGCATCCGCGAGGGCATCGAGGGGTTCGACCACCGGGTCGAACTGGCGAACCCCGCCGCCACGCTCACGGCGGCCATGCTCCGGGAACTCGGGGCGGCGCTGGCGCGGGCGGGCTCGACCGTGATCGTCGTCACCGAGGGCGAGGAGGACCTGGCGGCGGTCCCCACCATGGTCGCGGCGCCGGACGGCACGGCCGTCGTCTACGGCCAGCCCGACGAGGGGATGGTGCTCGCGACGGTCGACGCCGACCTCCGGGCGCGGATGCGCGACCTCCTCGAACGGATGGACGGCGACGCCGAGGCCGCCTGGGACGCGCTCGGCGTCCGCTGACCCGCCGCGCTGCTCGCCTCGCGCCCCGTTAGCGGCTTCGAAATCCTTTTACGCGCTTCGGAGGGACGTATGACCAACATGGATATCGAGATTCTCGACGAAGACGAGAACCCTATGCTCCACCGGACCGACGTCCGGTTCGAGGTCGTCCACGACCAGACGACCCCGGGTCGGCTGTCGGTGCGCGACTCGCTCGCCGCCCGCCTGAACAAGGACGCCGAGGAGGTCGTCATCCACCGGCTCGACACGAAGTTCGGCATGCGGAAGACCGTCGGCTACGCGAAGGTCTACGACTCTGCGGAACACGCCCAGGACGTCGAGCAGGAGTACATGCTCGAACGGAACAAGATCGGCGAGGAGGCCGACGCGGAGGCCGACGCCGAGGGCGAACCCGAGGCCGAGGAGGCGTAGATGGCCCGCCACGAGTACTACGACGAGGACGGTACGATCGACAAGGAGCAGTGTCCCCGCTGTGGCGACACCTTCCTCGCGGACCACGCCGACCGCCTGCACTGCGGGAAGTGCGGCTACACCGAGTGGAAGTGAGCGCCCCGGGGCGCTCGCCCGCGCCGTCGGCGTAGTGGCGACACCCGCGCGACGGCCGGAGGTATAACCGTCCGGCCGTCGTTCGCGGACGCATGTTCGACAGCGTCCAGGTCGACGGCGTCGACGTCTACTACCAGGTCACCGGCGAGGGATCCCCGGTCGTGTTCCTCCACGGGTTCAGCGGCACCCACCTGTCGTGGTGGCGCCAGATCCCGTCGTTCGCCGACGACTACCGCTGCATCGCGCCGGACCAGCGCGGCTTCGGGTACAGCCGCGACGCCCCGGACGGCCCGGGCGCCGCGGCGTTCGTCTCGGACCTGCGCGCGCTCCTCGACCACCTCGGCCACGACCGGGTGGCCGTCGTCGGCCACTCGATGAGCGGGTGGCCGGCCGCCTCCTTCGCGACCCAGCATCCCGACCGCGTGGCCGCACTCGTGCTCTCGGGGACGCCCGGCGGCCTGCTCGACCGCGAGCGCCACGAGGCGCTCTGCGAGGCCGCCGGGTCGCTCCCGTCGGTCGACCCGCTCTCGGCCGAGCACGCCTTCCTCGACGAGTCGATCGCGGAACTGAACGTGGACGCGCCCGACGAGTTCGACGCCGTCCGCCCGACGCTGGAGGCGCTGCCGACCGACGCCGACCGCATCGTCGAGGCCGGGATTCCCGCGCTGCTGCTGGCGGGCGAGGCCGACCAGTTCATGCCGGCGCCGGCCCTCGACGCGCTGCGCGACCGCCTCGACGGCGCCCGGCGGGTCACCGTCGAGGGCGCGGGCCACTCGACGCTCGTCGAACAGCCGGCCGCGTTCGCCGGTCACGTCGCGGCGTTCCTCGACGAGCGGGCGCAGTTCTGAGCGGCCGACCCGAGCGGCCGAACCGACCAGGCTAAAGGGCCGCGCCACCACCGGTCGAGCGAAAGGTATGCCGCCGGAGATCCGCGTGCTCGGCATCGAGGGGACCGCGTGGGCGGCCAGCGCCGCGGTGTACGACGTCGCGACCGACGAGGTCGCGATCGAGACCGACGCCTACCAGCCGGCGAGCGGCGGCATCAACCCGCGCGAGGCCGCAGAGCACATGCGCGGGGCCGTCCCGTCGGTGGTCGAGACGGCGCTGGCCCACGCCCGGGAGCGCGCGGACGGTCCGCCCGTCGACGCGGTGGCCTTCTCGCGGGGGCCGGGACTGGGGCCGTGTCTCCGCATCGTCGGCACGGCGGCGCGCGCGCTGGCGGGCCGCCTCGACGTGCCGCTGGTCGGCGTCAACCACATGGTCGCGCACCTGGAGATCGGCCGGCACCGCTCGGGGTTCGACTCGCCGGTCTGCCTGAACGCGAGCGGCGCGAACGCCCACGTCCTGGGGTTCCGGAACGGCCGCTACCGCGTGCTCGGCGAGACCATGGACACCGGCGTCGGGAACGCCCTCGACAAGTTCACCCGGCACGTCGGCTGGCGCCACCCCGGCGGCCCGAAGGTCGAGACCCACGCCGCCGAGGGCGAGTACGTCGACCTCCCCTACGTCGTGAAGGGGATGGACTTCTCCTTCTCGGGCATCATGTCCGCGGCCAAACAGGCCTACGACCGCGGGGTGCCCGTCGAGGACGTCTGCCGTGGCCTTCAGGAGAATGTGTTCGCGATGCTGGCGGAGGTGACCGAGCGGGCGCTCTCGCTGACCGACGCCGACGAACTCGTCCTCGGCGGCGGCGTCGGACAGAATGCCCGCCTCCAGGAGATGCTGGCGACGATGTGCGACCGCCGGGGGGCGGCCTTCTTCGCCCCCGAACCGCGGTTCCTGCGCGACAACGCCGGCATGATCGCCGTCCTCGGCGCCAAGATGTACGCAGCCGGCGACACCATCGCCGTCGAGGAGTCGCGCGTCGACCCCGACTTCCGCCCGGACGAGGTGCCCGTGACCTGGCGCTCCGGCGAGACCGTGGGCCGCAGCCCCCGCGCCACCCGCGAGGTGCAGGGCGCCGAGGCGGTGGTGACGATCGACGACCGGGTGACAAAGCAGCGCCGGCCCCGGGCCTACCGGCACCCCGACCTCGACGCCCGGCTGCGCCGGGAGCGGACCGCCAGCGAGGCCCGCCTGACGAGCGCGGCGCGCCGCCAGGGCGTCCCGACGCCGGTCGTCTTCGACGTCGATCCCGACGAGGGGCGCCTGGTGTTCGAGCGGGTCGGCGAGCGCGACCTCCGGGAGGCGCTCACGCCCGGGCGCGTCCGGGCGGTCGGCCGCCACCTCGCGCGCCTGCACGGGGCGGGGTTCGTCCACGGCGATCCGACGCCGCGGAACGTCCGGGTCCCCGGCCCCGCTCCCGACGCCGCGGGCGACCGCGCCGACGAGGGCGTCGTCTTCATCGACTTCGGGCTGGGGTACTTCACCGACGACGTGGAGGACTACGCGATGGACCTCCACGTGTTCGAGCAGGCGCTCGCGGGGACGGCCGACGACCCCGGGACGCTCCGCGAGGCGTTCGAGGCGGCCTACCGCGAGGCGGGCGACCCGCAGGTCCTCGACCAGCTCCGGGCGATCGAGGGGCGGGGCCGGTACCGGTAGCGTACCGCGCGCCGGGAGCCACCAGTAGACTCTTGACGGATCCGACTGTACGGCGAGACATGGCAGACCGACCACAGTCCGGCGAACTGCTCGGCATCCCGTACAACTTCGAGCGCCCCAGCCTCGGGCGGCTGCTGGCCTCCTACTGGCGGCCCGGCGAGGGGATGCTCGTGGAGAAGCCGTTCGGTGTCGGCTACACGCTGAACCTCGCGAACTGGCGGTCGTGGGTCATCCTCCTCGTCGCGGCCGGGCTGTTCTACCAGGAGCGCCGCTCCCGTGAGGGCGAGGAGTTCGAGGACGACGACGAACCGGTCGAGGTCGTCGTCGACGACTGATCGGGGCGCGCTGGTCGGGCCCGCGCCACACGTTTTATCCTCGCGTGTCCCCGAGCCTGGTGACATGAGCCTCGACCTCGACCGCGAGCAACTCGACCGCTACTCCCGACACATCATCATGGACGACGTCGGGCCGGCGGGGCAGGCGGCCCTGCTCGACGCGTCGGTGCTCTGCGTCGGCGCCGGGGGGCTGGGATCGCCCATCATCCAGTACCTGGCGGCCGCCGGCGTGGGCACGCTCGGCGTCGCCGACGCGGACGAGGTCGAACTGTCGAACCTCCAGCGGCAGGTCATTCACGGCACCGACGACGTGGGTCGCTCGAAGGTCGACAGCGCGGCCGACTTCGTCGCCGAACAGAACCCCGACGTCGACGTCGTCAAACACGAGACGTGGGTCGAACCGGACAACGTCGAGTCGCTCGTCGCGGACTACGACGTGGTGGTCGACGGCTCGGACAACTTCCGGACGCGGTATCTCCTCAACGACGCCTGCACGCTCGCCGGCGTCCCGCTGTCCCACGGCGCCATCTACCGGTTCGAGGGCCAGGTGACGACCTTCGAGCGGGACGGCGAGCGGAGCGGGCCCTGCTATCGCTGCCTCTTCCCAGAGGCGCCGCCGCCGGGCACGGTCCCCGACTGCGCGGAGGCGGGCGTCCTGGGCGTCCTCCCGGGCACCGTGGGCTGCATCCAGGCGACGGAGGTGGTGAAGCTCGTCATCGACTTCGGGACGACGCTCTCGGGCCGGATGCTCGCCTACGACGCCGGCGACATGACCTTCGAGGAGATCCCGATCCAGCAACGGCCGGACTGTCCCATCTGTGGGACGGGCGGCGTCGAGTCGGTCCACGACGTCGAGTACACCGACACCTGCGCCATCGACGCGGACTGATCACTCGACCTGGACCGGCGCCCGCTCGAAGCGCTCGCCGGTCCAGCGCCAGGCGCCGACGAACGCCGGGTCCGGGACGACGACGACGTAGTAGTGGTCGGCCCAGGTGGCCCGCGCCTCGTCGGTCGCGCTGGGCCGGGGCGGGCCCCGGGGGTGGGAGTGGTAGAACCCCACGACTGTCTCGCCGGCGTCCTCGCCGGCGTCCATGGCTGCGAACTGCGCCTCGGGGTCGAGCCGGTACTCCGTCCGCGGGCGGGCGGCGACGTTCGGCACGCGGCGCGCCGTCGTGACCCGGGGTGGCGGGCCGGCGCGTCCGCCGAGGACGCCGCACACCTCCTCGGGCGCGCCCTCGCGTGCGTGGGCGAGCAGCGCGTCGCGGACCGCCGACGCGACCAGCATCAGTCCGGCCTCGCGGTCGGGCGGGCGTCCGGGGCGGTGTCCGCGCAGGCGCGGTCGGCGGTCGGCGCCGGGCGCGGCGGGCGAGCGCGCATGCCTCTCTCTCGGGCCGGCGACGGGTTAAAGCTGGCCGGGCGACGGGGTTTTTCCTCTGCCGCCCGAACGGCCGGTATGGAGACGTGGGATTCGTTGTTCGAGCGCGCCGCGGCGTTCGACGTCTCGCTGACCGAGATCCGGGACGCACTCGCCGACATCCGGGACGATGAGTGAGCCGGATCCGACGCGGGTCGTCGCCGACGCGGACGTGCTCGCGGCCGACCTGCTGGTCGGCGGGCCGGCGCGCGCGGCGCTCGACCACGTCCGCCGGCACGACTGGGTGACGCTCGTCGCGAGCGCGCACCTCCTGGACGAGGCCCAGGCCATCGTCGTGGGGCTGACAGACGCGGCGCTCGCGGCCGACTGGCGCGAGCGGGTGACGGCCGACGCCGACCTGGTCGAGCACCCGGCGGGCGATCACCCGGCGCTGGCGGCGGCCTACCGCGGCGGGGCGGCGCACGTGCTCTCGTTCGATCCGGCGCTGACCAGCGCCCGCACCGGCGCGGCGCTCAAGCGCGCGGGCGTGAGCGTGAAGCGGCCGGACGCCTTCGACCGGCTGTTCGACCCGGAGTCGCTGTACCCGGCGCTGTTCGACGAGCCGTACCCGGGGCCGGACTGACCCCGACCGGCGACGCCTACCGGTCCTGGTACCACTCGGCGAACTTCGCGAGCGCCCGGCCGCGGTGCGAGACAGCGTTCTTCTCGGCGGCCATCATCTCGGCGAAGGTCGTCCCGTCGTGTTCGAAGATGGGGTCGTAGCCGAACCCGCCGTCGCCGCGCGGCTCGACGACGGTGCCCGGGACGCTCCCCGCGAACAGCTTGACGGGGACGTCCCCGCCGGCGACGGTGTCGTCGGTGGTGGCGCTGGCCCGGTCCGCGGCCGCGAGGTCCTGGCCGCGACGCTCGCGGTCGACCGGTTCGGGGCTGGCGGCGAACGGCTCGCCGTCGCAGTAGGCGACGACGCACCGGAACTGCGCGCGGGTCGCGTCCTCGCGTCGCGCGAGGCGGCCCACGCGCTCGACGCCGAGCGTGTCCTCGACGTACGCCGAGTACGGCCCGGGGAACCCCCCGAGGTCGTCGAGAAAGAGGCCGGCGTCGTCGACGACGACCGGCTCGCCGGCGTAGCGGTAGGCCTCTCGCGCGCCGTGGGCGGCGACCGCCTCCAGGGAGTCGGCCTGTATCTCCGTGTAGTCGTAGTCGAGCGCCTCGCAGTCGAGGTACTCGCGGGCCTCCCGGACCTTGCCCTCGTTGGTCGTCACGTACCGGAGCATACCTGCCGGTCGGGGCGGTCCGGGAAAAGGTGCGTCGGTTCCGCCGGCGGTGCGCTTTAGCGACGCCCGGCGCAAGGGTCGGCATGGTCGAGGAGATCACCGCGGCGGAACTGCACGAGCGGCTCGCGGCCGGCGAGCACGTGCAGGTCGTCGACGTCCGGCCGCGCGAGGCCTACGCGGCCGGCCACATCCCCGGCGCCGAGAACGTCCCGTTCGAGACGTTCGGCCGGGAGATCGACACTCACGAGTGGCGCGACGACATCGTCGTCGCGTGCCCAGTCGGCCGGTCCTCGCGCCAGGCGGCGCGCCTCCTCGAAGCCTACGAGGGGGTCCCCGACGACGCGCGGATCGCCAACCTGGCGGGGGGCTACGAGGCCTGGGACTACGACCTGGAGCAGTCCTGACCGCCCGGTCAGCGGTCGACGTCCGTCCCGGGCGCGGGATCGTCGCCGCGGAAGGCCTCCAGCTGGAGGTCGACGTCGTCGAGCACCTCCTGGGTGATCAGCACCTCGAACTCTGCGGTCTCGCCCAGGTTCTCGGCGAAGCGGTCGTGGAACGCCTCGGCCCGGTCGGGCGCGACGCCGACCGGGAGCCGGACGTCGCCCCGGAGCGCCGCGAGGTAGACCGTCAACAACCCGGCCAGCGAGTCGTCGGGGACGCCGGCCCCCTGGGCGTCCATCAGGAGCGTCTCCAGCGCCTCGCGGAAGTCCTCGGCCGTCTCCACGTCGAACTCGGTCATGCCCGCGGTCGGGGCCGTCGCCGGAAAACGCTGCCGGTCACCGACCGGCTCACTCCCCGTCGACGAACGCCAGCAGCCGTTCCAGGCGCTCGTGGCGTCGGTACCGGACGGTGCCCCGTCGCTGGTCGTACTCGACGACGCCCGCCGACGCGAACTTCGGCAGGTGGACGTGGCGGAGCGCGACGGCCAGCGACTGCCGCTGCCCGTGACCGGTCGACGCCAGGTGGTCGACCAGCGTCTCCGTCCGAACGGTCGCGCCCGCACGGTCCCGGAGGTAGTCCAGGACCGCGCGGCGACGGTCGCTCGCGAGGAGGTCGAGCCGGTCGGAGGCCGGGAGCGCCGGCGACCCACCCCGATCGCGGTCGCCCGCGTCTCCGTTCCGCGGCCGTTGCGCGTCTGACATACGACACCAATACACGCGGTTGCGCATAAGTGCTCGTGAGACAACACGTCAGACGCGTCTGACGACCCGTGTGACGGACGCTCGCGGCGGGATTCGGCTCCGGACCGCGCGAGTCAGGCCGCGGTCGAGCCGTGGCGGAGCCGGGCGAGCGGGTCGTGGTGCCGCCAGACCAGCGCCGCCGCGACGAGGCCGTAGACGAACACCGAGGCGAACAGCTCGGCGAAGTGAGCCACCCACAGCAGGCCGGGGATCCCCGCGTTCGGGACGACGACGCCGGAACTCACGAGGACGGCGAGCGTCGTCGCCCCCACGAACTGGCTCTCCCGGGCGTCGGCGTCGAGCTGGGCGAGCACCGGGAGGAGCAGTCCCAGGTAGACCAGTCCCCGGACCGCCTGGAAGTGGAAGATCCAGTCCGGCGGTTCGAGGAGGTCGTAGGTCGCCAGCGCGGCCGGGTCGACGAGCCGCCCGACGCCGAGGAAGACCACTACGCCGCCGGCGAGAAAGCAGGCGAGGAACGCGACCACGAGGACGGGGAGCTTCCAGGCCCACTCCCGCGCCGGGAGTCGCAGGCGGTCGTCCCGGCGTGGCCGGCCCCGGCCCCGGAGTCGGCCGAACGCCGCCGCGACGGCCGCGGCGATCACGCCCCCGACGACGACGCTCCGCGCGGCCGCCTGGAGGGCCACCGGCCACCCCATGAGCCCGTAGAGCCCGACCTCGACGACGGCGAGCGTCTGGAGGCCGGCGTAGACGAACAGGAGAGAGCCGACCAGCGCCGGGCCGCGCCAGCGCGACCGCGCGGCGACGTAGCTCAGCACCGTCACGTCGAGCAGCGCCTTCGCCAGCAGGAACGGCGCCCGCCCGTCGGCGAGCGGCGAGGCGGCGCCCTCGCTGGTCGCCCACCCGACTGCGAACGCCACCACGGCCAGGACGAGGACGCGCGCCGCGAACGGCGCGGGCGCCGGACGCGACCGCGGCTCGCTGGAAGCCATGCGGCCGCTACGGCCCGAACGCCCATGAGTGGCCGTCGTGCGTCCCGGCTTCCGGGACGCTGCGACCCCGCGGCGAGGAGGACGGTCTCAGGCGTACTCGTCTCGGAGTTCGAATCGCTGGACCTTGCCGGACGCCGTCCGGGGGAACTCCTCGACGAAGTGGATCTGCCGGGGGTACTCGTGCTTCGAGAGGTCCGCCCGGACGCGGTCGCTGATCTCGTCGGCCAGGTCGTCCGACGGGGCGACGCCCTCGACCGGCCGAACGAAGGCGGTGACGACCTCACCGCGCTCGTCGTCGGGCAGGCCGACGACGGCTACCTCGGCGACGGCCTCGTGGTTCATGACCGCGTTCTCGACTTCGGTCGGCCCGATGCGGTAGCCCGCCGAGAGGACGACGTCGTCTGCGCGCCCCTCGAACCAGACGTAGCCGTCCTCGTCGACGCGTCCGAGGTCGCCGCTCCGGACCCACTCGCCGCCCCACTTCTCCTCGGTCTTCTCGGGGCGGCCGAGGTACCCCCGGATGCCCGGGAACGCGTCGGTCCGCACCGCGATTTCGCCGACCTCGCCCCGGGGGAGTTCGCGATCCTCCTCCAGGTCGAAGATCCGCACCTCGAAGCCGGGGCAGGGCTTGCCCATGCTCCCCGGCTTGACCGTCCAGTCGTCGAAGACGTAGTTGTTGACGATCATTCCCATCTCGGTGAACCCGTAGTGGTCGACGATCTTCGTCCCGAGCGCGTCCTGGACCCAGGTCACCGTCTGCGGGTCGAGCGGTTCGCCGGCCGTCACGACGACCTCGACGTCGTGGTCGACGTCGGCGAAGTCGACCGCCGAGCCGATGAGTTGCCGGAGGAGCGTCGGCGGCGCGAAGAAGTTCGTGACGTCGTACGTCTGGAGGACGTCGACGACCGCCTCGGGGGTGATCTGGCCCCGGTAGGCGGTGGTCCCCATCCCGACGTGGAGCGGGTAGGCGGTGCTCCCGAACAGGCCGTAGGACCACGCCGGCGGCGCCGTGCTGAAGTAGTTGTGGTCCGGTCGCTGGTCGGCCGCCCACCGGAACGCCGGGTAGAGGGTGACCAGCCCGGCGTGGCGCGCCTTGACGCCCTTCGGCGGCCCCGTCGTCCCGCTCGTGTACTGGATCGTACAGACGTCGTCGGGCCGGGTGTCGGCGACCTCGTAGTCGGTCCCGCACTCGTCGATCACGTCGAACGGCCGCGCCAGGTCGTCGGCGCCGTCGACCGCCTCCGGGCCGCCGTCGACCAGCAGGACGTGGTCGAGGCTCTCGACGGCCGCGGGGTCGATCTTCTCGGCGTGGGCCGACGACGTGACGACGGCCCGCACGTCGGCGTCGTCCAGCCGGTAGTTCACGGCGTCCGGGCCGAACAGCGAGAACAGCGGCACGTACTGGAACCCGCCGGACCAGCAGCCGACGGCGGTCGCGTACAGCTCCGGCCGCGGCTGCAACATCCCCGCGACCCGGTCGCCGGCCGAGAGCCCCTGCTCGCGCAGGTAGGTCACGAACTGCCCGACGCGCCGGTCGAGGTCGCCGTAGCGCAGTTCCTCGACGCCTCCCGAATCGACGTCGACGATCCGAACCGCCAGCGCGCCCGTCTCGCCGGCGTCGACGTGCCTGCCCAGCACCTCGTACCCCACGTTGAACCGCCCGTCGCGCTCGCCCGCGAACTGGTCCCAGGCCTCCGCCCACTCGAAGCCCTGGTACACCGCCTCGTATCGGCTCTCTGGCGTCTCTCTCGACATAATGTGTCATGGTATAACGTGGCACGAACCGTGGGTCTTGGGGTGAGCGCCGGCGTAGCAGCTCCTCACGTCCGTTCGTCGCAGAAGTGCGCCGTCCGGGAATCGTGAACTTCCGTCGTTCCGCTCCGCTCCACGACGACGTTCAATTCGCCTCCGTGGCGCAGCAGCTCCTCACGTCCGTTCGTCGCAGAAGTGCGCCGTCCGGGAATTGAACCCGGGCTATTGGCTTGGGAAGCCAATGTCCTACCACTGGACCAACGGCGCGCTCGCGGTATCTGGTTGCCGACCGCCCCACTTGAACGTAGCGCTTCGATGGGCGTCGACGAACGTCCAGAACGCGCGGGGTGACGGGTGGCTATTTGGTGCCAGCAGCCGAATCGTCCGTCGATGAGCGAAGCAGAGTCCGTCCAAGGTCGCGACCTGCCCGTCGACCTCGCGCTCTCGGAGGCCGAACTGGCGGCCCACCGCGAGCACGTCACGTCCTTCATCGGCGACGTGGTCGACGCAGCGGGCGCTGACGGCGCGGTCCTCGGCCTGTCCGGTGGCATCGACAGCACGACGACGGCCCACCTCGCGGTGGAGGCGCTCGGCACGGACGGCCTCCACGGGCTGGTCCTGCCCAGCGAGGTCAACACCGAGGCCAACATGAGCGACGCCGAGCGCGTCGCCGAGTCGCTCGGCATCGAGTACGACGTCGTCGCGATCGAGCCGATCGTGGACGCGTTCCTCGACGCCGCCCCCGGGGACGCCGACCCTGACGCCGAGACCGATCCGCTCCGGACCGCCGTCGGGAACGTCCGCGTCCGCACCCGCGGCGTGCTGAACTACTTCGTCGCCAACGCCGAGAACCGCGTGGTGCTGGGGACGGGCAACCGGTCGGAGGCGCTGACCGGCTACTTCACCAAGTACGGCGACCAGGCCGTCGACTGCAACCCGATCGGCAACCTCTACAAGCTCCAGGTCCGCCAGCTCGCCGCGCACGTCGGGGTCCCCGACGACCTCGTCGAGAAACCTCCCAGCGCCGAGATGTGGGTCGGCCAGACCGACGAGGAGGAGATGGGGCTGGACTACGACACGCTCGACTACGTCCTCGCGCTCCACGTCGACGGCCCCTTCTCGCTGTCAGCCACCGCCCGGACGCTCGGGCTGGACGAGACCGTCGTCGAGCGCGTCGTCGACCTCTACGAGGGCAGCGAGCACAAGCGCTCGATGCCCCCGGCGCCCGAACCGCTCGACCTGTAGCCGCGCGTCGCCGGCGCCTCGCCGGCGCGCTCCGCTCGACGCCGCACCCGCCGGCACGACCCGGGGCCGCTGCCCCGTCGACGGCACGTCGCGAGACGGCCAGCCACGGGTCGTTTCCAAAGGTCTTTGCCAGGCCCTTCCCTAGTCGGGGGCGATGGAGGAAGCCGAAGCGGTTCGGCAGGCGGCGCGAGACGCCGTTCGGGACATCGAACCCGACCGGCTCCGGGCCGACATCGTCGAGCGCCTCGACGCGACGTCGCAGACGCCGGGCGTCATGACGCTCGCGAGCGCGCGGGCGCTCGACGGCGAGCCGGCCGACGGGGTGCTCGAACTCGCGGCCGGCGTCCAACTCGTCTACGAGGGCCTGAACCTGACCGAGCACCTCGCGACCGACGAGCCCTGGACCCGCGGTGCCGTCGACGAGGGCGACCTCGGGATCATCGTCGCGGACGTCCTCGTCTCGCGCGGGTTCTTCCTGCTCGCCCGGACCGAGGCCTCCCGGTCGGCCATCTCCATGGTCCAGGCGTTCGGCCGGGACCAGTCCTACCGCGTCCGCGGCGAGGAACCCGACTCGCCGGACTTCGACCTCCAGATCGACGTGCTCAAGCTCGCGATCCTCACCGGCCAGGCTGCCGCCGGCCGCCCGCTCCCCTCCGATGTCCGGCGCTTCACCGCCGACCTCGTCGCGACCCACGACGGCGACCTCCCGCCCGTCGAGACGGTCGCCTCCGGCCAGCTCGCCGACCGGCTCGACGCGCTCCTGGCCGACGGCGAGGTCCGGACCTCCCTGGAGTGATGGCGTGCGGAATCGAAACGCCTAAAGACGAATCCAGCCAACCGTCGTCTGCCTGCCTGGGTAGCTTAGCGGTAAAGCGCGTCCTTGGTAAGGACGAGAGCCC
>JBDGSV010000077.1:0-20688 GCA_042217375.1 Haloarculaceae archaeon | reverse complement strand
GGTACGACTACCACGCCTCGCTGGTCGAGCCCTGGGACGGCCCGGCGCTGGTCGCAGCCACGGACGGCGACCGCATCGGCGCGGTCCTCGACCGCAACGGGCTCCGCCCCTGCCGTTACGACGTCCTCGAGGACGGCCGGCTCGTGATGGCCAGCGAGGCCGGCGCGCTCGAGCACGACGCCGACGAGATCGTCCGGCGCGACCGACTCCAGCCCGGGCAGCTGTTCGTCGCCGATCCCCAGAAGGGCCGCGTGCTCTCCGACGAGGAGGTCTTCGACGACCTGACCGACGAGACGTACGGCGAGTGGGTCGCCCGCGAGCAGGTGTCGCTCTCGGACGTCGCCGAGCGCACCTACGAGACCGGGGAGCCGGTCGACGGCCTGCGCTCTCGCCAGGTGCTGTACGGCTACACCCACGACGAACTCGACCACCTCATCGAGCCGATGGCCCGCGACGGGAAAGACCCCGTCGGGTCGATGGGCGACGACACGCCGCTGTCGGTGCTCTCGGACTTCAACCGACCGCTGTTCACCTACTTCAAGCAGCTGTTCGCCCAGGTGACCAACCCGCCGCTCGACTACATCCGCGAGGAGCTGGTCACCTCCATGGAGACGCGGCTCGGCAACCAGCGCAACATCCTCGACGAGACGCCCGAGCACGCCCGGCAACTGGTCTGTGACTCGCCGTTCCTCACCGACGGCGAGGCCGCGGCCATCCGCGACCTCGACGAGCGCGGCCTGTCGAGCACGGTCGTGGACATCACCTACGACCCGGACCGGGACCTGGAGACGGCCGTCCACGAGATGCGCGAGCGCGCGACCGAGGCCGCCATGGAACACGACGTGCTGGTGCTCTCCGACCGCGCGGCCGGCCCGGACAGCGTCCCCATCCCGTCGCTGCTGGCGACGGGTGCGGTCCACCACCACCTCGTCCGGAACGGCCAGCGCAACCACGTCGGACTCGTCGTCGAGTCGGGCGACCCGCGCGCCGTCCACCACATGGCCACGCTCATCGGGTACGGCGCCGGCGCGGTCAACCCCTACCTCGCCTTCCAGACCATCGAGGACATCGTGGCGGGTCCGGACGGCGCCGACCCCGAGGAGGCCATCGGCGCCTACGTGACGGCGCTCGAAGACGGCCTGCTCAAGACCATGGCCAAGATGGGCATCTCCACCGTCGAGAGCTACCAGGGCGCCCAGATCTTCGAGGCCGTCGGGCTGGACTCCGACTTCGTCGCGGAGTACTTCGAGGGCACCACGGCCCGGACCGAGGGCGTCGGCATCGACGAGATCGAGGCCGACCTCGACGCCCGCTACACCGTGGCGTTCGAGGACGACCCCGACATGGAGCGCCAGGGCGAGTACGAACACCGCTCGAACGGCATCTTCCACCAGTGGAACCCCAAGTCGGTCGGCGCACTCCAGCAGGCCGTCCGTCAGGGCGACTACGACCGCTACAAGGACTTCGCGGCGCAGATCAACGACCAGCACGAACAGCTCCAGACCCTGCGCGGACTGCTGGAGTTCGACTCCGACCGCGACCCGGTCCCGCTCTCGGAGGTCGAACCCGTCCACGAGATCGTCGACCGGTTCTCGACCGCCGCGATGTCGCTGGGGTCGATCTCTCCGGAGGCCCACGAGAACAACGCCATCGCGATGAACCGGCTCGGCGGCAAGTCGAACACGGGCGAGGGCGGCGAACCGCCCGAGCGGTTCGGGACCGAGAAGGAGTGCAACGTCAAACAGGTGGCCTCGGGCCGCTTCGGCGTCACCGCCGATTACCTCTCCTCGGCCGACGAACTCCAGATCAAGATGGCCCAGGGGTCGAAGCCCGGCGAGGGCGGCCACCTCCCCGGCATGAAGGTCAACGAGATGATCGCTCACGTGCGCTACGCGACCCCCGGCGTCGGGCTCATCTCGCCGCCGCCCCTGCACGACATCTACTCCATCGAGGACCTCAAACAGCTCATCCACGACCTCAAGGCGGCCAACCCCGAGGCCGACATCAACGTCAAGCTGGTCGCCGAGGCCGGCATCGGCACCATCGCGGCCGGCGTGGCCAAGGCCAACGCCGACGTGGTCCACATCTCCGGCCACTCCGGCGGCACCGGCGCCTCTCCCAAGACCTCGATCAAGAACGCGGGGCTGCCGTGGGAGCTCGGCCTGGCCGAGGCGAACCAGATGCTCGTCGAGACCGACCTCCGGTCGCGCATCCGCGTCACGGTCGACGGCGGCATGAAGACCGGCCGCGACGCAGTCGTGGCCGCGCTCCTCGGCGCCGAGGAGTACATCTTCGGGACGGCCTCGCTCGTGACCTCCGGCTGCGTGATGGCGCGCCAGTGTCACACCAACACCTGCCCGGTCGGCGTCGCCACCCAGAACGAGGACCTCCGGCGACGGTTCCCCGGCGAGCCCCAGCACGTCGTGAACTACATGACGTTCATGGCCCAGGAGATGCGCGAGATCATGGCCGACCTGGGCTTCCGCACCGTCGACGAGATGGTCGGCCGCGTCGAGTGCCTGCGACAGCGCACCGACGTCGACCACCCGAAGGCCCGGAAGCTCGACCTCTCCGCGGTGCTGGCCCGGCCCGACGGCTCCCAGCGCCGCAAGACCGACGAGCAGGACCACGAGGTCGACGAGCAGCTCGACTGGCACCTGATCGAACTGGCCGAGTCGGCGCTGGAGACCGGCGAGCCCGTCCAGATCGACACCGGGATCCAGAACGTCCACCGGGCGGTCGGCGCGACGCTCTCGAACCGCATCGCGCGCGAGCACGGCCTGGCGGGCCTGCCCGACGACACCATCTCGGTCGACTTCACCGGCACGGCCGGCCAGAGCTTCGGCGCCTTCCTCAAGCACGGCGTCACGATGGAGCTGACGGGCACGGCCAACGACTACGTCGGCAAGGGCCTCTCCGGCGGCAAGATCGTCGTCAACACGCCCGACGACGCGCCCTACGAACCGGAGAAGAACATCCTCATCGGCAACGTCGCGCTGTACGGCGCGACCCAGGGCGAGATGTACGTCAACGGCAAGGCCGGGGAGCGGTTCGGCGTCCGCAACTCCGGCGTGAAGGCCGTCGTCGAGTCGGTCGGTGACCACGGCTGTGAGTACATGACCGGCGGCGTCGTCGCCGTCCTCGGCGACACGGGCAAGAACTTCGCGGCCGGCATGTCCGGCGGCTTCGCCTACGTCCTCGACCGCGAGGGCGACTTCGAGCAGAAGGTCAACCGTGGCATGGTCTCGGTCGACCACCAGCTCGAGGAGGCCGACGAACGGATGCTCCGGCGGCTGATCGAGAACCACGTCGCCCACACCAACTCCGACCGCGCCCAGTACATCCTCGACCACTGGGACGAGGAGCTGCCGAAGTTCGTGAAGGTCACCCCGGACGCCTACGCCCGCGTGCTCAGCGAGGGCGCCGACGACGTCCGCGAGGACCTGCCCGCGGAGGTCGGCCCGACCGCCGGCAGCGACTCGCCCGCCACCGCGGCGTCGAGCGACGACTGACGCCGTCGGCCGTCCGTTCGCGCCCTGGGCCCCCGATTCGGTCGCGATAGTCCGGCCGACAGGTGACGGCGTTCACACCGGAAAATTTTTTCTCGGGCGGTCGAAACACCGAGGTCACTGCCCGCCCTGATGTCTGGTCCGCCGCCCGCCCTCCCGCTCGCCCTCTCCGACCTGTTCCTGACACCGCTGGGACTGGCCGCGCTCGCCGCGCTGGTACCGCTGGTGCTGCTCTACCTCGTCCGGCCGGAGCCACAGCGCGTCCGCCTGCCGACGCTCCGGTTCCTGTCCGACGCCGACCTCGGCGGGACCGACTCGCCGGCTCTCGAACGACTCCGCCGGAACCTCCTCCTGTTCGTCCAGGCGCTGGTGGTCGTCCTGCTCGCGCTCGCGCTCGCGGGCCCGTACGTGACGGTGCCCCGGACCGCGACCGTCGAGGAGACGGTCCTCGTCGTGGACACCAGCGCGAGCATGCAGACCACCGACGTCGGCGCGTCGCGGCTGGCCGCGGCCCGGCAGACGGCCCTCGACGCCGTCGCGAGCACGACCACGGTCGTGACCGCGGCGCCGTCGCCACGCGTCCGCCTCCGTCAGGGGTCGGCCCGCGAGGCCCGCGCGACCCTCTCCGGGCTGTCCGCGACCGACACCGGCGGCGACCTCGCGGGCGCCGTGACCCAGGCGGCGGCCGTCGCGCCGACCGACGTCCGGATCGTCGTGATCTCCGACTTCGCGGGCGACGACTGGCGCCGCGCGGTCGAGTCGGCCCGCGCGCGCGGCTACGAGGTTCGGCTCGACCAGGTTGGCGGGCGCGTCGCCAACGTCGGCATCGTCGACGTCAGCTACGGGCGGACGGAACTGACGGCGACCGTGCAGAACTACGGCGACGAACCGGCGCACCGGACGCTCCGGCTCGGCGACCGGTCCCGGACGCTCGACCTCGGGCCGGGCGACGTGGCGACCGCGACGTTCCCGGTGCCCACCGGCGACGCCGAACTCCGGCTGGCCGGCCGGGACGCCTTCGCGCTCGACGACACCGCCTACGTCTCCGGACCGGACGAGGCACAGATCGACGTCCTCCTGCTCACGAACGACGAGAACCGCTACCTCCGGACCGCGCTCGGCGTGCTCGACGAGGTGAACGTCACCGTCGACCATCCTCCCACGACCGTCACCCGGGAGTACGACGTCTACGTGTTCAGCAACGTCGCGCCCGAGCGGGTCCTCAACGGGACGCTGGGTGCGGCCCGCGACCGCGCCCGGAACGGCGGCGGCGTGATCGTCCAGTCCCAGCGCGACGTGCGCGCGGTCGGGTACGGCTCGCTGCTGTTGCTCTCGCCCGACCGCGTCCGGACCGCGCCCGCGGTCCAGGTCCGTCCCGACCCGCTCACCGACGGCATCGCCTTCCCGCCGCCGAACGAGTACGTGGCCGGCTCGCTCGCCAGCGGCCGGGCCGTCGTCACCGCCGACGGCTCGCCGCTCGTCGCGACCGGCAGCCTCGGCCAGGGCCACCTCCTCTACTACGGCTACATCGAGGACGCCTCCTCGTTCAAGTACAACTACCAGTACCCGGTGTTCTGGAAGCGCGCCGTCTACTACGCGGCGGGGCGGTCCTCGCTCGCGTCGACGAACTACCGGACCGGCGAGTCCATCCGGCTCGACGGCGACCGGACCGTCCGCGGCCCGAACGGGACGAGCCAGCAGTCGACGCTCGCGTTCGACCGCGCCGGGTTCTACCGCGTCGGCGACCGCCGGCTGTCGGCCTCGCTGCTCGACGGCGCGGAGTCGAACGTCAGCGCGCCGCCGCTCGCCGCACGGGGCGCGGACGCGGGCGCGTCCGTCGAGCGCGACCAGCGCGTCCCCCGGCCGCTGGCGCCGCTGGTCGCGCTGGCCGCCGTCGTGATCGTCCTGGCGGAGCTGCTGGTACTCCGCAGGCGGGGTGACCTCTGATGCCGGGCGTGAGCGTCGCGGGCGCGACGGTCGGGATCGACCGCCCGCTCGTCCTGCTGGCGCTGCCGGTCGCCGCCGCGGCGCTGGCCGCGCTCGTCTTCCGCCGCCGGGGCCCGTCCACCTGGGGCCGCCGACGCCGCGTCGCCCTGTTCGCGACCCGCCTGCTGGTGGTCGGCTGTCTGGTGGTCGCCGCCGCCGGGCCGTACACCGTCACCACGCGCGAGACGGCCGGCGACCCGCGGGTCCACCTGCTGGTCGACCAGTCCGCGAGCATGTCGGTGACCGACGCCGACGCCGAGGCGCTCGCGGCGGCCGTCGAGGAGGAAGGAGTCCCCGTGACGACGTCGGTCGTCGCGGCCGACAACGAGTCCCGCGTCGGCGACGCCGTGGCAGCCAACCTCGCCGAGAACGGGAGCGTCCTCCTGCTCTCCGACGGGCAGGTGACGGGCGGCCGGAGCCTCGACGAGGTGGCGGAACTCGCGCGCTCGACCAACACCACGCTCAACGCCGTCGACGTCTCGGTCGCGCACGCGGACCGTGCGGTCTCGGTCGCCGGCCCGGCCACGACAAGCGTCGACGTCGAGAACAGCTACCTCCTCCGGGTCGAGGCGGCCGGCGTCGGCGACGTGCCCGCCCGGGTCGTCGTCCGGGTCGACGGGACGCCGGTCGTCTCGGAGCAGGTCCGGGGCAGCGGCACCGTCGAGTTCGCCCACACGTTCGAGGAGACCGGCCAGCACCGGATCACCGCCACGGTCGAGCGCGACGACGGCCTCGCCGCCAACGACGTCTACCGCAAGAGCGTCCACGTGGTCGAACAGCCCCGCGTGCTGTACGTCTCGCAGGGGGAGTACCCGCTCCGGCAGTTGCTCGACCGCCTCTATCGCGTGACGGCGACCGACCACGTCCCGTCGAACCTCTCGACCTACCAGGCGGTCGTGGTCCAGGACACGCCGGCGAGCGCGCTGGGCAACACGAGCGCGCTCCAGCGGTTCGTCATCGAGGGCGGCGGGCTCGTCGTCGCGGGCGGCCCACACGCCTACGAACAGGGCGGCTACGGCGACTCGCCGGTCGGCGCGATGGTACCCGTCAGACTCGGCGAGGGGCGCGACCGCCGGTCCCGGATCGTGCTCCTGGTCGACATCTCGGGCAGCACCAGCGGCGAGCGCAACCTCCAGAAGTCGCTCGCGCTCACGGTGCTGGACCAGCTCGGCGACCGCAACGAGGTCGGCCTCGTCGCCTTCGCGGGCGACCCCTACCGCGTCGCAGACGTCCAGCGCCTGGGCGACAACCGCGCCGAGATCGAGAGCCGGATCCGCCGGCTACAGAGCCGGAGCGGCACCGACGTCTCCTCCGGGCTGTACGGCGCCGCCGAACTGCTCGGCGACCAGGGCGGCAACGTCATCCTCATCAGCGACGGGCGCGACTCCCGCGCGGACTCGGCGGCCGCGGCCCAGACGCTGGGCCGGCGCGGGGTCAGGGTGGTCTCGGTCGGCGTCGGCGAGCGCCTCGACCCCGCGGTGCTCCAGGCGGTGGCCGAGGAGTCCGGCGGCGTCTACCTCCAGGCCAACGAGACCGACCGCCTCCGGCTGCTGTACGACGACACGTCGCGGTCGTTCAGCGGCGACGGCCTGACCGTGGTCGACCGGAACCACTTCGTCACCGCGGGCGTCGACCCGCGGTCCGATCCGCCGAAGGCGAACGACGTCTCGGTCAAGCAGGGCGCCGACTTCCTCGTCGCTACGGGCGACGGGACGCCCGCGGTCGCCGCCTGGCGATACGGGCTCGGCCGGGTCGTCTCCGTCACCGCCTACGGCGCCGACGGGACCCTGGACGGGCTCCTCCAGCGGCCGGACTCGCTGCTGCTCTCGAAGTCGGTCAACTGGGGCATCGGCGACCCGGAGCGGGGCCGGACCGGCGTGGTGCGCGCGCCCGACGCCCGCGTCGGCGAGCAGACCACCGTCCGCTACGTGGGCGCGGACCGCCCGTCGGCGAGCGGTCTGCGCTTCCGTCGCGTCGACGATCGCACCTACGAGGCGACGGTGACGCCGCGGACCGCCGGGTACGACCGGGTGCTCGACGCCGAGTACGCGGTCAACTACCCCCGGGAGTACGACAGCGTCGGCGTCTCGCCCGCGCTGCAGCGCGCCGTCGCCGCGACGGGCGGTCAGACGTTCGCCCCGACGGAGGCGGCCGCGATCGCCGACGCCGTCACCCGGCAGGCCCGGCACGTCGAGCAGGTGCGCGACCAGTGGGGCTGGGCGTTCCTCCTGGCCGCGCTGCTGCTGTTCATGGGCGAGGTGGTCGCCCGCCGGATCGGGCGGTATCGCGGCTGGAACTGGACCCGGAACACACGAAACGCATGAGCTACATCGGAAACACACTCAACGTCGCCCTGGTGGCCGCCGTGGTGCTCGCCGTCGCGGGGACGGCCGGCGCCGCGGTCTACTACCAGCACACGGTCGAACAGCTCTCCGAACGGAACGGCGACTTACAGCAGCGCAACGAGGCGCTGTCGACGGATCTCAACCAGACCGAGTCTGAACTCGACCGGACCCGGAGCCGGATGAACGAGCTCAACGAGAGTTTCACGACCCGGCAGACCGACCTCCAGAAGGTCACGCGCGACCTGCGGGAGACCGAACAGCAACTGGAAGACACCCGCGCCGAGGTCGACCGCCTCGACTCCCGGATCTCGTCGCTCGAGGAGCGACGCGACCAGCTCCTCGAACGGGCGGCGGAGTTGCGAAGCCAGAACCAGCAACTGGAGGCCAAGCGCGACCAGCTCCAGTCGGAGATCGACTCGCTCGACGCCCGGATCGAGACGCTCGAAGAGCAGAAGAAGGAGCTGGAGACCGAAGTCGAGACCCTGGAGGACAAGGTCCAGACCCAGGAGGACCGCATCTCGACGCTGGAATCCAAGGTGTCGCGGCTGGAACAGGACCTCGAAACGTGCCGCCAGAACACCGCCACCAGCTGATGAGCGACGATCCCGACCGACAGACGGAGATGCGACGCGCCCTCCGGCAGGTGCGCCGCGAGGGCTACAAGCTCGCCGTCCTCTACGCCACGCTGGACGGCGTGGGCGTCGTGCTCCTGGTCGCGCTGGTGCTCGGCCTGGCCGACCCCGCGCCCCTCGACGCCGTCCCCTACGGCGACGGCGCCGTCGCGGTCCTGTGCGGGCTGGCGGCGGCCGGTGTCGAGGGCGCCGTCCGCGTCCGGCGGCCGCTGGTCGAGCAGTTCGAGGCCGCGAACCCCGGCGTCCGGGAGTCGCTCCGGACCGCCCGCGACGCGGTGGCCGCAGACGCCGACTCGACGATGGCGCTCGCGCTCTACCGGGACGTGCTCGCGTCCCTGCGCGAGAGTTCCAGCGTCGACCTGGTCGACGTCCGACGGGTCGTCGGGACGCTCGCCGTCGTCTTCCTGTTGAGCGTGGCCGTGGTCCAGGCGACGCTGGTCGGCCTCGACCTGGGCGGACCGCCGCCGGCCGACGGAGGGACCGGCGGCGGTGGCGGCGGGCGCGGCGTCGACGACCCCTACGGCGGTCTCGCGGACGGCGAGCAGGTGCTCGGCGACCCCGAGAACGTCTCCAGCGGCTCGGCGGACCTCGGGGTGAACCTCTCGCAGGGCCGCGGCGAGGGCCCGGGACCGAGCGACCGCGCCTACGACACCGGCGGCTTCGGCGGCGGCGACGCGTCCGTCGACGCCCAGCGCGCCGGCTACGCGAGCGAGGACCGACTGGCAGACGCCGACATCATCCGCGAGTACAACCTCGCGATCCGCGAGGAGGAGGACACGTAGACGATGACAGACACGACCGACGACCCGACTGACGGCCCGGAGATCACCCGCATCGACGACCCCGACGAACAACTCGACGTGCTCGGGCGCAGGCTCGACCGCGTCCGCGAGGAGGTCCAGAAGCGCCTCGTGGGCCAGGAGGCCGTGCTCGACCAGTTGCTGGTCACGCTCCTGTGCGACGGCAACGCGCTCCTGGAGAGCAATCCCGGACTCGGGAAGACCATGACCGTCCGGACGCTGGCGGCCGTGACCGACCTCGACTTCTCGCGGGTCCAGAACACGCCCGATCTGATGCCGTCGGACATCACGGGCACCGAGATCATCCGCGAGACCGGCGGCGACCGGGAGTTCGTCTTCGAGCGCGGTCCGGTGTTCGCGAACGTCGTGCTCGCAGACGAGATCAACCGCGCGACGCCGAAGACCCAGGCGGCGCTCCTGGAGGCCATGGAGGAGAAGCAGGTGACTGCGGCCGGCGAGACCTACGACCTCCCGCGGCCGTTCTTCCTGCTGGCGACGCAGAACCCCATCGACCAGGAGGGCACCTACCCGCTCCCGGAGGCCCAGTCCGACCGGTTCCTGCTGAAGGTCCTGCTCGACTACCCGGGCCGCGACGAGGAGCTGTCGATCGTCGACCGGTACACGACCCGTCACTCGGACGACCGCATCCCGGTCGAGCGCGTGCTGACGAGCGCGGAACTCCGCGAGGCCCAGCGGCTGACGCGGGAGGTGCCCATCGCGGACGACATCCGCGAGCGGGCCGTCGACCTGGTGCGCGCGACCCGCGAGACCGACCAGGTCGAGTTCGGCGCCAGCCCCCGGGCGAGCATGGCGCTCGTCGTGACCGCGAAGGCCCGCGCGCTCCTGGAGGGCCGGGCGTACGTGAGCGAGGCCGACGTCGAGGCGATGGCGCGGCCGGTCCTCCGACACCGGATCGTCGTCGGCTTCCGGGCCGAGCGCGAGGGGATCACCCCGGACGACGTCGTGGCCGACCTCGTCGAGTCGGGATGATCACCCCCGCCTTTCTCGACGAACTGGACCGCGTCGCCGCCTCGCAGAGACGGCAGGTCGACTCCCGGTTCCAGGGCGAACACGAGTCGGACCGCCGGGGCGAGGGGCTGACGTTCGCAGACTACCGGCGGTACTCGCCCGGCGACGACACCCGGCTCATCGACTGGCGCCTCTACGCCCGGACCGAGGAACTCTACGTCAAGCAGTTCGAGGAGGAACGTGACCTGACGGTCCACGTCCTCGTCGACGGCTCGGGGTCGATGGACTTCGGCGACGAGGGGGGGACGCACAAGTTCGAGTACGCCGCGAAGCTCGGGCTGGGATTCGCCTACCTCGCCGCTCGCGACCACAACGACTTCCGCCTCGCGCTCCTCGGCGAGGGGCTCGAACGCCTCGACCGCGGCCGGTCGAACCGGGGCGAGGTGCTCGCGCTCGTCGACGCGCTCAACGATCACGAGCCGACCGGCACCGTCGACTTCCGGCGCGCGCTGGCGGACTACGAGGGAACGATCGGCTCGCGCTCGCTCGTGCTGGTGGCCAGCGACTTCCTCGCGGCCCCCGACGACGTCGGCGCCGGCCTGGACGCGCTGGCGGGGAACCACCTCGCGCTGGCCCACGTGCTCGCGCCGGGCGAGCGCGAGGTGCCCGCCGCCGGCGACACCGTCTTCGAGGGGCTGGAGGCCGAGTCCTCGCTCCGGACCTACTTCGGCGCGCGACTGGCCGACCGCTACCGCGACCGCCTCGACGCCCACGTCGACGCCGTGGCCGAGCGCGCCCGTGACGTCGGTGCGCGCCACGACCTCGTGGACACCGGGACCGACTTCTTCGACGCCTTCCTCGACGTCTGGGACGGGTGAGCGACGCGCGGCCGCACAGCGCTTTTCACGCAGGGGGCCGTAACTCCCCACGTCATGTGCTGTAACATCGCATACGCGCTGGCCGCGGCGACCGGAGATCGACGCGAGGCCGACCGGCCGGCCGAGTGGAAAGGCGAGTCGACCGACGCCGAGGACGACGACGAGGAGCGGGAGGCGGCGGTCGCCGCCGCGTAGCGGGGGCTTTAGTCGGTGGCCGCCCCAGCGCGGGCATGGACGCGCTCGTGATCGGCGGCGCCCGATTCGTCGGCCGGCACACCGTCGAGGAACTGCTCGCCCACGGGTACGACGTCACCGTCTTCACCCGCGGGGAACGCGAGATCCCCTTCGACCCGGACCGCGTCGCGCACGTCGAGGGCGACCGGACCGTCGAGGGCGAACTCCGCCTGGCGGCCGAGCGCGTCGACCCCGACGTCGTGATCGACGTGGTCGCCTACCACCCGGGCGACGTGCGTGCGGCGACGGAGATCTTCGCGGACGTGGACGCCTACGTCTACGTCTCCAGCGGCGCGGCCTACGGGGCCGAGCGAATCCCGAAGCGCGAGGGCGAGACGGCGCTGGAACCCTGTACGGCCGAGCAGGCGGCCGACGACTCCCAGTCGACCTACGGCGCGCGGAAGGCGGAGGGCGACCGCGCCGTCTTCGAGGCGGCCGACCGCGGCGTGAACGCCATGGTCCTCCGGCCGCCGGTGGTCTACGGGCCGCACGACTACACCGGCCGCTTCGACTACTGGATCGACCGGGTGCTGACCCGCGACCGCGTGATCGTCCCCGGGGACGGGACGAACCTCTGGCACCGCGCCTACGTCGCGGACGTCGCGAGCGCGCTGCGGACCGTCGCGGAGTCGGGCGAGCCGGGCGAGGCGTACAACTGCGGCGACCGGCACGTCCCCACCGCCGAGGAGTGGGTCGACCTGCTGGCCGCGGCCGCGGACACCGAGGTCGAGGTCGTCACCGCGGGCGCACGGGAACTGGGCGCGGCCGACCTCGCGCCGACCGACTTCCCGCTCTACCGGTCCTACCCGCACCAGCTCTCGACCGCGAAACTCGCCGCCCTGGGCTGGGAGGCGACGCCGCACGAGACGGCCCTTTCCGCGACAGTCGCAGAGCACCGCGAGAGCGACCGGACCGGCCGGGAGGCGGGCCCCGACCGCGCCGCCGAGGAGCGCGTGCTGGGCGTCCTCGACACGATCTAGCGCGGCTGGCCGGCGCTGGCGACGAAAAACGGTTTGAACGCCGGTCCCGATGCGGTGGTATGTTCGAGAAGACGACGTGGATCCGGCTCCCCCGGAACGTCGTGGTGGGACACGGCGTGCTCACCGACGTGCGGGCGGCCGTGGCGGAGCTCCGGCTCGACGGGGCGCCGCTCGTCGTGACCAGCCCGACGCCCCGGGAGCTCGCGGCCGACCGCGTCGCCGCACAGTTCGAGGGAGCGACCGTGGTCACCGTCGAGGAGGCGCGGTTCGCCACCGTCGAGGAGGTCATTGAGACGGCCCGCGCCGCAGACGCCGGCTTCCTGATCGGCGTCGGCGGGGGCAAACCGATCGACATCGCGAAGATGGCGAGCGACGAACTCGGCATCGGGTTCGTCTCGGTGCCGACGGCGGCGAGCCACGACGGCATCGTCTCCGGTCGCGCCTCGGTCCCGGAGGGCGACACCCGTCACTCCGTCGCGGCCGACCCGCCGCTCGCCGTCGTCGCCGACACCGAGGTCCTCGCGCAGGCGCCCTGGCGGCTCACGACCGCCGGCTGTGCCGACATCATCTCCAACTACACCGCGGTCAAGGACTGGCAGCTCGCCCACCGGCTCAAGAACGTCGAGTACTCCGAGTACGCCGGCGCGCTCTCGCAGATGACCGCGGAGATGCTGGTGAGCCGCGCGGACTCGATCAAGCGCGGGCTGGAGGAGTCCGCCTGGGCGGTGGTGAAGGCGCTCGTCTCCTCGGGCGTCGCCATGTCGATCGCCGGCTCCTCGCGCCCCGCAAGCGGCGCCGAACACCTCATCTCCCACCAGCTCGACCGCGTCGCACCGGGGGCTGCCCTCCACGGGCACCAGGTCGGCGTCGCCGCCGTCGTCACGGAGTACCTCCACAGCGGCGAAGACGGCGAGTGGCGCGACGTCCGCGACGCGCTCGCGGCCATCGGCGCACCCACGACCGCCGCCGACCTCGGCGTGGACGCCGCGCAGTTCGTCGAGGCGGTGACCACCGCCCACGAGATCCGCGACCGCTACACCATCCTCGGCGACGGCGTCAGCGAGGCCGCCGCCGTCGAGGCCGCGACGGTCACGGGCGTCGTCGACTAGGACTCGGCTGCCGGGACGGAGATCGACCGGATCTCCTCGTAGTGGAGCCGCTCGGGGTGGTCGGCCCACCAGCGGACCGTCTCGATCTCGCCCTCGCGGGGTCGCGGCTCGCCGGCCGCGTGCTCGCCGTGGAAGACGACGAACAGCTGTTCGAGCGGCTCCCGGTCCCCGTCTTCGCAGGTGACGGTGATGTGGTGGGCCTGCGCGACGCCCGTGAGCGCGGCCTCGACGCCGGTCTCCTCGCGGGCCTCGCGCCGCGCCGTCTCCTCGAACGTCTCTCCCGGCTCGTGCTTCCCGCCCGGCTCCTCCCACCGGCACTCCCCTTCGCGCTGGACGAGCAGCACCCGGCCGTCGTCGCCGACGAGCCAGACGCCCGCGCCGCCGAACGCGCCCGCCTCGGTCCGGTCGCGGGTCCAGTCGTACCACTCGCCCGTCACCGCCCAGGTCTTGTCGACGACCTCGAAGGCGCCGTGGTCCCGTTCCAGGCGCGCGAGTTCCGCCGCCACGGCGCGGCGGGCGCGATCACTGACGTCCATGCGCGCAGCGAGAGCGCGCCGGCTCAAAAGCGCTCGCCCCGCTCGGGCCGCCGGCGGGCCGCTCGTCCCGCCTCGCCGGTCGGCCGGTCACTCGGCGGCGACGTGCTCGTCGAGGAACTCGACGACCGCGGTGTAGGCCTCGATGCGGTTCTCCAGCTTGGTGATGCCGTGGCCCTCGTCCTCGAAGACGAGTTTCTCGACGGGGACGCCCTGCTCGCGGGCCCGCGCTGCGATCTGTTCGGCCTCGCCGACGGGGACACGGGGGTCGTTGGCGCCGTGGAGGACGAACAGGGGTGCGCGGATCTTCTCGATGTTGTTGGTCGGCGAGATCGACTCGAGGAACTCGCGGTCGGTCTCCAGCGAGCCGTACTCGGCCTCCCGGAGCTCGCGGCGCCAGGCGCCGGTGTTCTCCAGGAAGGTGACGAAGTTGGCGATGCCGACGACGTCGACGCCGGCCGCCCAGAGGTCGGGGTACTCGGTGAGCGCGGCGAGCACCATGAACCCGCCGTACGAGCCTCCGAGCGCGACCACGCGGTCCGGGTCGACCGCCGCCTGGCCGTGGAGCCAGCGGACGCCGCGTTCGAGGTCGCGCACCGAGTCCATCCGCCGGCGCACGTCGTCGAGGTGGGTGTAGGTGCGGCCGTAGCCGGTCGACCCGCGGACGTTCGGTTCGAAGACGGCGTACCCCCGCGAGAGGAAGTACTGCTTGAGCGCGCCGAAGGAGGGGCGACGCTGGCTCTCGGGCCCGCCGTGGACGTCGACGACGACCGGCACGCCGCCGTCGGGGACCGTCCGGGGGAGCGAGAAGTACGCGGGGATGGTCCGGTCGTCGAAGGTCGGGTAGCGGACGAGCTCCGGTTCGACGAACGTCTCGCGCGGGATGCCGGCGGTGGAGGCGTCGGTCCAGCGGACCGCCTCGCCGGTGGCCACGGTGACGACGTAGACGTTCGTGTTCAGCGTCGAGGCCGAGGCGGTGACGGCGAACGTCTCCGCGTCGGGGCCGAAGCTCACCCCGCCCGCGATGCCGCGCGGGAGCGTCGGGTCCGGGAACTCGCGGACCGAGGTGGGGTCGTCGAGTTCGCCGACGGTGAGTTCGGTGTAGCCGTCGACGTTCCGGGAGTAGACGAGGCGGCCGGTCGCCTCGTCGAGGGCGACGCCGTCGACGTCCCAGCCGTCGCCGTCGACGACGGTCGACAGCGCGCCCGACGCCAGATCCAGGCGAGCGAGATAGAGCGTGTCCTCGCCCTGGTCGGTCACGAGGTAGAGCGCCTCGCCCGCCGGTCCCCACTGGGCGCTCTGGAAGCGGACCGTCCCCTCGTGGGGCGTGACGTGCTCCAGGTCGCCCGACGCCAGGTCGAGGACGTAGACGTCGTGGTCGAAGCTGGACCGGGCCTCGTGGACCAGCAGGCGGTCGTCGTCGGGCGACCAGCCCGACAGCGAGAGCCAGCCGTCGCCCTCGTAGACCAGGTCGGCGTCGGCGCCGGTGGCGTCGCGGTCCTGGACGTAGACGTCGAAGACCGACTCCTCGCGGCGGTTCGAGGCGAACGCGAAGCGCTCGCCGTCGTGGCTCCAGCCGCCCCAGCGGTGCTTGGCGTCGGGGTGGGCGGTGAGGTCCGTCACGGCGCCGTCGTCGTCGAGCCGGAAGAACTGCTCGCGCTCGTTGCCGCCCTCGTCCATGCCGAAGACGAGTTCGGGCCGCTCGGGCGACCAGGAGACAAACGTGACCCGCTCGTCGCCGAAGGTGCGCTGGGCGGGCCAGCCGCGCGGCCGGTCGAGCGACCACACCTGCGGGACGCCGGTCGTGTCCAGCAGGAACGCGACCCGACCGTCCGGCCCGAGCGAGGCCCCGTAGGCACTCTCGACGTTCAGGTACCGTTCGAGGTCGTAGTCGTGCATGTCGGATCCGAGCAGTGCCGGGCCTATATACTGTCGGGCGCCGGACCGCAGCCGGCGGACTTTTTGCCCCCCGGCGTGCGAGGCGGGATATGCGCGTGGCCGTCGTGGCACTGGAGACCGTCCACCGGCGGGAGACGGAGGGGACGCGACGCGTCCAGCGCGTCGCCGAGGACCTCGCGGCCGACGGACACGAGGTGACGGTCTTCTGCACCCGGTGGTGGCCGGAGTCGCCGCTCGTCGTCGAGTCCGGGGCCGTCACCTACAACGCGGTCACCGACGAGCCATCGGCCCCCGTGTTCGCCTTCCGGTTGCCCTTCCTGCTCGCCCAGGAGCCGTTCGACGCCGTCCACGTCCACCCCGTGCCGCCGGCCGTCCTCCACGCCGCCTGCGTCGGCGCGGCGTTCGTCCGGGCGCCGCTGGTCGCAGACTGGTACGGCGACGAGGCGTACCCCGACACGCTCCGCGGGCGGACGGCCCTCCGGGGCGGGAGCCTGATGACCGCGCCCTCCGAACTGGTCTGCTCGTGGGTGCGCGAGGCCGGCGCGACCGTCGAGACGACGGTCGTCCCCGAGCCGATCGACTTCGACCTCGTCTCCGAGACCGAGCCGGCGGGCGACGCGGAGGTGATGATCGCGACCGACCTCGACGAGGACGCCAACCTCACGAGCGCGCTGCTCGCGCTGGCGGATCTGTCGGACGTGCCGACCACGACGGTGGTGGGCGACGGCCCCGAGCGCGACCGGTACGAGTCCCAGGCGCACGACCTGAAGCTCCAGGACAGCGTGACGTTCGTCGGCGACCGCCCGCGCGAGGAGCGGGTCGCCCGCTACCGGGCGGCGGACGTCTTCGTCCACACCGCGACGTGGGCGCCGTTCGCCACCGAACTCCTGTGGGGGCTGGCCTGCGGCTGCGTCGGCGTGGTCCAGTACCAGGCCGAGTCGGCCGCCCACGAACTGGTCGCGGGCTACGGGCGCGGCCTCCTGGCCACCGACGACGAGGACGTCGTCGACGCGCTCCGCGAGGCGCGGACCTTCCCCCACTGGTCCATCGACGAGTCGTTCGCCGACTACGACCGCGGGGCCGTCCTGGACCGCTACCTCTCGCTCTACCGCGACCTCGACTGACCCCGATCAGGCGCCGTCCGGGTCGTCGGCCGCCGCCTGCGTGCGGATCGCGGCGACGTTCTCGGCCACGTCGTGGACGCGGACGATGTCGGCGCCGTGCTCGGCCGCGAGCGCCGTCGCAGCCACCGTCGGCGCCGGGTGGTCGTGGTCGGCGGCCGACTCCACGAGGTCGAACATCGACTTGTGGGAGTGGCCGACCAGCACCGGACAGCCCAGGGCGTGGAACTCTTCGAGGCGGCCGAGCAACTCGAAGTTCTCGCGCCGCGACTTCCCGAAGCCCAGCCCCGGGTCGACGATGATCTGCGAGCGGTCGAGGCCCGCCTTCTCCGCGAGCAGCACCCGCTCGGCGAGGGCGTCGAGCACGTCCTGGACGACGTCGTCGTACTCGACGGAGGCCGTCGGGTCGACCGGCGCGCCGAGCGAGTGCATCACGATGACCGGCGCGTCGTGCTCGGCCGCGACCAGTCGCATCTCGGGGTCGGCCAGCCCCGACACGTCGTTGAGGACGTCCGCGCCGGCCGCCAGGGCGGCGCGGGCGACCGCCGCTCGCCGGGTGTCGATCGACACCAGCGCGTCGAGGTCGGCGAGGCGCTCGATCACGGGGACGACGCGCTCGCGCTCGACGTCGACCGGCACCGGCTCGGCGCCCGGGCGGGTGGACTCGCCGCCGACGTCGACGACGTCCGCGCCCGCCTCGACCATCTCCCGGGCGTGGGCGACCGCGGCCTCGACGCCGTCGTAGCGGCCGCCGTCGTGGAAGGAGTCGGGCGTCACGTTCAGGATGCCCATCACCGCCGTCCGGTCCTCCCAGGGGTAGCCCCGCCGCTCGCGCTCGGTCTGGATGTCGAGGGCCGACCGCAGGTCGGTCGCGAGCGGGCCCAGGCCGTAGGGCTGGCCGTCGAGTTTCGCACAGAGACGCCGGAACTGCGCGAGCGTCCCGGTGAGCAGCGCGTCGACCAGTTCCTCCTGATCGGTCACCCCCGAGATCGCACACTCGCCGCCGAGCGAGAGCAGTTCCTGCTTGACGTACTCGGCCTGCCGGGGCTGGAGGCGGACCCGGAGCGTGCGGTGGACGCCCTTGGCGCGCATCCGCCAGACGCCGGCCTCGGTGACGTCGGCCGCGGACAGCGCGTCCCGCGACTCGGCCAGCGTCGCGAGTCGCTTGGGCACCTCGACGCGGGTCCAGCGCCGGCGCGCCTCGGCGACGGCGAACAGCGACCCGGTGACGAGCACGCAGTCTCCGGGATCCGCGTCCGCGAGCGCGTCCGCGAGCGCGTCCGCGACAGCGTGCCGGGTCGTCACGTCGCCGTGGCCCGCCGCCCGGAAGGCCGCCGCGACGGCGGCCTCGTCTTCGGCGCGGGCCACGTCCGGCCGGGTGGCGATCACGCGCGCGGCGGTCGGGAGGGCGGCCGCCATCCCCTCGTGGTCCTTGTCGCTCATCGCGCCGACGACGAGGTGCAACCCGTCGTACTCGAACGACGCGAGCGTCTCGGCGACGGCCTCGCATCCGCCGGGGTTGTGGGCGCCGTCGAGGACGACCAGCGGCGCCCGGTCCATGACCTCGAATCGGCCCGGCCAGTGGGCGCTGCGCAGCCCTCGCGCGAGCACGTCGGGCTGGAGGTCGACTCCGAGCGCGTCGGCGACCTGCTCTGCGAGCACGACGGCGACGCCGGCGTTCCGGGCCTGGTGGGCGCCGAGCAGCGCCACGCGCGACTCGAACTGCCAGTCCGGGCCCGCGAGCTCGACCTGGCCCTCGATCCCCTCGCGTCCACGGTAGGCCGCGGTCACGTCGGCGTCCTCGCCGCCGACCGTCACGACGTCGCCCGCGACCTCCCGGACCGCGGCGAGCGCGTCGCCGGTCGCGCCGGTGACCAGCGGCCGGTCGGCGGGCGCGACGTGGGCCTTGTCGGTCGCGATCTCCTCGATCGTGTCCCCGAGCACGTCGGTGTGTTCGAGGGTGACCGAGGTGACGGCGGCCGCGAGCGGGTCGACGACGCTCGTGGCGTCGTACCGGCCGCCGATGCCGACCTCCAGGACGGCGACGTCGACGTCCTGGCGGCCGATCTCCCAGAGCGCGAGCGCGGTGATCGTCTCGAAGAAGGTGGGCGACTCGCCGTCGGCGGCGCGGTCGGTCATCCACTCGTGGCACTCCTCGACGAACGCGCAGACGGCCGCCTTGGTGACCGGGCGCCCGTTCACCGTGACGCGTTCGCGGAGGTCGTCGAGGTGCGGCGAGGTGTAGCGTCCGACGTCGAGGCCGGCCTCGCGGAGCGCCTGCTCGACCATCCGGGTCGTGCTGCCCTTCCCGTTGGAGCCGGCGACCTGGACGTACGTGACGGACTCGTGGGGGTCCCCGAGGTGCGCGAGCAGGTCGCGCGTGGCGTCCGTGCCCGCGCGCGGCTCGAACCGGCGGAGGCCGAACAGGAAGTTCGCGGCCTCGTGGTACTCCATACCCGGACGTGCGCCCCACCGCGCTTGAACCTTAATATACGGAGTGCCGGTCGGTGCCCCGGCCGGGAGCGCAGGTGGTCAGGAGCGCCGTGCCTTCCGTTCGCACGCGCGAGAGCGTTCGGAAGCCCTTTTATGCTGGGCAGGATTACGACGGGATACAGCCCGCGCACGGTTGATGATGCTCTCAGTCCTCAGGGAACTACCACGGGCGAGGGAGCGCGAGCCGGTGTGCGGGAGGTGATCCACACATGCCAGTGTACGTAGATTTCGACGTCTCGCCGGAACTCCAGGAGGACGCCATCGAGGCCCTGGAGATCGCCCGAGACACAGGCCGAGTAAAGAAAGGCACGAACGAGGCGACCAAGGCGGTCGAGCGAGGCAACGCCACGCTCGTCTACATCGCCGAGGACGTCCAGCCGGAAGAAGTGGTGATGCACCTGCCCGAACTCGCGGACGAGAAGGGCATCCCGTTCGTCTTCATCGAGACCCAGGACGAGATCGGCCAGGCGGCCGGTCTCGAGGTCGGGAGCGCCGCCGCGGCGATCGTCGACGCCGGCGACGCCGACGGACAGGTCGAGGACATCGCCAGCAAGATCGAGGAACTCCGATAGGGCGATGAGCGCCGAAGAGTCCGAGAGCGACGCGACCTCCGCAGAGGTCATCGAGATCGTCGGCAAGACCGGGATGCACGGCGAAGCCATGCAGGTCAAGTGCCGGATCCAGGAGGGCGAGAACCAGGGGCGCATCATCACGCGCAACGTCCTGGGTCCGGTCCGCGAGGGCGACGTCATCCAGCTCCGCGAGACCGCCCGCGAGGCCGACGCCATCGGGGGGCAGTGACCCATGCCGCAGACGCGCGAGTGTGACTACTGCGGCGACGACATCGAGCCCGGAACCGGAACCATGTTCGTCCACACGGACGGCACCACGGTCCACTACTGCTCCGCCAAGTGCGAGAAGAACGCCGACCTCGGCCGCGAGCCGCGGAGCCGCGAGTGGACCGCCGCCGGCCAGGCCGAGGGCGCCACCCGGACCGAGACCGAACCCGGGTCCGAAGCCGAGCCCGCGACCGCCGCGCCGGATCTCGGGACGGCCGAGGAGACCGAGGCCGCCGACGTCGAGCCCGAGGCCGACGTCGAGGGGGCTGACGCAGAGGCGGACGCCGAGGGAGCCGACGTCGAGGCCGACGCCGACGAGACCGAGGCCGACGCCGACGAGATCGAGGCCGACGCCGACGAG
>JBDGSV010000076.1:20738-21689 GCA_042217375.1 Haloarculaceae archaeon | reverse complement strand
TGCTGTTCGTCTACGGCTACTGCGACCAGCGCGACTGCTTCTACTGTCCGCTCGGCGAGACCCGCAAAAACGTCACCCAGGTGTACGCGAACGAGCGGCCGGTCGAGTCGGACGCCGACGTCGTCGAGGAGGCGAAACGGATGGACGCGCTCGGGACCTCGATCACCGGCGGCGAGCCCCAGGAGGTCCTCGACCGGACCTGTCGCTACCTCTCGCTGCTCAAAGACGAGTTCGGTGAGGACCACCACACTCACCTCTACACCGGCATCACGGGCGGGCGCGAGAACATGCGCCGCCTGGCCGAGGCCGGTCTCGACGAGATCCGCTTCCACCCGCCGCTGGACCTGTGGGGCGACCTCCACGGCACCGAGTGGGAGGACATCCTCTACGTCGCTCGCGAGGAGGGGCTGACCCCGGCCTTCGAGATCCCGGGCATCCGCGCCGAGGAGGAGTTTCTGGAGTTCCTCGACGAGGGTGCGGCGGCGTTTTGCAACGTCAACGAGTTCGAGATGAGCGAGGGGAACTTCCGCCGGATGCAGGAGGCGGGCTACGAACTCCGCGAGGACCACATGAGCGCCGTCGAGGGATCCCACGACGTGCTGGAGGTGATGGGCGACCACCCGAAGGTCTACTTTTGCACGAGCGTCTTCAAGGACGCCGCCCAGCACCGCAACCGCCTGAAGCGGATGGCCGAGAACATCCGGCGCCCCTTCGACGAGATCACCGACGACGGCACGCTCGTCTACGGGAAGACGTGGGTCGACCCCGACCGCCTGGCCGCGCTCGGCGTCCCCGAGGAGTTCTACGCCGTGAAGACCGATCACGTCGAACTGGCCTGGTGGCTTCTGGAGGAGATGGTCGACGAGGGCGACGTCGACGACGGCGAAGTCGTCGAGCAGTACCCAACCTACGACGGCACGGTCGTCGAGCGGACGCCGCTCGCCTGACCAG
>JBDGSV010000076.1:15232-20638 GCA_042217375.1 Haloarculaceae archaeon | reverse complement strand
ACGACTTCCCGATTTTTGGTCCAGCTTTTTCGCGAGGGACCGGCCGAAGGCCGTGGCCCGAGCCAAAAAGGTGGGACTGGCACGGTCGTCGAGCGGACGCCGCTCGCCTGACCAGACGACTTCCCGATTTTTGGTCCAGCTTTTTCGCGAGGGACCGGCCGAAGGCCGTGTCCCGAGCCAAAAAGGTGGGACTGACACGGTCGTCCCGGTCACTCCAGCGCGAGGAAGGCCCCGACCGCCAGCAGCGGCGCCGCCAGACCGAGGCCCGTCGTGGGGCGGCCGGTGGCGACGAAGTAGAGCACCACGAGCGCGCCGCCGCCCGTACAGAGCGCGACGGCGACCATCTCGCCGGCGGGGCCGAGCGCGGCGTCCCGGACCGCGCGGTCGTCGAGCGCGGCCAACAGGAGGAGCGCGGCGTCGACGGAGGCGACCGGGGAGGCGTCGGCGACCGCGACGCCGTAGACCACGACGGCCGCGGCGGCGAGGACGGCGACGACGAGGGTTGCGACGGGCGAGATTCGGCGGCTCGCGTCGCCGTAGCGCTGCCGGTAGCGGAGGGCCGGGACGACAGCGACGAGCGCCACCAGCAGGCCGAGCAGCGGCGTCGCGACGGCCAGGCCGTAGCCCACAGCCAGCGCCCCGAACACGCCGGTCGCGGCGAGGACGGACCGGGTCGGGAGGACGGTCGTCGGGTCGTCGTCCCGCGAGATCGCGAAGGCGGCGAACGCGTAGAGGACGACGACGGACGCGAGGAGGGTCCAGAGGACGGCGTCCGAGAACAGCACGCCGTAGGCGGCGAACGGGACCGCGAGGACCGCGCCGACCACGAGCGCCAGTTCCGGAGCGGGGCGGTTCATGGCCGTATCGTGGGGATTCGGGGGGCTAAGCGTTTCGAGACACCTGCCGACCCGCAAACGTTTAACGCGCTCCCTCTCTAGTCTCGTCTATGCCGGACTGTCCACTGGCGGACGACTGTCCCAACTTCACAGAGCGGATCGAGGGGATGGGGTGCGTCCACTACGGCGACCGCGGTGGAGCCGAGTGGTGCAAGCACTACAACCAGCCGATCCGCGACCTGAAGTCACAGCCGGTCAAACCCGGCGAGGAGGTCGTCGTCACCGTCGAGGATATTCACGAGAGCGGTGCCGGCGTCGGGCGAACCGAGGACGGCTTCATCATCATGGTCGACGGCGTCCTGCCCGAGGCCCGCGCCCGCGTCAGGGTCACGAAGGTGCGCTCGAACCACGCCCGAGCGGAGGAGATCGAACGGCTCCCCCTAGAACCGGAGGCAGACGACGAGACCGGGACCGGGACCGGGGCCGAGGCCGAGAGGAACGACGAGACCTCCGGCGACGGTGACGGCGACGGCGAGGGACGCCGCTCGCGCCGCGAGCGGCTCGGCAGCCGCGAGAACTTCTGGGGCAGCTAGGACAGTCCGATGGCAGGCGAGGGCGACCGCGACGACGCGGTCGACGTCGACGCGATTCTGAGTCGGGTCGGCTTCGATCCGGAGGACAGCGTACTGACCCGCCGTCAGGCGGAAGTGCTCGCGCTCCGCGAGCGCGGCCTGGCGCAGGCCACCATCGCGGAGATGCTCGGCACCTCGCGAGCGAACGTCTCCAGCATCGAGGGGAGCGCCCGCGAGAACGTCCGGAAGGCCCACGAGACCATCGCGTTCGCGGAGGCGCTCCGCGCGCCGGTCCAGCTCACCGTCAGCGCCGGCACCGACCTCTACGACGTGCCGGACATGGTGTACTCGGCCTGCGACGACGCCGGGGTGAAGGTGAACCAGACGGCACCGGAGCTGATGAAGCGCGTCAGCGACGAGGCCGGCGACGCCGTCCAGGGCCGCGAGGTCCGCCAGGACATCCTGCTCGGGGTTACGGGCGACGGCGGCGTCCGCATCCGGCGCGAGAGCTGAGTCACTCGAACAGGTCCGTCGAGAGGTATCGCTCGCCCGTGTCCGGGAGCACGACCACCGTCGTCTCCCCTGGGTGCTCGCGGGCGTACGCGGTGGCCGCAACGAGCGCCGCGCCCGAGGAGACGCCGACCAGCAGCCCCGCCTCGCGCCCCAGCCGGCGGGCGGCGTCCTTCGCCTCGGTCGCCTCGACCGCACGGACTTCGTCGACGAGCTCGGGCCGCAGGACGTCCGGGACGAAGCCCGGCCCGATGCCCTGTATCTCGTGGCCGTCGGCGCACTGCGAGGAGAGCGTCGGCGAGGACGCCGGCTCGACCGCGACCGCCGTGAACGACTCCCTCCCCCGTTCCTCGCGGACGTACTCTGTGACGCCGGTGATGGTTCCGCCGGTTCCGACGCCCGCGACCACCGCATCGACCTGGCCGTTCGTGGCCCGCCAGATCTCGGGGCCGGTCGTCCGTCGGTGAGCCCGGGGGTTGGCCTCGTTCTCGAACTGCCGGGCCAGCACCGCGTCCGCGCGGTCGGCCGCGAGCGCCTCGGCGCGCTCGTTCGCACCGGTCATCCCCTCCTCTGCGGGGGTCAGTTCCAGGTCCGCGCCGAGCGCCCGGAGGAGCGTCCGGCGCTCCGTCGACATGGAGTCCGGCATCGTCAGCACGAGGTCGTAGCCCCGGGCGGCACAGATGGCCGCCAGCCCGATGCCCGTGTTGCCGCTCGTCGACTCGACCACGGTGCCACCCGGGCCGAGGTCGCCGCTCCGCTCGGCCGCGTCGATCATCTCGCGGGCGATGCGGTCCTTCACGGAGTAGGGATTCGCAGCCTCCACTTTCCCGAGGAGGCCGTCGGCGAAGCCGTCCAGGCGGAGCAGCGGCGTCTCTCCGACGAGGTCGCCGATCGACTCCGCCACGTCCAACCCCGGGGCGTCAGACTGTCTTGCCATCGGCGCGTCTACTCGCCGTGGCGACGTAACCGCCAGCCCACTATATTCGGGGTCGACACGCTGCACCGACCCCCGGCATTAAGACGCTCCTGCCCGTTAGCCCGGCTATGGACCTCGGAATCGAGGGCAACGCGGCGGCAGTGACGGCGGGGAGCGCGGGACTGGGACTGGCCAGCGCGGAGGCGCTGGCACGCGAGGGCGTGAACGTCGCGGTCTGCGGGCGCACGGAGGACCGACTGGCAGACGCGCGCGAGGCGCTCGAGGCGGCCGGCGACGGCGACGTGCTGGCGATCGAGGCGGACATCACCGAGCGCGATCAGGTCGAGTCCTTCCTCGACGAGACCATCGAGACGTTCGGCGGACTCGACCACCTCGTGACCAGCGCGGGCGGCCCGCCCAGCGGTTCGTTCCTGGACACCGACGACGAGGACTGGTACGACGCCTACGACCTGCTGGTGATGAGCGTCGTCTGGGCGACCCGGCACGCCCACCCCCACCTCGTCGAGAGCGACGCGGGCACCGTCGTCAACATCACGTCCGGGAGCGTCAAGGAGGTGATCGACAGCCTCGTGCTGTCGAACTCGGTCCGGCGGGCGGTCATCGGGCTGATGAAGACCCAGTCGCACGAGTGGGCGCCGGACGTGCGCGTCAACGCCGTCCTCCCCGGGTCGCACGAGACCTCGCGGATCACCGAACTCGTCGAGCAGGGCGTCGACGCCGGCCGCTTCGAAGACTACGAGGAGGGCCTGGAGGAGTGGGCGAGCGGGACGCCGCTCGAACGGGTCGGCAACCCCGAGGAGCTGGGCGAGGCGGTGGCCTACCTCTCCAGCGATCGCTCGACGTACATCACCGGCGTGGCGCTCCCCGTCGACGGCGGGTCGTCGCGGTCGGTCTGAGCACCTCGCAGCCAGGATCCGGGAGCCCGTTCACCCGAGGTTCGCGGCCACGAGTGCGATCTGAGCGAGCACCAGCACCGCGAGCGTCGCAAGCACGATCGCGTCGTAGACGGAGCGGGCCGACCCGAACGCTCCCGCGCGCTCGAGCCGCGCCGCGAGCCAGGTCGTCCCGGCGAACAGCACCGCGACGAGCAACGGGAACAGGATCGGGACGACCGCCCTCCCGACGAACTCCGGCCCGTAGTACGGTCCGCTCCCGAACGTCCAGTGGACGCGGACGCGGACGGGAAGCGCCCCGAACGAGAGGGCGCTCACGACGATACTCGACAGCAGGACCACCGCTCCCCCGGCGCGCAGCGAGCGGCCGGTGGGCGCGGGCCCGGACGTGGATGCAACGTCGGCCATTGCGTTCGACGCGACGGGTCGGAGGGTGATATACCGTTCCAGCAACGGGATACAGTATAAAAACTGAGATATTTCGAGGAGCCGGTGCGTCCGTCGCGGTCGGGGGCCGGTGCGCCCGAAAAGCTTGTTAGGCCGACAGTTGCAGAAGTCCGAATGCCAGGGTCCGACGAATCAGCGTCGGGTCGGGGGTTCGAGATACTGAGCGACGAGACGCGGATCGGTATCCTGCGGGTGCTCGCGGAACGGCTCCGGGAGTCGCCGTCAGCCCGGACGCTGGGGTTCGCCGACCTCCGCCGGCGGGTCGGACTGCGCGACTCGGGGAACTTCAACTACCACCTCGAGAAACTGGTGGGACGGTTCGTAACCAAGACCGACGAGGGCTACCGACTCTCCCCGGCGGGCGTGGAGGTCGTCGCGGCCCTGTCGACCGGCGTCTACGGGGAGGCGACCGCCCGCGGTCCGACGGACCTGGGCGATCCCTGCCCGGCGTGTGGCGACGCGCTCGCGGCGACGTACGACACGGGGCTCCTCCGGGTCCACTGTCCGAACGACCACGTCTTCCACAACGCGCTCCCGCCGGGCGCGGTGGAGGGACGCTCGATGGCCGACGTCGTCGCCCTGCTGACGCGGAAGACCAGGCGCGACCTGGGGTTGGCCGCCGAGCACGTCTGTCCGTTCTGCTACGCGCGCCTCGACTGGTCCGCCGACCTCGCGGACGCGACATGCCGGCGTTCACGACCCAGTGTGCGCGCTGTGGCGTCGTAGTCGACCTCCCGGTCGCTATCCGACTATCCATGCATCCAGTGGCGGCGGCGTTCTACCACGACCACGGGATCGACGTCCGGACGTGTCCACCCTGGGCACCGGCGTTCTTCGATGGCGTCGACGTGACGGAGACCGAGGGCCACGTTTGCGTCGTCGTCACCCTCGACGGGGACCGACTCGAGGCGACGCTCGACGACGACCTCGTGATCGACCTGGCGGACTGACCGGCCGAGGCCCCGCTGGCGCGGCGCACAGGGCCAGATGGCCCGTCCTGCGGGATCGGTGCGCTCGCGGTCCGTTACTCCTCGTCGGCCCCGTCACCACCCCGCCGGTCGGCCACGTCGCGGACGCGCTGGGCCTCGTCCGTCGGGACCACGACCACGCGGCCGTCGTAGGCCGCCACGACCAGGTCCGAGACGCCGACCGCAGTCACCTCGATCTCCTCGCCGGCGGCCAGAACCGCCTCCGCCGAGTCGAGCGCGACG
>JBDGSV010000076.1:0-15132 GCA_042217375.1 Haloarculaceae archaeon | reverse complement strand
CGAGCGCGACGTTGCCGTCCGCGTCCGCGTCGAGCACGCGCGCCAGCGCGTCCCAGGCGCCGAGGTCGTCCCACTCGATCGGCGCGGGGACGACCACGGCGTCGTCGGTCCGTTCGAGCACCGCGTAGTCGACGCTGATGGGGTCGACGGCCGCGAAGCCAGCCGCCGGTGCGCCGTCGTCGAGGCGGTCGACGAGCGGGGCCAGCGGCGAGTCGCGCGCGGCCGCGAGGAACGCGTCGGGCCGCCAGGCGAACAGCCCGGCGTTCCAGAGGGAGCCCTGCTCGCAGTAGCGATCGGCCGTCTCCGGATCCGGCTTCTCCGTGAACCGCTCGACCGGGTGGTAGGTGGCGCCGTCGAGCGTCCGCTCGGGGCCGGGCCGGACGTAGCCGTACCCGGTCGCGGGGCGCGTCGGCTCGACGCCGAAGGTCACGAGCGCGCCGGTCTCGTGGGCGACCCGGAGTCCGTCGCGGGCGACGCGCTCGAAGGGCCCGGCGACGTAGTGGTCGCTCGGCAGGCAGAGCAACGCGTCGGCGTCCCGGAGTTCGTGGGCGGCGTAGGCCAGCGCTGGGCCGGTGTCCTTGGCGGCCGGTTCGGTCAGGATCTGCGCGTCCGGCGCGTGCTCGGCGGCGCGCTCGGCGAGGGCGGGCCGCGTGAGCACGACCGTCTCGTCGGCGACGGCGGCCCGCTCGACCGCCCGCGAGAGGAGCGAGGGGCCGCCGTCGAACGAGCGGAACTGCTTGGGACAGTCGGGGCGGCTGGCCGGGTAGAGACGCGTGCCGGTCCCGCCGGCCAGCACGACGGCGACAGTTCGCATGCGCCCGCAGACGGGGCGGGACCGGAAAACGCTACCCGTCGGTCGGCGGGGCCTGCCGGGTCGAAGCCGGATCGGAGAGACGGCGTATCGGGGCGCGACCGTAGGCAGCGCCTCGAACCCGTCGAGACGCGACGCGGCGCGTCACACTGCGTCACGTCAGGTCAGGTTACGTCAGGTCAGGTCACGTCGCTACCAGGTCTCGACCTGGCCGTCGCGGACGTCCTCGACGCAGCCCTGGCAGTCCTGGTGGTCGGGGTCGAAGCAGGCCGGGCGACCCGCGTCGTCGAAGGCGACGGCGCGGCGCTCGGCGTACCGGCGACAGACGATGCGGACGTTCCCGGACTCGTCGGTCGGGAGCGAGCCGCCCCGGGTCCCCCGCCCGTCCCGGTAGGCCGCGCGGGCCTCGCCGTACTCGCGGCCGAGCCGTCGGGCCAGCCGACCGAGCACGCCGGGCTCGTCACTCATGGGCGAGCCCTGGGTCCGACGACACAAATGGGCGTCGGCCCGGCGTCACCGTTCCCGGACGACGACGAACTCCGCGAGGTCCCGGAGGTACTCCATGGCCTGGGAGTCCCCGACGTCGGCGGTGACCAGCGCGTCGAGCGCGGCGTCGGACTGCTCTCGGGCGCGCTCGTTCGCCTCTGCCGGCGTGAGGTCCGTGATCTGGACGACCGAGGGCCGGCCCATGGCGGCGTCCTGACCGGTGGGCTTGCCGAGGTCGTCCGCGTCGGCGGTGGCGTCGAGCACGTCGTCCCGGATCTGGAACGCCACGCCGACCCGCTCTGCGTAGTCGCCGAACGCCTCGACGGTCAACGGGTCGGAGTCGGCGGCGATGGCGCCCAGTTCGGCCGCGGCGCGGAACAGCGCCCCCGTCTTCCGGCGCGCGAGGTCCATGTACTCCGCCTCCGTCGTGGGCCGGGAGACGAGTTCGGTCGCCTCGCCCTCGCCGAGTTCCACCATCGACTCGGCGACGGCCTGCATCGCGCGCTGTTCGGGCGAGAACAGCTCGAAGGCCTCCCCGAGCAGGCCGTCGGAGGCGATGATCGCGGAGCCGTACCCGAACCGCGACCAGGCGCTCGCGACGCCGCGCCGGAGATCCGACTCGTCGATGATGTCGTCGATGACCAGCGAGGCGTTGTGGACCAGTTCGATGCCGACGGCGTAGTCGACCGCGTCCTCGGGGCGACCGCCGGCGGCCTCGCAGACGAGGACCGTCACCGTCGGCCGGACGCGCTTCCCGCCCGAGAGCGCCACGTGGCGGACCTGCTCGGCGAGGTGAGGGGGCTCGACCCGGTCGAGCACGGTTTCGAGGCGCTCCTCGACTCGCGCTCGTCGGGATTCGAGATACTCCATCGACCGGACGTACTGGCGCGCCAGGCAAGTACGTGACGAAACCGGACGTCCACCGCTCCACTCCGCTCCGGGACGCGTGCGGCGCACCGCCGTCGGTCGCAGCGCCCGGAGTCGAGCGACGATCTCCGCCCTGGCGACGTTCGGGGCGTCGCGCGGAGCGCACGGCGCGTCTGCGGCACTCGCCGGCGAGGCGCCGCGTCCCGTTCAGCAGACGACCCGCTGGACGTCCAGCGGCGTCGCCCGCCGGACCACCGCGTCGACCGGGTCCGCGGCGGCCGAGAGGTTGTCCGAGCCGCCGTCGAGCACCTGCAGCGCGGCCCGGCGGCCCGGTTCGATCACGCCGCAGTCGAGGCCGACCGCCGCTGCTCCCGCGGTCGTCGCCATCCGAAGCACCGTCCGCGACGGGAGGTCGAACGTCTTCGCGGTGTACTCCATCTCGCGGAACATCGACGGCGCGTTCAGCATCACGTTGTCCGTCCCGAGCGCCACGTCGGTGTACTCGAGCAGGGTCTCGATCGGGGGCCGGCCGACCCCGAGGACGCGGTTGGCGCGGGGACAGACCGCGATCGGGACGTCCTGGTCGGCGACCCGTTCGAGGTGGTCGGCCCCGGCGTGGACCATGTGGATCAGCAGGTCCGGTTCCAGGTCCAGCGCCGGGTGGATGTCGGTGGCGTCCGGCTCGCCAGCGTGGATGGCGAACGGGACCCCGCGCTCCCTGGCGGCCGCCCGCCGGGCGGCGAACTCGTCGTCGGTCGCGCCGCTGGCGCCGAACCCGTCGGCCACGTCCAGGACCGCCGGGTCGTCGCTCCCGAACACGAAGGCCTCGACGTCGAGACCCTCGGCGGCCTCGCGGAGCGCCCGGGCGCCCTCGACGCCGAACTCGCGGAAGTCGAGGAACGCCGCGGTACCGGTTCGCTCCATGAAACGGAGCGTGCGGTGCATCTCGCCGACAAGGGTCTCGCGGTCGGCCGCCGCCAGCCGCCGGTGTTTCAGGCTGTCGGGCGGCACCACTGCCGCCTCCAGTCCGAGGCCGACCGCCGCTTCCTTGGCGACCGAGTCGCCGACGTGGGTGTGCGCGTTCACGAACGCCGGCAGGACGATGCGATTCGGGTCGCCGTCGCGCGCCGTGAGCTCCTCGACGGCCGCGATCTCGCCGTCCTCGACGACGACGCGCCCCTCGATCGGGTCGAACGACCGCCCGGCGAGGACGGTCCCCTCGATCGTCTCCATGGGACGACCAGAGAGGCGAGAACCATATGAGTCCCGTGTCGGTCGCGCGGCGTCCGCCGGCCGCGGTGTCCCGTCCCGGGCCGGGCGACGCCGATCCGGAGTCGCGCCCGCCGTCGACGTCGCCGCGGTCCCGCTGGAGAGCGCGGTGTACCGCCCTGCGGGCGCTCGCGGCAGTCCGGGGCTACGGTCCAGTCTGGAGGCGGGCCGCGTTCGGCGGCCGAGTGCGCCAAAGATGTCCGCAGTCGAGGGCCACCGGGGCGGGATTCCCGCGGGAGGTCCGTGAACGGCGGCTAGACGTCCGGGGTCTCGCCGCCGAACTGCTCGATGAGTTCGGGGACGACCTCGAAGAGGTCGCCGACGATGCCGTAGTCGGCGATGTCGAAGATCGGCGCGTTGGGGTCGGTGTTGATCGCGATGATCGTGTCCGAGCCCTTCATGCCGGCGACGTGCTGGACGGCGCCTGAGATTCCGATGGCGATGTAGACGTCGGGGGTGACGACCTTGCCGGACTGACCGACCTGTCGGTTCTTGGGGAGCCAGCCGTTGTCGACGATCGGCCGCGAGGACGAGAGCGTCGCGCCCGTGGTCTCGACGAGCGCCTCGATCAGCGGGAGGTTGTCCTCCTCCTCGATGCCGCGGCCGATGGAGATGAGGAAGTCCGCCTCGCTGATGTCGACGTCGCCGGCGGCGACCTCCTCGAAGCCGGTGACGGTGGTGCCCACGGCGGACTCGTCGATGTCGACGTCGGCGGCCTGCACGTCGGCGTCGCCGGTGCCCTCGGCCTGGGGCCACTCGGCTGGCCGGATGGTGATCGCGGCGGCGTCGGCCTCGATCTCGATGGTGCTCTCGACCTTGGAGCCGTACATCTCGCGGGTGATCTGCAGGGTACCGTCGCCCTCGAAGCCGACGACGTCGGTCGCGAGCGGCAGGCCGAGCGACTCTGCGACCGCGGGCGCGTAGTCCAGGCCGTTGACCGTGTTGGGCATCAGCAGGACGTCCGGGCCGACCTGCTCGTAGAGCTGCTCGATGGCCTGGGTGTAGACGCCGTGGTTGAACTCCTCGCCCTCGTCGACGGTGTGGATGACGTCGACGCCCTCGCGGTCGACCTGCTCGGCCAGCGCGTCGACGTCGCCGCCGATGACGGCGAGGTGGAGCTCTCCGCCCTGGGCGTCGACGAGCTCGGCGCCGGCCGTGACGATCTCCTTGGAGACGTCGCGGAGTTCGCCGCGCCGGTGCTCGGTGACGGCGAGGACGGTCATGCCTCGACCACCCCCTTGTCGCGGAGGAACTCGGCGAGCTTCGCGGCGGTCTCGCCGGCGTCACCCTCCCAGATGACGGCCTCGCCCTCGGATTCGGGCTCGTAGACGGACGTCAGTTCGAGTTCGCTGTCGGCGACGCTCGCGTCCAGCTCCAGCGAGGCGAGGTCCTCGACGTCGAGGGGCTTCTTCTGCGCCTGGCGGATGCCGCGCAGGCTCGCGTACCGCGGTTCGTTGATCCCCGTCTGGATGGTGAGGACGGCGGGCGTGTCGACCTCGGTCAGCTCCTCGAGGCCGCCCTCGAGTTCGCGGTGGACGTTGGCGACGCCGCCGTCGACGTCGAGATCGAGCGTGTTGACGACGGCCGCCCACTCGAAGCCGACGCGCTGGGCGAGGGCGACGCCGGTCGCCCCGAAGCTGTCGTCGGCCGCCTGGACGCCCGTGAGCACGAGGTCGGGCTCCTCGGCCTCGACGACGGACTGCAGGATCTCGGCCTTGGTGTTCACGTCGAGCAGGTGCGCCTCGGCCAGCGCGTCGTCCCACACGCGGATGGCGCGGTCGACGCCCTTCGCGAGCGCCATCCGGATGGTCTCCTCGGAGCGCTCGGGCCCGATCGTGACAGAGACGACCTCTACGTCGTCGTTCTCTTCGCTGATCTGGACGGCCTCCTCGACGGCGTAGTCGTCCCACTCGTTGAGATCGTACTCCAGGTACCGTTCGTCGATTTCGAGCCCGTCGATGTCGAACTCGTCCTCGACTTCGGCCACCTCCTTGACCGTGACGAGAATTTTCATGCACCCAGGACTGGCGTCGCTTCGGAGTTAAGCGTTTCCGAATCTCGCCGGCGGAAATTGTGGCTTCGACCCGCCTACTGCGGGTATTCGCCCGCAGGTCCGGCGGACGGGCGATCAGTCGAACTCCGCGACGTCCTCGTCGGGGAGGGTGATGAGGTTCTCGCGACCGATGCGGAGCTTGTTCACCCGGTCGCTCTCGTCCATCGACGTGAGCAGCTGCGAGACCTTCGCGTTCGACCAGCCGGTCTCGGTGACGATGTCGGCCTGCTTCATCCGGCCGCCGTTCCGTTCGAGGAGGTGCTCGACGCGCTCCTCGTCGGAGAGCAGTTCCTCGTCGACGTCGGCGCCGGCGACCGCGTCGGCCGGGGCGTCGGCGGCCGCGTCGGTCGCCGCGCCGCCCGTCGAGCCGCCGTTCGTCTGGGCGGCCGCGGGCCCCGGGCCCGGTTCGTCGCCCGCCCCCCGGCGCCGCCAGAGGTAGGCGGCGATCACGACGACGGCGAGCGCGACCAGGCCGACGCCGATCAGCGAGAGGTTCCCGAGCTCGAACCCCGGCGGCGTCTCGGTCCCGGGCAGGCCCGAGCGCTGGTAGGTCACCGAGGGCGCGTCGGGCTCGAACGTGGTCGGGCCCTCCCACCTGAGGACGCCGTTCCGCGGGCCGATGGAGGCGCTCTCGACGTTGTAGCCGCGCGGCGGTTCGACGACGAGCGTCTGGCCGTCGGTGAGGCCCGGGAGCCAGGTGCCGTTGGTCGTGTTGAACGCGTCGCCGACGACGATGCGGTCGCCCGGCGTCCGCGCGAAGTTCGTCCACGTGAACCGGAGCGTGAGTCGGCCGGTCTCGTTGTGCTGGACCGCGGTCCGGTTCACGTCGCGGACGCGCATCTCGCGGCCGGTCGCGCTGCCGGCGGCGGCCGCGGCGCGACGGAACAGGTCGGCCGAGGGGCCGGGCGCCTCGCCGCGCCGGAAGGCGGCCGCGAGGTCGTCGAACGCCTCCCGGTCTCGCTCCGACTCGACCGCGACCGTCGTGGTCACGTTCCAGACCGCGTCGCCGTCGGGTTGCAGCGCGACCGTCATCTCCACGGGCGGAGCGCTGGTGCGCGCGACTCCGCCCGACTGGGACGCGCCGCTCGCGGGAGCCACCGGGCTGCCGACCGCGACCAGGAGTCCCAGCAGGAGGGCGAAGGCGAGGGCGGAGCGGGGGACCGCGTGCGACCACGGTCGCATGTCGAGGACTGGATTCCCCGGTGGCAAAACGCTTTCCATCGGCCGAGTCTCGGCCTGGGCCGGGCGTACGCCCCACGCGCGCCGGCCGGGTGCCGCGTCGATCAGATCCGCGTCGGTCGGGTCCGCGCCCGTGTGAAGGCGAACTGGTTTTACCCCGCGCACCCATTGGGCCGGTGGATGACCCGCTCGCTCCCCGCCCTCTGCGTCCTCCTCCTCGTGGTCGGGTCTGTGGTCGCCGCGGCGCCGGCGTCGGGCACGACGAACGCGACCGCGGCGGCGGTCGCGGACCCGCCCGGACCCACCCGGGTGACTCAGGTGCCGAACAGCGTGTCGTATCTCGCCCTCGACGGCCCCGTCGAGCGAAGCGAGCGCGGGACGGCCGGCCTCGACGTCGGCGGCGCGCTCGCCGCGGACGCCGCCGACCTCCACAGCCGGTACGACGACCTGCGCCTCGACGCGCGCTACCGCGCCGCGCCCAACGCGAGCGCCCGACGCGCGGCGGTCCAGGCGACCGCCAGTCGCCTCGGGTCGCGCATCGACGCCCTCGACCGGCGCGACCGACGCGTGCGCGCCGAGTACAACGCCGACCGCATCACGACCGCCCAGTACCTCCGTCAGTTGGCGATCGTCGACACCGAGGCTCGCCGGCTCGGCACGCGCCTCTCCCACCTGAACGCGCGCGTCGACGCGGCCGAGGGCCAGCCGGTGTCCGACCGGCGGCTCGCGTCGTTGAAGGCGGACCTGCTCCCGCTCACCGGACCGGTCCGCGGCCGCGCGGCGGACGCGATGGCCGGCCGGCACGAGCCGGTCCGCGCCTACGTCGCCACCAGCGCCGACGGCGTGGTGCTCGCGACCGTCGACAGCGCCGGAGGCGTCGGCGGCGAGTACGTCCGCGAGACGTACGTCGCGAGCGCGCGCAACCAGAGCCGGCCGAACCAGTTCGCGAACGGCACCCAGCCGCCCCTGGACGCCGCCGAGGCGCGCGCCCGCGAGCTCTACCCCTGGGCGTTCGAGAACCACCAGGGCTACGCCATCGGGCTGCTCGCGGGCGGCCCGTCGCTCCGCCTGGCCGCCGTCTACCCCGTCTCGATCAACCACCCGCACGGGGTCGACCGCACGAGCGACGTGGTGGCCTACCTCGACGGCGGGACGGCGGACGTGTTCCGCGAGGTCCAGTACCTCGGGGTCGAGCGCGTCCCGACCACGCGGCTGGGCGAGCGCCGCACCGACGGGCTCGTGCTCCGGGTGAACGCCACCTACCCCGGCGGCCCGGCGAGAGTGGCCGTCTCCGACGCCGGCGGATCGCCCGTCGCCGCCACCGTCCTGGTCGACGGCGAGCCCGCCGGCCGGACCGGCCTGGACGGAGAGCGCTGGATCGTCCTGCCGCGGGGACAGGCGAACGTCACCGTCACTCGCGCGGGCGCCCGGGCGACCGTCGTCGGCCGGGCCTGAGGCTTATCAGGGAGGCCGGGACCACCCCGGCCCGGACATGCACGACCGGACCCGCGCAGTCACGCCGGTGATCGGCGCCGTCCTGCTCGTCTCGCTGGCCGTCCTCGCCAGCGTGGCGGTGAGCGCCGCCGCGTTCCACGTACAGCCGCCGGACGCGCCGCGCCACACGGCGCTCTCGCTCCACGTCGACGCCGCGACCGACCGCGTCGCGCTGGTCCACGAGGGCGGCGCACCGCTCGACGCCGGCGCGGTGCGGCTCAGGGTCACCGTGGCCGGCGAGCCGCTGGCCCATCAGCCGCCGGTCCCGTTCTTCTCGGCGCGCGGGTTCGAGAGCGGCCCGCACGGGCCGTTCAACCCCGCGGCCGACCAGACCTGGACGGCGGGCGAGACCGCGAGCTTCCGACTGGCGGCGACGAACGCGCCCCGCCCGGATCCGGGCGACGTGGTCCGCGTCGAGGTCTCGGTCGACGGGGCGACGGTGGCGAACCTGACCGCTCGGGGTTAGGCCTCGACCGTCTCGGACTCGGGCGCCGCGCCGGAGGGGGACTCGTCCGGGACGCGCGCGACCGTCGTGATGGCCCGCGGGCTGCCCGGGTGGGCCTGCTGGACGTGGTGTTCGACGGCCTCGAAGCCGGCCGCGCGGAACATCCGGTCGGCCTCGTCCTCGTCGTAGAACAGCATGATCGCGTCGGCGAGTTTCTGGAACACGGACGAGCGGGGGTAGTCGGGGCCGACGACGAGGACGGACGCGCCCGGTCGGCCGACCCGGCGGAGTTCCCGGAGGGTCGCGACGGGGTCGGGCCAGTACTCGATGGATCCGGAGGACCAGACGGCGTCGAAGCTGTCGTCCCGGAAGGGGAGCCGTTCGGCGTCGCCGAGGACGAACCGGACCGGCCCGCGCCGGCCGAACTTCTCGAAGGCGCGGTCGAGCTGGTGTGGACTCTGGTCGAGGGCGTAGACGTCGTCGGTGCGCCGGAGCAGCCCCTCGGTCGCGAAGCCAGTCCCGCAGCCGACGTCGAGCACCCGGTCGTCCGCCGCGAGGTCGAACCACTCGAGCGCCTCCTCGCGCATCTCCTCGTTCCAGACGAGAGGGTTGATCCGGTCGTACACCCGCGAGAGGTACTTGTAGAACAGCCGCGCGCGGGCCTTGTTCTCGAGGAGTCCCATCGGTACCCGGTTGGCGCTTCCGGGGTATATGTCTGCTCGTTGCGACCGTGGGGGACGGCCGGAGACCGGGAACGAGCGCGAGGCGTCGCCTCGCCGGCGACGACGAGTTTCGCAACTACCAAATAGGCGCTTTCCGAACCACCGGCCGATAGAGACATGGCGAGGCCAGATGTTCTGGACCGGATAAAGGAGGCCGAGGACGAGGCCGACGAGATCGTCGCGGAGGCCGAACAGGCCCACGACGAGCGGATCGAGGAAGCCCGCGAGCGCGCGGACGAGATCCGCGAGGAGGCCCGTCAGGAGGCCGACGAACTTCAGGAGGAGCGACTCGCCGAGGCCCGCGAGGAGATCGAGTCCCAGCGGGAGTCGATCCTCTCGGAGGGCCGGTCGGCGCGCAAGGAGCTGGAGAGCCAGGCGAGAGACCGGGAAGACGACGTCGTCGAGTACGTCGTCGACCTGTTCGAGGAGGCGGTGCATGCTCAGACCTGAGCAAATGAGCCGGGTCTCGGTAACGGGATCCAAGCGCGTGATGGACGACGTCGTCGAGACCGTCCACGACCTGAACCTGCTGCACGTCGTCGAGTACGACGGGGCCTGGGAGGGGTTCGAGCCCGGCGACCCGGTGCAGGGCGCCGACGAGGCCTCTGACAAGCTGGTCACCGTGCGCTCGCTCCAGTCGATCCTCGGCGTCGAGGAGGACGACGCAGGTCCCTCGCGCATCGTCACCGACGAGGCGATCGACGAAGAGCTGGAAGAGATCCGTCAGGACGTCAACGACCTCGACGACGAGCGCGAGGAACTCGAAGACGAACTCCGGAGCGTCGAGGAGCGCATCGACGCGGTCGGCCCGTTCGCCGACCTCGGCATCGACCTCGACCTGCTCGCCGGCTACGAGGAACTGACCGTGGCCGTCGGCGAGGGCGACGCCGGGGACGTCCGGGAGACGCTGGCCCGAGCGACGGACGTCGACACCTACGAGGTGTTCTCGGGCGGCGGCACCGTCGCCGTCTTCGCCCACCCCGCCGACGCGCCGCTGCAGGACGCGCTCGTCGGGGCGCAGTTCACCGCGATCGAGATCCCCGACGCCGAGGGGAGCCCCGAGGAGTACGTCTCGGAACTCCGGCACCGGAAACAGCAACTGGAGTCCGACCTCGACGAGGTCGAGGACGAACTCGAGAACCTCCGGCTGGAGGTGGCCGGCTTCCTCCTCGCGGCCGAGGAGAAGCTCGCCATCGAGGTGCAGAAGCAGGAGGCGCCGCTCACGTTCGCGACGACCGAGAACGCCTTCGTCGCCGAGGGGTGGATCCCCACCGAGGAGTACACCGAGTTCAGCGAGGCCATCCGGGACGCGGTCGGAGAGCACGTCGAGGTCGACGAGCTCTCGCGGGCCTCCTATACGTCCTCCGGGCGCCACCACGAGGAGCCGACCGAGTCCGGCGAGGTGGCCGCCGACGGCGGGACCGACATGCGGGCCGACGAGAAGCCGCCGGTCATCCAGGACAACCCCGGCATCACGAAGCCGTTCGAGGTGTTCGTGCGGGCGGTCGGGAGCCCCGAGTATACGGAGTTCGACCCGACCATCGTCCTGTTTCTCACGTTCCCGCTGTTCTTCGGGCTCATGATCGGTGACTTCGGGTACGGCCTCGTGTACGCGGTGGCCGGCTACTTCCTGTACGCCCGGAGCGACAACGACGCCATCCGCGCCATGGGCGGGGTCGGCATCGCCTCCGGCGTGCTGACGATGGTGTTCGGCATCCTCTACGGCGAGATATTCGGATTCCACGCGATCACGCGGTACGTCTGGGTCGGCGCCCTGGGGATGCACGGGCCGATTCTCGAGAAGGGCCTCATGCCCGCGACTGCCGAGTGGGCGACCATGTGGCTGTTCGTCAGCGTGCTGCTCGGCATCATCCACCTCGACGTCGGCTTCGGATTCGACTTCTTCGAGGTCAAGCAGCTCCACGACCTGAAACACGCCGTGCTCGAGAGCGGGTCCTGGCTGCTGATGCTCAACGGGCTGTGGGTGTGGATCTTCAGCAAGCACGCGGCCACGATGAAGCCGGACTTCCTGTACACGGCGTTCGCGAGCGGCGCCGAGGCCGCGATCCCGCTCGGGTACACCGGCCTGCCCGTGTGGCTCGGGCTGGTCGGCGCCGTCGGGTTCTTCCTCGGGCTGGCGCTGCTCATCTACGGCGAGCCGATCGAGGCCGTCGAGTTCCTCAACGTGCTCGTCAACGCGCTGTCCTACACCCGGCTGGCCGCGGAGGTGCTCGCCGAAGTCGGCATCGCGTTCACGGTGAACCTGCTGTTCTTCGGCGCCTACACCCACGAGGGCGAGTTCCACTACCTCGTGACGCACGGTCCCGCGGCGCTCGAACACGGCGAGATCATGTTCCCCGGCCTCCTCCACATGGGGCCGATCGCCGTCCTCTTCGGGATCGTCCTGCTCGTGCTGGGTCACGTGCTCGTGCTCGCGCTGGGCGTGCTGAGCGCCGGCATGCAGGCGATCCGGCTCGAGTACGTCGAGTTCTTCGGGAAGTTCTACCAGGGCGACGGCCGCCCCTACGACCCGTTCGGCTACGTCCGCCGGTACACGACCGCGGACTGAGCCCCGGGTCGACGGCCCGCCCCTCGCCGCGACGCCGCCAGGTGCGGTCTCTGCCGCGTCGAGCGTTTGTCTGCGGGTCGAATCCGCCGATCACGTGGGCTTTCGACGACCGTTGCCGCATAAAATCAAACGAACGGTCACAGATACCGGATGAAGCTGGTACCCCGGGTCACACGGCGTCGGAGTCCGGGACGGCTGGCGAATCTTTTCCGATTTTTTTGGGAAGCTTTATGGCGTCAGTAGGAACAAACACGACTGTTCGGAGACACCCTAACCATGATGGAACTCGCAGCCGCACTCTCGGACGTAGTACTGCAGGCGAACGCTGGACCAGCAATCCCGTACGGGGCGGCCGCCGCCCTGGGCGTGGGGCTGGCCGCGCTCGGCGCGGGGATCGCAGAGCGAGGTATCGGGGCCGCCGCCGTGGGTGCCGTCGCCGAGGACGAGGACATGTTCGTCCGGGGCCTGATCTTCACGGTGCTCCCGGAGACGCTCGTCATTCTCGCGCTGGTCACAATCTTCCTCGGGTAACGCCCCCTCTCTTTCAACCAATGAGCCTGGATACAGTCGTAGAGGACATCCTTGACGAAGCCCGCGCACGTGCGAACGAAATCGAGGAGAGCGCCGAGGAAGAGGCGGCGGAGATCGTCGACGAGGCCGAGGCGGACGCGACGGAGATCGTCGACGAGGCCGAACGCGACGTCGAGCGCGAGATCGCACAGGAGCGCGAGCAGACGCTGTCGAGCGCGAAGCTCGAGGCCAAGCAGATGCGCCTGGAGGCGCGCCGGGACGTCCTCGGCGAGGTCCGCGAGACCGCTGCGCAGCGGATCGCCGACCTCGAGGGCGAGCGTCGCGAGACGCTGACCCGGGCGCTGCTCGAAGACGCCACCGCGGAGTTCGACGGCGACGCGACCGTCGAGGTCTACGGCCGGGCCGGCGATCAGGACCTGCTCGAGGAGATTCTCGCGGACTACGACGGCTACGAGTACGCCGGCGAGCGCGACTGTCTCGGCGGCGTCGTCGTCGAGAGCGACGCGTCGCGCATCCGCGTGAACAACACGTTCGACTCGATCCTCGACGACGTCTGGGAGGAGCACCTCAGCGAGATCAGCGACCGACTGTTCGAGCAATGAGCGTCAAAGCCGACGGCAGTCCGAACTACGAGTACGTCACCGCGCGCGTCCGCTCCCGGCGGGCCGCACTGTTCGACGAGGACGACTACCGGAAACTGCTCCGCATGGGTCCGGGCGAGATCGCCCGGTTCATGGAGGAGACGGAGTACGAGACGGAGATGGACGCGCTCGGGTCGCGCTACTCGGGGGTCGACCTCATCGAGTACGCGCTCAACCGGAACCTCGCGAAGCACTTCGACGACCTGCTCCGGTGGTGCGAGGGGCCGCTGTACGACTACGTCGCCCGCTACCTCCGGAAGTTCGACGCCTGGAACGTGAAGACGGTCGTCCGGGGGCTCTACTCGGACGCCGACCCCACGGAGGTCGAAGACGACCTCATCCGTGCCGGCGAGTTCGACGACGAGTTCCTCGGCCAGCTCGTGGAGGCCGACTCCATCGAGGCGGTCGTGAACCTGCTCGAGGGGACGATCTTCGGTGACGGGCTCGCGGACGCCTACCAGGAGTACGAGGACAGCGGCGTGCTCGTCCCCCTGGAGAACGCCGTCGACCGCGCGTTCTACGAGACGCTGCTCACGGACCTCCCCAACGAGCCCGACCGTGCGACGGAGCTGTACATCGAGTTCCTCCACGCCGAGATCGACTTCCGGAACGTCCGGAACGCGCTCCGGCTCGCGCGCTCGGGCGCCGACGTCGCGCCGAGCGAGTACTACATCCCCGGCGGCCGGCTGTTCCGCCAGGGCGAACTGGAGTCGCTCGTCGGAAACGTCGACCAGCTGGTCGAGCACCTCCGGCAGAGCCGGTACGGCGACGACCTCGACGAGGCGCTCGACCGGCTCGAAGCGGCCGAGAGCCTCATCGAGTTCGAGCACGCGCTGGACACGGCGCTGCTCGAGTACTCCGACCAGCTCTCGAACCGGTATCCGCTGTCCGTGTGTCCGGTGTTCGCCTACGTCCTCGCCAAGGAGCGCGAGGTCGAGAACATCCGCGCCATCGCGCGCGGTCGCGAGGCCGGACTGTCGGACGAGGAGATCGAGGAGGAACTGGTGGTATGAGCCAGGAGATCGCGGTCATCGGGAGCCCGGAGTTCACGACCGGATTCAGGCTCGCGGGCGTGCGGAAGTTCGCGAGCGTTCCCGACGACCAGAAGGACGAACAGCTCGACGACGCGGTCACAGAGATGCTCGAGGACGAGACGGTCGGCATCGTCGTGATGCACGACGACGACCTCGAGTACCTCTCGCGGAAAGTCCGCCAGAACGTCGAAACGAGTGTCGAACCGGTGCTCGTCACGCTCGGTGGAGGTGCCGGCAGCGGCGGCCTCCGCGAGCAGATCAAGCGTGCCATCGGTATCGACCTGATGGACGAATAATATGAGTCAGGCAACGGAATCCCAGGTAGAACAGGACGGTGTCATCGACAGCGTGAGCGGTCCGGTCGTGACCGCCCGCGATCTCGAGGCCCGCATGAACGACGTCGTGTACGTCGGCGAGGAGGGGCTGATGGGCGAGGTCATCGAGATCGAGGGCGAACTCACCACCATCCAGGTGTACGAGGAGACCTCCAACGTCTCGCCGGGCGAACCGGTCGAGAACACCGGCGAGGCGCTCTCGGTCGACCTCGGTCCGGGGATGCTGGACACCATCTACGACGGCGTCCAGCGACCCCTGGACGTCCTCGAAGACGAGATGGGCGCGTTCCTCGACCGCGGGGTCGACGCGCCCGGCATCGACCTCGAGGAGACGTGGGAGTTCACCCCCGAGGTCGAGGCCGGCGACGAGGTCGAGGCCGGCGACGTCATCGGCGTCGTGCCCGAGACGGTCAGCATCGAACACAAGGTGATGGTCCCGCCCGGCTCGGAGGGCGGCACCGTCGAGTCGATCGAACAGGGCGAGTTCACGGTCACCGAGACCGTCTGCACCCTCGAATCCGGCGAGGAGATCACGATGCGCCAGGAGTGGCCCGTCCGCGAGGCGCGGCCCACCGTCGAGAAGAAGACGCCGACGATCCCGCTCATCTCCGGGCAGCGCATCCTCGACGGGCTGTTCCCCATCGCGAAGGGCGGGACGGCGGCCATCCCGGGCCCGTTCGGCTCCGGGAAGACCGT
>JBDGSV010000021.1:0-21900 GCA_042217375.1 Haloarculaceae archaeon | reverse complement strand
CCGGGGCCTCTCCCATGCCAAGGGAGTGATCTACCACTGATCTACGAGCCCTCGCACTCGCCTCTACCCGAGGAGATTACTTGAACCCATCGAAGCACGCCTCAGGCGTCCGTCGGTTTCGCGGCCACGTAGATCCCGTAGCCGAGTACGAGGCCGCCGACGACGGCGAGCGCGAAGCCGCCGTCGAACAGCAGGTCGTAGACCGGGCCGGGCGGGTCGCCGACGAACGCGTACAGGAGGGACAGAAACCCGACCGCGTAGACGACGGCGCCGGCGAAGATCGGGCGGTTCCGGGGGAGGGGCATATCGCCGACGCCGCCCGGTTTCGCCATGAATGTTCGGGCCGTTTTCGTCGTCGAGGTCGGCCGTCGACCGGATAGAAACCGTTTAGTTCGCCCGCCCACCAGAGCCGGTGGGAACAGCACGGCCGCAAATCTGACAGCGCCGCGCGTTCGCGCGGCTCGGGATTGCGGAAGTGTTCGCGCTCGCCCGAGCGCATCGCGGGAGCGACCCGCAGGAACCAGCGCGGTCTGTGCAGTTCCAATCAGAACGATGGCTCGAATGCATACCCGCCGCCGAGGTTCGTCCGGTTCGGACCGCCCGGTGGCAGACGACCCCCCCGAGTGGAGCGACGTCGATTCCGAGGCCGTCGAGGCACGCGTCGTCGAACTCGCGGAGCAGGGGCACGACCCCTCCCAGATCGGGATGAAGCTCCGCGACGAGGGCGTCCAGGGGACGCCCGTCCCCGACGTGAAACTGGCGACCGGAAAGAAGGTCACCGAGATCCTCGACGAGCACGACGCCGACCCTGACGTCCCCGAAGACCTCCGGAACCTGATGGAGCGCGCCATCCGGCTCCGCGAGCACATGGACGACAACCCGACCGACTACCAGAACAAGCGGGCGCTCCAGAACACGGAGTCGAAGATCCGCCGCCTCGTGGACTACTACCGCGGCGACGAGGTCGACGCCGAGTTCACCTACACCTACGACGCCGCCAAGGACCTCCTCGAGTAACGTCCGATGTCCACCGCCGACCGTCCCGACGCCGACCTCGCCCCCGGTGCCGTCGCCGCGCGCCTCCGCGACGCCGGACTCGTCCGGCTGCTCGCGGCCGCAGACGGCGACGCCCTGGCAGCGGCGGGGCTGCTCGGTCAGGCGCTCGCCGACGCCGACGTGCCGTACCAGGCGAGCGTCTGCCGGTTCCCGAACGCCGGCGCGACCGACGCGGACGTGACGGTCGGCCTCGGCCACGACGACGGCGACGTCGCGCTCGCCGGCCCGGAACCGACGAGCGCCGGCGCCTACGCCGTCGCGGTCGAACTCGACGCCGATCCCGACCCCGTGCTCGCGCTCGCCGGCCAGATCGCCGCGAACGCGGTTCCCGGCGAGACGGCGGCCGGCGCCCTCGAGACGGCCACGGAGCGCGGGCTCGTCGAGCGCCGTCCCGGCGTCGCCGTCCCGACCGCCGATCTCGCGGACGGGCTGGCACACTCGACGTTCGTCCACGCGGCCTTCTCGGGCGACGTGGGCGCCGTCCGCGACGAACTGGCGGCCCTGGGCCTCTCGGGGACGCCGGACGAGTCCGATCGCCGGCGGCTCGCGTCCCTGGTGGCGCTCGCGGCGGTCGAAGACGCACCGGCCCGGGCGGCGACGGCAGTCGAGCGCGTCCTGCGGCCGTACGTCGCGGACGCCTACTCGACGGTCGGCGGCCACGCCGACGTCCTGGAGGCGGTCGCCCGGTCACGGCCGGGCACGGGACTGGCGCTCGTGCTCGGGCACGGCGGCCGGACGAGCGCGCTCGACGCCTGGCGCGACCACGCGCGGGCGGCCCACGACGCGCTCCGGACCGCCGACCTGGCCCGGCACCGCGGCCTCACGGTCGCGGCGGTCCCGGACGCTCCCGACGCGACGGTCGAGACGATCGCGCGGCTCTGCCGTGACTACCGCTCGACCGAGCCGGTGGCCGTCGCGGTCGCCGGCCCGGCCGTGGCCGTCGCGACGACCGACCGCGACGCCGGTGCGCTCGTCCGCGAGACGACGCGCGCAGTCGGCGGTGCCAGTACCGGTCGCGCCCGGCTCGCCTACGCCGAACCGGACGACTGCGCGGCGTTCGTCGACGAACTCAGGGAGGCGCTCGCATGAGACGCGCGACGATCAGGACGACTCACGACCGCCCCGGCGTCGTGGCGGCCGCGTTGCGGCCGGACAACACCGCCGAGATGACCACCGAGGTCGCGGGCGACCGGGTCGTGACGACGATCGAGCGCGAGACGGCGAGCGGCCTCCGGTCGACGGTGGACGACTACGTGGTGAACCTCACAGTGGCAGCACAGCTCGCAGACGACCGATCAGACACAAACTCATGAGCGAACGAAGCGTTTCCCGACAACGACAGGAGAAGCGATGGTACACCCTGCTCGCCCCCGAGCAGTTCGACCGGGCCGAGCTCGGCGAGACCGTCGCGAAAGACCCCGAACAGCTCTACGACCGAACCATCGAGACGACGCTCGGCGACCTCACCGACGACGCCGGCGAGAACAACGTCAAGCTCACGTTCCAGGTCCGTGACGTGGGCTCGGACACCGCCTACACGGAGTTCATCCGCCACGAACTGACGCGGGACTACCTGCGCAGCCTCGTGCGCCGTGGCTCCTCGAAAGTCGAGGCGTTCGTGACCGTTCTCACGACGGACAACTTCCGGATGCAGATCCAGCCGGTCGCCTTCACGACCAAGAAGGCCGACCACAGCCAGGAGCGGGCCATTCGCCGCACCATGATCGACATCGTCGAGGAGGCCGCACGGGAGCGGTCCTTCAAGGACCTCGTCGACAGCGTCGTCGAGGGGCGCCTCTCCTCGGCCATCTACGCCGAGGCCAAGGACATCTACCCGCTCCGCCGGGTCGAGATCCAGAAGGCCACCCTCGAAGCCCACCCCGAAGAGGTCGCCGAGGAGCAGGAAGCGGCCGCCGTGGTCGACGAGGACGCCGTCGTCGAGGTCGAGGAGACCGACGCCGACGCGGACGCCGAGGACGCCGACGACGGAGCCGACGCGGACGCGGACGAGGCGTAACTGCCTCCGGCGCGTCGCTCACTCGCTGACGACGACGCGCCCGACCATGCCGCGCGACTCGTGCGGGATGCAGAAGTAGTGGTACGTCCCGGCCACCTCGAAGGTGTGTTCGAACGTCGCGTCGCCCGGGATCGTGCCGTCGCCGCCGGTCCGCCAGGCCTCGCGCGCGGCCGACTCGGTCTCGTACCCGCCGGAGGCGAAGTAGGCGGCGCCGTCGGGGATGCCGTTCTCGTAGGCCGTGACCGTGTGGCCCCGCGAACTGGTGTTCCGCCAGACGACCGTGTCCCCGACGCTGGCCGTCGTCTCCTCGGGTCGGAAGCTCATCGCCGTCATCCCCACGTCGTAGTCGTCCTGGCTGGCGCTCCCGAGCGAACAGCCCGCGAGCATCGCGCTCGCACCGACAGCCGTGGCAAGGTACGCGCGCCGCTTCATCGTGTGCTCTCTGTACCGGGGGCCTAAATGTCGCGCGGTTCGCAGTCCGCTGGGCCGCGCTCGAAAGGGTGGTCTTAAGAAGCCGCTTGCCGACGCGCCGAGTATGCAGCCCCGGTTCGTCGGGCGGCTCGGTCTGGCCGACGCCGTGACGGTCACGAACGCCGCGCTCGGGTTCGTCGCGGCGGCCGTCGCGGCGACCGCTCCGGGGCTAGCCGCCAGGCTTCTCCTGCTCGCGGCCATCGCGGACGGCCTGGACGGCGTGATCGCCCGCGTCCGGGGCAGCACGCCCGTCGGCGAGTTCCTCGACTCGCTCGCGGACGTGGCCTCCTTCGGCGTCGCGCCCGCCCTCCTGGTCTACAGCGTCGTCCGGGCCGAGTGGGGGCTATCGCTCTCTCACCCGACGCTCCGGACGGCTGTCGCGCTCGCCGTCCCCGCGCTGTTCGTCGCCGTCGCCGTCGTCCGGCTCGGACTCTACACCGCCTACGACCTCGGCACCACCCACACCCAGGGCGTCCAGACCACGCTCGCGGCGACGATGCTCGCCGTCGGCTACCTCGCGGGCGTCCGGTCGGCCCCGGTCGTGCTCGGCGCGACCGCCGTGTTCTGCTACCTGATGGTCGCGCCGCTCTCGTACCCCGAACTCCACGCGCGGGACGCGCTCGTCATCGGCGCCGTCCAGGCGCTCACGGTCCTGTTCCCGACCGCCTACGGCCGGCTCTTTCCGCGCGTCCTGTTCGTCGTCGCCGCCGCCTACTTCGTCGGCGCCCCCTGGTTCTACTGGCGCCGACAGGGCGTCGCCGGCGACGCCGATCCCGGTCCGCCCGACCCCGGAACCGAGACCAACGACGGCGGTCCGACAGAGTGAGCCGGGGTCGTCGCCCCGGTCCGGACCTGGCGCCGCTCGGCCGCCGTTCCACGTTCGTCGTGCGTGCGCGTCTCGAAAGGAAACGCTCTTAGCACTTACTTACGCACAAAGGCCCATGAGCAACGGGGACGACGAGCCCGCGGACGCTGCCGACGCCGAGGCCGACGACGGCGCGGACGAACAGGAGGCTCCCGACCCGGAGGAGGTGGCCGCGGAGTTCGAGGAGCGTCTCGACGAGGCCGAGAGCGCACTCGACGAGGCCGAGTCGGAGACCGAACGCGACGAGGTCGAGAGCACGCTCGACGCCATCGAGTCCGACCTCGCCGACGCCGAGTTCCCCGCTCCCGAGGCCGGCGACGGGGCCGAGGAAGACGCGGACGAGGAGGTCCCCGACTACGAGGCCGACATCGAGGCCCGGATCGAGTCGCTACGCGAGTCGCTGGCCGCGGCCCGTCCGCCCGCCGTCGTCGCCGACTTCCGACGCCGCCTCGAGACCGTCGAGACCGAACTCGAGGAGGCCGAGTCCCAGTCGGACTACGACGAGATCGAGACCGAACTCGACGACGTCGCGTCCGCGCTCGCCGAGGCCGACGTCCCCGGCCCCGAGGACGAGGAGGCCGATGACGCGGCAGACGAAGCGGACGACGAGTCCGAGGCGGCCGAGGCGGACGACGAGGCCGAAGACGAGGACGCCGAGGCGGAGACGCCCGACTACCGCGCGGACCTGGAAGCCCGGCTCGCCGCGGCGCGCGCCGCGGTCGTCATCGGTCGCTACCGGCTCCGCATCGAGGCCGTCGAGGAGGACGTCGCGGAGGCAGAGACCGAGGTCGACCTCGACGACCTCGACGAGCGCCTCGACGAGATCGAGGCCGACCTCGAGGCCGCGGACCTCCCCGAACCGGAGGCCGACGACGCTCCCCAGCCCCGCGACGAGATCGAGTCCATGCTCTCGGACGCGCGGGACGCCGTCGAGGAGGAACGCGGCCCGTACGGCGAGGACGTCGTCGCCGACACCGAGTCCGCGCGCGAGCAGATCGAGTCCTCCGAGTGGACCGAACAGGAGGGACTCAGCGAGGTCGCAGAGACCGTCGACGCCTTCCTGGAGGCGTTCGACGAGATCATGGACGTCGACGTCGCGGCCGCGAGCGACGACCTCGACGACCTCGACGCGGCGCTCGCCGAGACCGTCGAGGCCGTCGAGGCGGCCGACCTCCACGCGGACCACGACGCCGAGACGATCGCGGCCCTGCTCGACGCCACCGACGGCCTGCTGACCGGGCTCGACGAGTCGACTACCTGGAGCGACCTCACGGTCCGGACGCAGCTCACGCGCCAGGGGTTCTACGACCGGCTCACGGCCGAGAACCGGCGCGACTTCCCGCCGGAACTCAACGTCGTTCGCGTCGCCGAGCGCGAGAACGACCCCGAGCGCATCCTGATGGCGCTCGGCTATCTCGAGTCCAACTTCATGGAGGACAACGTCCTCGACGCGCTCCGGCGCCTCGCACCGGCCGAGGCCTACGAACCGATGATGGAGCGCGCAGAGAAGCGCGACCAGGACGCCATCCGCGTGCTCGGGAAGATCGGCGACGACCGCGCGGTCGACACGCTGCTCGGCTACATCGAGGGCGAGGGCAACCCGCCGCTCCAGAAGGTGACGCTCCGCGCTCTCGGCGAGATCGGGAGCCACGACGCCACCGAGGGCGTCGCCCAGCGACTCGTCGCCGACGACGCCGAGGTGCGGAGCCACGCCGCCCGCGCGCTCGGGCTGCTCGGCGACACCCGCGCCATTTCCCCGCTCGGTGACGCCCTCGCAGACGACGCGGACGACTCGGTCCGGGCCGCAGCCGGCTGGGCGCTCAACCAGATCGGCACCGAGACTGCGCTGGAGACCGCGGCCGAGTACGCGGACGACCGGTCCTACATCGTCCAGGCCGAGGCCGAGAAAGCGGCCGACGCCCTCGCTGCCTCCGCGTCCGGATCCGACTCAGACGACGACGGCGGCGCCGACTCCGAGAGCGAAGACGGCGCGGCGGCCTGAATCGCCCTCTCGGGGCGCCCACGGCCTGCCGCGAAGCTGCCGACTCGACGGCCGAACCTTTTTGTCGGAATCCGCGACCAGACCCGCCGTGCGTCGCGCCGTCTCCCTCGCTCTCGTGTTCGTCGCGCTCGCGGCGGTCGGGGCCCCGCCCGCCGCCGCCTCCGGGCGCGCTCCGGCCGTCGTCGCCGCCTACCCGAACCCCGTGGCACCCGGCGACCGCGGCGAGTTCGTCGTCGTCGACCCCGGTGGATCGGCGGTCGTCGTCACCGACGGCGAGACGACGGTCCGGGTCGACGCTCCGGGGCCGGTCGCGCTCGCGGCCGCGCCCGACGCCGCCCGGAACCTGACCGACTACCCCGTCCGCGGGGTGCCCGACCTGCAGCTCGCGAACGCCGGCGAGACCGTCCGCCTGCGGCGAGACGGTGCCGTAGTCGCGCGGATGACCTACGAGGACGCGCCCGAGGGCGAACTCTGGCGGTCGGACGGCTGGCGGCCGCTGGGCGCGACCGACCGGCCGGTCGTCACCACCGACGGCGGGACCGCGCGGACGTTCGTGCTCCCCGACGACCCGTCGGTTCCGATCGACGTCCTGCGACGGGCCGACCGGCGGATCCTGCTCGCCGGGTACACGTTCACGTCGCGCCGCGCGACCCGCGCGCTCGTGGCCGCGGCCGAGCGCGGCGTCCGGGTCCGCGTCCTCGTCGAGGGCGGGCCGGTCGGCGGCCTGTCCCGGCGCGAGGCTCGCCTCCTCGACGACCTCGTCGCGGCCGGCGTCGAGGTCCGGGTCGTCGGTGGCCCGCGCGCCCGCTACGAGTTCCACCACGCGAAGTACGCCGTGGCAGACGACCGTGCGCTCGTCCTCACGGAGAACTGGAAGCCGGCGGGGACCGGTGGCCGCTCCTCGCGAGGGTGGGGCGTCGTCCTCGACGACGCGGCCGCGGCGCGGGCGCTCGCGGCCACGTTCCGCGCCGACGCGGGCTGGCGCGACGGGCGGCCGTGGGCGCAGTTCCGGCGCGGGCGCACGTTCGAGTCCGCCCCCGTCGCGAACGGGACCTACCCCGCGGCGTTCGAGCCCCGGACCGTCCCGGTCGAGCGGACGCACGTCGTGCTCGCGCCCGACAACGCAGAGCGTGCGGTCGTCGGCCTCCTCGAGAACGCGACGACCTCCGTCCGGATCGTGCAGGCCGCTATCGGCGGCCCTCGCCAGCCGTTCCTGCGCTCGGCGCTCGACGCGGCCGAGCGCGGCGTCCGGGTCCGCGTCCTGCTGAGCGGCGCCTGGTACGCCCGCGAGGAGAACCGCGCGCTCGTCGCGGCGCTGAACGAGCGCGCAGCGCGCCGCGACCTCCCGCTAACCGCCCGGCTGGCGGAGCCGCGTGGGCGCTTCGAGAAGATCCACGCCAAGGGCGTGGTCGTCGACGGTGACCGGGCCGTCGTCGGGAGCTTGAACTGGAACAACCACTCGGCCCGCGAGAATCGCGAGGTCGCCGTGGTGCTCGACGGCGAGCAGGTCGCGGGCTACTACGCGGCGGTCTTCGACGCCGACTGGCGCCGGAGCGGCGGCGCTCCCGTCCCGGTCGCGCTCGTCGCGGCCGTCGTCCTGGCCGCGGCGGGCGCACTCGCGCTCGCGCGGCGACTCACCTTCGACGCCCCCGGTGCGGGACCGCCCTGACCTAGTTCATCGTGCTCCGGAGTTCCTCGTCGATCTCGGCGTCGGCCATCTTCTCGATCAGGGCCTCGATGACCTCCTCGCGCATCCCCTTCACGAACTTGATGGAGCCGACGACCAGGTGGCCGCCGCCGGAGACGCCGGCGCCCTCGACCTCCTCGGTGAGTTCCGCGACCATCTCCGGGATGTCGAGCCGGACGCCGTCCGACCGGAGCACGGCGAAGTCGGGCCCGTAGCCGATCGTGATCGCCGGCAGGCCGACCTCCCCGACCATGCGGTCGTGGAGTTCGCCCGTGGTCTTCCCCGGCGCGGGGTAGGTGAACCGGTGGGCGTACCTCTCGACGTCGAGGGTGAACAGGTCAACGTCGTTGGCCAGTTCGCGGTGGTCGACGTGGGGGTCGCCCGCGGTCAGTTGCCGATCGACGGCTTCCTCGGACCGGGTCGCGAGGAACTCCACCAGTTCCTCGTGGCGGTCGCGGTCGTCACAGTCGACGTTGAGGATGTCGTTGACGAACCCGTTGCCGGCGTCGTACCGGAGTCGGAACGCGGCGTAGTCGAGCGCCTCGCCGATGTCGGCGATGTCGTCACGGTCGTACCCTTCTTCGCGGGCGAGCGCGACGTAGTCGTCGAGCGCGTCGGCCTTCGAGCGGTCGGCCAGGCCCGCGACGGCCGGCACGTGCCGGAGCTGGTCGGTGAGCGACGGGTCGATCATCCGCGCGAGTTCGACGCACATCATCCCCGTGGTGATGCGGTAGTCCTCGCCGTGGAGGTAGGGGTTGACGTGCTCCTCGACGAGCGGCCGGACGGCGTCCGGATCGGGGTGGTGGTGGTCGACGACGACGATGGGGACGTCGTACTGGGCCAGCGCGCGGTAGGCGGGCGTGTCCTCCTCGGTCGAGCCGTTGTCGAGCATGAGCAACAGCGGGAGCTTCTGCCCGTGTCGCGCGCGGTCCTCCAGCGCGAAGTTGAGATCGCGCGTGACGTCCTCCATCTCGTAGAAGGGCGCCTTGCTCGGGAGCCGGCGCAGGAGGTGGCGCGGCGCGTCGGGGTCCTCGTTCACCTCGGCGATGTAGTTCTCGAGCGCGAGCTGGACCGGCACCGAGGCGCACATCCCGTCCCCGTCGGCGTGGTGCCGGATGCGGATCGGCCGGTTCTCTAGCACGGCCCGCCGCAGGCGCCGGGCGACGGTCGTCAGGCTCTCGCGGACCGGTTCGAACGCCGGCCAGTCCACGAGCGGGTCGACGTCGGCGGGCTCGGTCTGCTCGGCGACCGTCTCGGCCAGTCGCTCGCGGACCTCGGCGGCCTGCTCGTCGTCGAGGGTGACGAGGTCCTCGGCCTCGACCTGGAGTGCGCCCTCGCGCTTCTCGACGCGGCCGGTGACCCGCACGACGTCGTCGAGTCCGATCTCGGGGTAGGCGCGGACGCCGGCCTCCTCGAAGGCCGCACAGGGGACGATCCCCGTCCCGTCTCGCACCTGGAAGATCGTCGGGCCGCCGGTCTGCTTGACCTGGACGACGTCGCCCTCCAGGTAGACGGTCTGGCCCAGGTGGGTCGCGAGGTCGCCCGCGTCCGCCCGGTCGCCGCGCTCGACGCGCGCGACCTCGTAGTCGTCCGGACGGTGCTCCTCGAAGGCCAGGTCGCCGTTCTCGCGGACCGTCTCGAGCTCGACGACGAGTTCGTCGCCCACCTCGTGGTCGCTGGCGTCGTAGTCGTCGACGAGGTTCGACTCGTGGACCAGCCCGGAGACGTGCTCCGAGAGGTCGACGAACACGCCGTACTCGACGACGCCGTTCACGGTCGCGAGATAGAGCGTCCCCTCCTCGACGTCGTCGAACGTGCAGTCGGGCGCGAGCTCGTAAACGAGGGTCCTGCGCCCCGGGACCTCAGACGGCGAAGACATTTTGCGGAGGTCGGGTTTCTCCGCGTAAAACACTTTTCAAAGGAATCCCTTCTCTCCGGCACTCCGTCCGACGGCCGCACGCGCCGGGACCGCAGTACGGGACCGGAACGCTTAGTGTTCGCCCTGTCAGATTTGCACTATGCGTCTCTTCCGGCGGCTGTTCCGCTCGCGGGAGGTCATCGGCATCGCCGCCGACACCCTCCAGTTCGCGCGCGAGGCTGCCGAGGACACTCATCCCAACGAGTACATGGGCCTGCTGCGCGGGCAGGCCGCCCAGTCGCTCGGTCTCGACCGGGACGGAATCGTCGTGACGGACGTGCTCGTCATCCCCGGGACGGAGTCCAGCCCCGTGAGCGCGTCGCTCCGGTCGGACCTGGTGCCGAACGACAACCGGGCCGCGGGATCGATCCACTCCCACCCCAGCGGCGTCATCCGGCCCAGCAACGCCGACCTCGCGACGTTCGGGAAGGGCGACGTCCACATCATCCTCGGCGCGCCGTACGGTCCCGACGACTGGCGGGCCTTCGACCGCGAGGGCGCCCCTCGCGACCTGCCGGTGCTCGACGTCGACCTCCCGGACGAGGAGTTCTTCGACTTCACGCAGGCCGACATCGACCGCGAACTCCAGGGGGAACGATGACCACCGTCGTCGCACAGGGGACCTTCGACATCCTCCACCCCGGCCACCTCCACTACCTCGCGGAGGCGGCGTCGATGGGCGACGAACTCCACGTCATCATCGCTCGGCGGGCCAACGTCACCCACAAGGCGCCGCCGGTGCTCGCCGACGAGCAGCGACGGGACATGGTGGCCGCCCTCGATCCCGTCGACCACGCCCGGGTGGGCCACGACAGCGACATCTTCGTCCCCATCGAGGAGATCGACCCCGACGTCATCGTCCTCGGCCACGACCAGCACCACGACGAGGACGACCTCCGGTCGGCGCTCGACGCGCGCGGCATCGACTGCGAAGTCGCCCGCGCCTCCGCGCGCGACCCGCGCCACGAGGACGAACTGCTCTCCACGGGCCGGATCATCGACCGCATCTGCCGGGATCGCTGCTGACGGCCCGCCGGAAATCGGGTGCATATAAGGCCCACCCTGCCCAACGACGCTCCATGGCAACGTCTGTCTCGTCCGACATGGACGTCGGACTCGGACTGCTGTTCGCTGTCGTCGCGCTCGTGGGCGCGGTCACGATGTACCTGTCCGCCGGCCTGCACGACCAGCTCCTGGCGGGCTGGGGGTTCGCGCTGGCGATGTTCGCCGCCGGCCTGGCCATCGCGGCGATGCACGTCTACGCGTAGTCGCTCGCCTCGTTCGCAAACCGTTAAAGGCCAGAGTTGCGTAACCAGTGTATGGCGAAGTTTAGCGAGGAGGACCAGCGGATACTGGAGTACCTGCGCGAGCGCGTCTCGGGCGGGGAGCAGTACTTCCGCGCGAAACAGATCGCCGACAGCATCGGCCTGACGGCAAAGCAGGTCGGCGTCCGGCTCCCTCGGCTCGCGGAGGAATCCGACGACGTCGACATCGAGAAGTGGGGACGGGCTCGCTCGACGACCTGGCGGGTCACCCCCCAGTAGTTCGCCATGCGGGGAGCACGATGACCGTCCGGGTCGAGCGCACGTTCGACCTCGAGGCCACGCCAGAGGAGGTCTGGAACCTCATCTCCGACCCGGAGCGACGCGCCCGTCCGATCAGCGTCGTCGAGGACTTCGAGGTGACGGGCGACCGGACCGCGACCTGGCACATCAGCCTCCCCATCCCCGTCGTCCGACGCACGATCGCCATCGAGACCGAAGACATCGAACTCGACCCGCCCAACTACGTCAAGTTCGTCGGCCGCTCGAAGGTGATGCGCGTCGTCGGCGAACACCGCATCGAGGCCCACGAGAGCGGGTCGCGCGTCGTCAACCGCTTCACCGTCGAGGGACGGGTCCCCGGCGTCGAGCGGTTCTTCGAGCGCAACCTCGACCGCGAACTCCGCAACCTGGAGACGGCGTTCCGCCGCGAGATGGACGAGCGCGAGTGAGCCGCGCGCCCGGCGCGGACCGCAGCGACTCGCGGCTCCCGACCGCCCGGCGGCCCCGAAGGAGAGAGTTTATCCGATAGGGGGCAGTAGAGCTAATCGCCGGAAGCGACGCTTTTCTCGTCGTGACGGCACACAACGCGCCCGGTCCGCCACCCACCACGTCGGGTCGCCCGGTACCCGACACCCTCGTCCACCTCCTCTCCACTCGTTCCCGGCGTCAGCACGCCGACCCGGTCACTCGTCGGTCTTGATCTCCGCAGAGAGGCCCTGTGCCATCTCGATGTCCTTCGAATTGTTGAGCGTCCAGGCGGTGCGCTCGGTGACGGCCTCGATCACCTCGCGCGCGCTCGGGTAGCCGTTCCCGCTCATCTTCACGCCGCCGAACGGCAGTTGCACCTCCGCGCCGATGCAGGGCAGGTTCGCGTAGGCCAGCCCGACCTCGGCGTGGTCGCGGTAGTAGTTGAGCTGGCGGTAGTCCTCGCTCACGATGGCGCCCGCCAGCCCGTAGGGCGTGTCGTCGTGGATCTCGACCGCGCGCTCGACGTCGCCCTCGTATTCGATCAGGGCGACGTGCGGGCCGAACACCTCCTCTTTCAGGCACCGAAGCTCGGGGTCGTAGTCGATCTCGTAGACGAACGGGCCGACCCAGTGGCCGTCCTCGTGGCCGTCGGGGATCTCGTCGGCGTCGAGGTCCTGCCGGTCGACCAGGACGGTCGCGCCCTCCTCGCGCGCGAGGTCGTTGTACCGGGCGAACTTCTCGACCTGGCTCTCGTCGACGACCGGCCCCATGAACGTCTCCTCGGCGAGCGGGTCGCCGACCGAGACCGACGACGCGAGGTCGACGAACCGCTCTTTGAACGCCTCGTAGACGTCGGTGTGGACGATGAGGCGCTCGGAGGAGACGCAGCGCTGTCCCGTGGTCTTGAAGCTCGACATGACTGCCGAGTGGACGGCCACGTCGAGATCGGCCGCCTCGGTCACGACGACGCCGTTCTTCCCGCCCATCTCGCAGGCGGCCAGCCGGCCGGGCTCGCCGCCGATCGTCCCGGCGATCTCGTGGCCGACCTCGGCCGACCCGGTGAACAGGACGGTGCTGACCCGGTCGTCGTCGACGATGGCCGCGCCCGCGTCGCCGAATCCCTGGACCATGTTGAACACGCCGTCGGGGACGCCGGCGTCGGCCATCATCTCGGCGACGACCTCGCCGCACCGCGGGGTCTGCTCGGCCGGCTTCCAGACGACGGTGTTGCCCTCGACCAGCGCGACCGCCATGTGCCAGAACGGGATGGCCACCGGGAAGTTCCAGGGCGTGATGCAGCCGACGACGCCCCGGGGCTTCCGGCGCATGGAGGAGTCCTTGCTGGCGATCTCGCTCGGCACGACGTCGCCGTGCGGGTGCCGGGCGTTTCCGGCCGCCCACTCGACCATGTGCGCCGCCTCGACGACGTCCGCGCGCCCCTCGCTGATCTCCTTGCCACACTCCCGGGTGACGATCTCGCCCAGTTCGTCCGTCCGGTCGCGGAGTTCGTGGTAGACCTCCCAGAGGTGCTCGGCGCGGTCGACGTAGGAGCGCTCGCGCCACGCCGCGAAGGCGTCGTCGGCCGCGCTCACCGCCCGCTCGACGTCGGCCGCCGTCGCCCGGTGGTACGTGCCCAAGGCCTCGCCCGTCGCCGGGTTTCGGCTCTCGAAGGTCTCGTCCCCGTCGCCCGCGGTCCACTTGCCACCGATGTACTGGTTCCCGGTCCCGGTCATGGAACGCAGACAGTTCGACGCGAGCGTGCAAAAACCCCGCTGCTCGCCGCCCCGCGACCGGCCGGCGACACCGCTATCTCCGTCGGCCGCGTCTGTTCCGGCGTGACCGACGCCGACCGCGACGGCGCCGCGCCCCGCGACGAGCCAGCGCTCCGCCGGGCCCGGACCGCCTCGCGACTGCTCGACGACGCGGTCCGCGTCCCGGGGATCGGCGTTCGCGTCGGACTGGACCCGCTGCTGTCCGCCGCCCCGTCGCCGGTGGGCGACGTCGTGGGCGCCGTCCTCTCGCTGTACGTCGTCCACCAGGCGCGGCGCCTGGGCGTCCCGCGCCCGACGCTCGCCCGGATGCTCGTCAACGTCGGCGTCGACGCGGCCGGCGGCTCGATCCCCGTCGCCGGAGTGCTGTTCGACGCCGTCTGGAAGGCCAACGAGCGGAACCTGGCGCTGCTGGAACGCCACCTCCACGCGGTCGCCGACGAGTAGGGCCCCCGTGCCGCGGGTCGGACCGGCCGCCGGCGCCCCGTGCGCTCGATCGCGGTGGCGGCCGGTCGGCTCAGGCGGCGTCGCGCTCTGCGGCCTTCTCGATCTCGCCCTTGACCGCGGCGGCGTCGAAGTCGTGATCCGGCCGGAGGTTGACGAAGTCGAGGAACTCCTCGGCCGCCAGGAGGTCGGCCGCGTCGTAGGCGGTGCGGGCGGCCGCGACCGCCGCCCGGGCGCCGACGTGCGGGGCGAGCGCGGCGAGCGCCGACGCGAGGTCGTAGGCGCGCGCGTCCGCGATGGCCCCGTCGCGGACGCTGGTCGCGTCGATGAAGTAGAGGTCGCCGCCGGTGACCAGGACGTTCTCCTCGCGGAAGTCGCCGTGGGCCAGCCCCGCGTCGTGCATGGTCGCCAGCGCGGCGAACAGTTCGGGCGCGAGGTCGGTCGCCGTCTCCACGTCGAGGTCGTCGAAGGTCTCGAACTCGGCCAGGTACTCCAGGACGAGCACGCCGTAGCCGTCGTACTCGAACGCCTCGACCGGGCGGGGGGCGTTCAGCCCGAGGCCGCGGATGCGCTCGGTCGCCGCCAGTTCGTGCTCGGCCATGTCGAGCGGCGTCCCGAAGTGCTCGAAGAACCCTTCCCGGCCGCTGGTGAACGCGCCGATGTTCCGCGCGCCGGTGAACAGCGCGTGGACCAGCGAGTTCTGCGGCGTGATGACCTTCACGAACCAGCGGTCGTTCACCACGCAGGGCGTCGAGAGCCAGTTGTCGGCCTCCAGGAACTCGACGCGGACCGACTGCTCGCCGTACCGGCGCGCCACCTCGCGGGCCACCGCCTCCAGCCGCTCCCAGGGCACCTGGCCGCGAACGAACCGACGGAACGCCATCTACTCTCTCTGTGGTCCGGGTCCGGATAAAGCCCTTCGCCCGACGGCGGGCAACGCCTATGGCGTCGTGGGTCGGCCTGCCGGTATGAGCGACGCGAAGCCACTGGACGGAATCAGAGTCGTGGACGCCGGCCACATCATCGCGGGGCCGCTGGCGACCAGCCTGCTCGCGGAGTTCGGCGCGGACGTGATCACCGTCGAACACCCCGAGGGCGACTCGCTCCGGCGCTCGCGCGAGGGCGTCTCGATCCCCTGGAAGGTCTACCACCGGAACAAGCGCGCGGTGACGCTCGACCTCTCGAAACCGGAGGGCGCCGCGGTGCTCGTCGACCTCGCCCGGGACGCGGACGTGCTGGTCGAGAACTTCAGGGGCGGCCAGTTCGAGTCCTGGGGGCTGACCTACGACCGCCTCGCCGCCGAGAACGAGGGGCTGGTGTTCACGCGGGTCTCGGGCTTCGGCCAGACCGGGCCGGACAGCGACCGCGCCGGGTTCGGGCGCGTCACCGGCGCCGCGAGCGGCGTCACCCACATGATCGGCGAGGCCGACGGCCCTCCGATGATGCCCTCGTTCCCGCTCGAAGACGCCATCGCGGGCGTGTACGCCGCCTACGGCACGATGCTCGCGCTCTTCCAGCGGGAGTTCCAGGACGGCACCGGCCAGGTGGTCGACCTCGCGATGGTCGAGGCGCTGCTGCGGACGAACGAGACGCTCCCGACGACCTACGACCACCGCGGCGTCGTCCCGTCGCGCAACGGCAACCGACAGCCGAACGTCGCCCCGAACGACATGTTCCGGACCGCGGACGGGCACTTCCTCGTGGTGCCGGCGAGCAACGAGAACGCCTGGCAGCGCCTGGCGCGCGCGATGGGCCGCCCGGACCTGCTCGAGGACGAGCGGTTCGCCGACATGGCCGCCCGGGTCGAGCACGCCGACGCGGTGACCCGCGAGGTCCACGAGTGGATCGCCGCCCGCGACCGCGCGACCGTCGAGGCCGCCTTCTCAGAGGGAGACGTGGTCTACGCCTTCGTCAACGACGTCGAGGACGTGGTGACCGACGACCACTTCCAGGCGCGCGGGTCGCTGACGCGAGTCCCCGACGACCGCCTCGGCGACGCCCTCGTCGCGGACGTGGTGCCGCGGCTCTCGCGCACGCCCGGCGAGATCACCCACCTCGGGCCGCCGCCGGGCGCGCACAACGACGAGGTCTACCGGCAGGAACTGGGCTACTCCGAGACCAGACTGGCCGCCCTGGCGCAGGACGGCGTCATCTGACGCGGGCGAGCCGCCGGACGCGGGGCGGTCGGGAGATTTTAGCCACCCCCGACGCAACGTGTGGCATGGACTTCGCGCTCCCCGACGAGCACCGCATGATCCAGGAGACGGTGCGCGACTTCTGCGAGGCGGAGATCGAGCCGATCGCCCAGGAGATCGAGGACGAGCACCGCTTCCCCGAGGAGGTGTTCGACGCCCTGGCCGACCTCGACCTCATGGGCGTCCCCGTGTCCGAGGCCTACGGCGGCGCGGGCGGCGACTACCTCATGTACGCGGTCGTCGCCGAGGAACTGGGCCGGGTCTCCGGGAGCGTCGGGCTCTCCTTCGTCGCTCACACCAGCCTCGCCTCGAAGCCGATCGAGGCCTTCGGCACCGAGGACCAGAAAGAGCGGTGGCTCCGCCCGCTGGCCACCGGGGAGTACGTGGGCGCCTGGGCGCTGACCGAACCGGGGAGCGGCAGCGACGCCTCGAGCATGGAGACGACGGCCGAGAAGGATGGCGACGAGTACGTCATCGACGGCACGAAGCAGTTCATCACCAACGCCAACGTCGCCGGATCGGTGCTGGTCAAGGCGGTGACCGACCCCGACGCCGGCTACGACGGCATCTCGACGTTCGTCGTGGATCCGCGCGACGACGACGGCTTCGAGGTCAGCACCGTCTGGGACAAGATGGGGCTGAACGCCTCGCCCACCTGCGAACTCCAGTTCGACGACCTCCGCCTCCCCGCGGACCGCCTCCTCGGGGCGGAGGGCGAGGGTTGGGAGCAGACGAAGAAGACCCTCGACGGCGGGCGCATCTCCATCGCCGCGCTCTCGGTCGGGCTGGCACAGGGCGCCTACGAGGCCGCCCGGGAGTACGCCCGGGAACGCGAGCAGTTCGGCCAGCCCATCTCGAAGTTCGACGCCATCCGGGACAAACTGGTCTCGATGGACCGGAAGATCGAGCGCGCGCGCCTGCTCACGCAGAAGGCCGCCTGGCTCTACGACGAGGGCGAGGACGTCACGCGGCTGAGTTCGCTCGCGAAACTCGACGCCAGCGAGGTGGCCCGCGAGGTCGCAGAGGACGCCGTCCAGGTGCTCGGCGGCTACGGCTACACCGAGGACTTCGCGCCCCAGCGGTTCTACCGCGACGCGAAGCTCATGGAGATCGGCGAGGGAACGAGCGAGATCCAGCACGTCGTGCTCGGGCGCGAACTCGGCCTCTGAGCTACCCCTCGTAGTCCGGCTCCCGGCCTTCGAGGAAGGCGTCGGCGGCCTCGCCGGCGTCGTCGCCCTCCCGGAGGTCGTCGATGTACTCGCGCTCGCGTCGGTACTCCGCCAGCGGCCAGGCGGGCTGGCCCTCGACGGCCGACGCCTTCGCGGCGCGCACCGCGTCCGGACTGTTCTCCGCGATGGTCGCGGCCAGGTCGCGCGCCGCGGCGCCCGGGTCGTCGGCGAGTTCGGACGCCAGCCCCAGCTCGCGGGCGCGCTCGGCCGGGAGGCGCTCGCCGGTGTAGGCCATCCGGCGCGCCACGCCGTCCGGGAGGACGCGCTTCAGCGGCCCCAGCCCGCCGACGATCCCCACGTTGATCTCGGTGATGGCGAAGGACGCGTCGGGGCCGACCACCCGGTCGTCGCAGAGCGAGGCGAGGATCGCGCCCGCGCCGACCGCCGGCCCGTCGACCGCCGCGATCAGCGGGAGCGGGAACTCGTAGATCGTCTCCAGCGCGCTCATGTAGATTTCGGTGGCTGCCTCGCCGGTCGGGACGCCGTCCGCGCCGAACTCGGCGACGTCGTGGCCCGCCGAGAAGGCCCGGTCGCCGCCGGTCTCGAACACGACGGCCAGTTCGTCGCCCTCGGGGAGCGCGGCGAGGAACTCGTCGAGCGCGGCGATGTCCTCGTAGCGGAGCGCGTTGACCGGCGGCCGGGCGTAGCTGACGACGCCGACGCGACCGTCGACCTCGTAGGTGAGTTCTGCGTCGGTCATGCATCCGCGTGGGGCGACCCCGGTAATAAGTACTCGGCCAGCCGACGCGAACGGTCAGTCCCCGGGCGACGCGGTCGTCCGGCGCTCGTCGAGCGGCGCGCCCTTCCACTCCACGTCCGGCCGGTGGCGCGGGCGGTAGTTGGCCAGGTCGTCGGTCGTCACCAGTCCGACGAGCGCGTCGTCGACGACGGGTAACCGCCTGACGCCCGCCGCGCGCATCTGCGCCGCCGTGACGATTCCGACGACAGACCCGTTCTCGACGACGACGAGCGCCGTCACGTCGCACTCCCGCAACCGGTTGGCAGCCGTGCGCGCCGGACACTCCGGGTTGACGGTCGCCACCGTGGACGCCACGACCGACTCGACCTGGTTCGGTATCGTCGGGACGTTCGTACGCTGCGAGCCAGCTTACGTGTACGTTCGTGGGTGTACTATGGACATTTGTTTTTGCGTACAGCGCAAATAACTGGGTTCTACTACGATGCCCGGCGACGCAGGTACCGCCGGTAGAGCAGTTCCCGGTACCCCCCGACGACGAGCCGGTCGAGGCCGCGAGCGAGCGCGGCCACGGCGAGGAGGAACGCGGCCCCCCAGAGGAGGTTCGCCGGATCGAACGGCGCGGGGTCGCCGGTGGTCGCCGCGGTCCGGAGGACGTAGAACGCGCCGTCGAGCGTGGCCACGAATCGGTCGCCGGCTCGCCAGACGCCCGCCGCGCCGGCCGCGGTCAGCACGATCGCGACCAGGTGGCGCCCGGGGCCGGGCCGGTTCTGGTCGAGGAACGAGCCGAGGACCTCGCGGGCGAGGAAGGACCGGGTCGCCGTCCGCTGGCGGCGGTACTCGCGCGCGGCGACCCCGACGGCGACGAGCGCGACGGCACCGACGACGGCCGCCCGGAGCCAGGGCGTGGCGGGCGCGAGCGCGGCGACCGTCTGCACCACGGCCGCGGTCGCGCTCCAGACGACGAACGCCAGCAGCGCGAGCCAGACGAGGCGCTCGACGGTCCCGTACAGGGGGTAGCGGACCCGGGCCTCGCGCACGGACGACACGGGCGTCCCTGTGCGGGCGGGGGTGGTAAGTCTCGTGGCCGCCGTCGAGCGACACGCCCAAGTCGGGCCGGCGCACTCGCCCGGTATGGGCACGCCGCTCGACTCCCGCGAGGAGCAGGTCCGCGAGGTGCTCGACCGACTCTACGACACCTACCCCGACACGACGATCTCGCTCGAGTTCTCGAACCGGCTCGAACTGCTCGTCGCGGTCGTCCTCTCTGCGCAGTGTACCGACGAGCGGGTCAACTCGGTCACGACCGACCTCTTCGAGACGTACCGCTCGCCGGAGGACTACGCGACGGCCGACCAGGAGGAACTGGCCGAGGCGATCAGCTCCATCACGTACTACAACAACAAGGCGCGCTACCTCCGCGAGGCCTGCCAGCAGATCGTCGCGGAACACGACGGCGAGGTGCCGGACACGATGGCGGCGCTCACTGACCTCCCGGGCGTCGGCCGGAAGACGGCGAACGTGGTCCTCCAGCACGGCCACGACGTGGTCGAGGGGATCGTCGTCGACACCCACGTGCAGCGCATCTCGCGCCGCCTCGGGCTCACCGAGGAGCACTCGCCCGAGAAGATCGAGACCGACCTGATGGAGATCGTCCCGCCGGACGACTGGCAGCAGTTCACCCACCTGCTCATCACCCACGGCCGCGAGACCTGCACGGCGCGGAACCCCGACTGCGCCGACTGCGTGCTCGAAGACCGCTGTCCGTCCTCGAAGGTCGACCACGACGTCGACCTGGCCAGCGGCGAGCCGTGGTAGCCGGGCGCCGTCAGAGGTACCGGAGCACGTAGCGCGCCAGGCCCGTGAGGAACGCCAGGAGCCAGAAGAGAGTGTAGCCGAAGACGCCGATGCGGATGCGGCGGCGCCAGAAGCGGACGTTCTCGTCGCCGATCTCGTCGAGGAGGACGTCCTCGTCGTAGTCGTGGTAGAGGTCGTGGCGCCACTTGGCGCGGAAGATGCGAACGATGCCGGTGAACCCGAACGCCAGCAGCGCGTAGGCCTGGGCGCCGAGGAACGCGTGGAGGACGGCGAAGCCCTTGAACTGCGAGGAGTACCCGCCGAGTCCGAACAGCCGGGGGGCCATCCAGAACAGCAGGGGGACGGTCGTGAGCGTGAGCCCGACGGCGATGAACTTCAGGTGGTGGGTCAGGACCCCCCAGGTGACGGCGTCGGCGTCGAGCATGATCCAGGCGCCGTAGACGAAGAACGGGAAGCTGACGGCGACGGCACAGAGGACGAGCGTCGCGACGGCGCCCTCCGACAGCCCGAACATACTCGGCGTTGGGCCGGCCGTCGCTTGAGGGTGCCGGAACGCGCCCGGCGACTCGCGTCGGAAAGCGATATGACGGAGGCGCCCGTACAGACGGTGATGGCCGATTCCCGGCCGACGCCGACCGAGGACGAGTCCGACGAGAAGCCGCCGCTCTCGGACGACGACGCCGACCTCTCGACCGACGAACTCCGCGAGCGCGTCGAGGCCGAGTACGACTTCGAGAACTTCGGCCCGGAGGACATGGCCCGGATGACCGCGGCGGAGTGGGAGGCGGTCTTCGACCCCGACTCGTGGATCACGGGCGAGGAACTGCTCGACCGCGTCGAGGCCGACCTGGCGACCCGCATCGTGAACCGGGACGTGTTCGCGCGCCTCGAACGGCTCTCCGACCCGGACCGCCTCGTCGCCTACTCCGACGAGGGGTACGCCGTGGTGTACGCGGACGGCTCTGTCGAGGGCCGGGGGACCGTCCGTCGCGACGTCGAGCCGTCGGTCGCGCTCTCCTCGATGGAGGACTACGACGTCCCCGACGGCCCCGCCGAGGACGCCCTGCCGGACCCGATGGAGGTGCCGGAGGGATCCGGCGAGTTCGGCAACCTGATGATCCAGGTCGTCGCGGGCGCCCAGGCGCTCGCCGGCCTCGGACTGGTCGGCGCGTGGCTCGTGACCGACATCGGACTGATCCCGCTGGTCGCCGGTCTCGCGTTCCTGCTCATCTCCCTGTTCCTGTTCCTGGTGGTGGCGAACGCCCGGCTCTCGGATCGCTTCCGCGCCGAGGAGTACCGCAACCGCCTGCGGGCCGCCGGCGTCGGCGCCGGCGAAGTCCCGGCGTTCCTCGAGGACGGAGACGACGTCCCGGCCGCCGTGGTCGAGGCCGTACGGGCCGACGAGGACGGCACAGACGACGACGGGCCGACCAGAGACGCGCCGGAGGGCGCATAGCGGCGCGTAGCGGTCCGCTCCCGCGCGGGCGCGCATTCGGTGGGTTTATACAAAATCAGGCCGCAGGTGAGCCTGTACATGAATAGGCGGGACTTCCTGCGAACGGCCGGCGGTGCCACGACCGCCACAGCCGTCGCGGCCGCGTCGTCGGGCCCCGCCGCCGCACAGGAAGGCGGCGGTGGTGGCGGCGGCCAGCCGGACTTCGGCAACTGGCTCGACCAGACCAGCAACTTCGACGGCTCCACGGCCGACAAGCGCGGGAGC
>JBDGSV010000072.1:0-22276 GCA_042217375.1 Haloarculaceae archaeon | reverse complement strand
TGTCCATGAACTCCATGATGAGGCCGTCGCGCTTCTTCTCGAGCGTGTCGTGGCCACGCTCGGAGAGCTCGATGCGATCCTCGATCGCCATCAAGTTCTTCCGGGTGGGTTTGACGTCGGTGGCCATTTGCGGGTTGGTTCCAGTCCCAGGGGCTTAACAGTTTATAGCCAGGGCGCGGTCGGGCGTTACAGGGCGGCCAGCGTCGCGCGCACGTCGTCCCAGTGGCTCCCCCGCCAGAAGTGCTGACCGCAGGCGGGACAGCGCCACGTCGGCGTCTCCGCGGGGTCGGGTGCGTACGCCGGCGTCTCGGCGTCGCTGGCGACCGGGACCAGCCGGGCGTTGCACCGCCCGCAGCGCTCGGGCGTCTCGCTCGGCGTCAGGGCGACGCCCGCGTCGCGGAGCGCGCGCAACTGCTCGTGCACGTCCCGCGAGCGGAGCAGGATCGACCCGTCGGCGCGCGCGGCCAGTTCGACGTCGCGCGTGACGAGCGTCCGGTCCTCCGCCCGGGCGAGCGCGAGCACGCAGTCGTCGGCCTCGACGTCGCGGTCCAACGCGTAGGCGGCGTCGTGGCCGCACATGCGGAGATAGACTGCGAGCTTCCCGCACATCACGTCGAGGAGCAGGCGCATCAGTCGGCCAGCCACGCCCGGAGGTCGTCGGTCGACCAGGCGTTGAGCACGTCGTCCGGCCCGGCCCAGCCCCGGCGGGCGGTGTGGACGCCGTAGGTGAGCAGGTCGAAGCTCGCCGGCCGGTGGGCGTCCGTGTCGACGGCGACGGTCGCCCCCGCCTCGACCGCGGTCTTGACCGCGCTCCCCGAGAGGTCGAGCCGGGAGGGGTTGCTGTTGACCTCCAGGGCCGTGTCGTGCTCGGCGGCGGCCGCGGCCAGCGTCTCGACGTCGACCGAGAGTCCCTCGCGCTGGTTGAGCAGCCGGCCGGTCGGGTGCCCGAGCACGTCGACGTGGGGGTGCTCGACGGCCGCAACGAGCCGGTCGGTGCCGTCCCCGTCGAGCGCGCTGTGGGGCGAGGCGACCACCAGGTCCAGTTCCGCGAGCACGTCGTCGGCGACCGAGACGCCGCCCGACGCGTCGACGTTGGCCTCGACGCCCGCGAACAGCGTCAGGTCGCTCTCCGCGTCCAGTTCGCGCACCGCCCGGGCCTGGTCGAGCAGGGCGTCGTCGTCGACGCCGACGCCGCCGACCATCCCCGGGCCGGTCGCGTGGTCGGTGATCGCGAGGTAGTCGTGGCCAAACGCGGTTGCGCCCTCGACCATCTCCGCCAGGGTGGCGTTGCCGTCCGAACGGTCGGTGTGGACGTGGAGGTCGCCGCGGACGTCGTCCTCGGTGAGGAGGGTCGGCAGCGCGCCGTCGGCGGCGGCCTGGACTTCGCCCCGGTCTTCGCGGAGTTCCGGCGGCATCCAGGACAGGTCGAGCGCCTCGTACATCGAGGCCTCCGTCTCGCCCGCGACGCGGTCGCCGACGCGCTGGCCGGCGTCCGGGTCCGCGACGCCGGCGACGTCGAAGACGCCGTACTCGTTCATCTTCAGGTCGCGATCGATGGCCCGGTTCCGCAGGCGGACGTTGTGGGCCTTCGACCCCGTGAAGTACTGGAGTGCGCTCCCGAACTCTCCGGGCGCGACCACCCGGAGGTCGACCCGCAGGCCGGCGACGCGGATGGCGGCCTTCGACTCGCCGGCCTCGACGACGTCGGTGGCGCGGTCCCAGTCGACGAAGGCGTCGACGACGGCCTCCGGCGACTCGCTCGCGACCAGCACGTCGACGTCGCCGATGGTGGCCCGCCAGCGCCGGAGCGACCCCGCGATCGCCACCCGGTCGGCGCCGTCGACGTCGGCCAGCGTCTCGCGCACGCGCTCGCCGACCGGCCGGGCGTCGCCGAGCAGGTCCCGCTCGTGGGCCTCGCGCGCGAACGGGATGCCCTCCAAGAAGTTCTGCTGGGTCTTCTCGCCGAACCCCTCGACCGTGGCGACGTCGCCGGCCCGGGCGGCCGCCTCCAGGTCGTCGAGGTCCCGGATGCCGAGCGCGTCGTAGAGGCGGCCGACGCGCTTCGGCCCCAGCCCCTCGACGCCGGTGAGCGCCACCATGTCGACGGGGTACGCCTCGCGGAGGCGCTCCAGTTCCTCGATCTGCCCGGTCTCGACGTACTCGACCACCTTCTCGGAGATGGCGTCGCCGACGCCCTCGATCTCGGCGACGGCGTCCGGCCCGTCCGCCGCCAGCGTCTCGATAGCCACCGGGTAGTCCCGGACGTTCTCCGCGGCCCGCCGGTAGGCCCGGGGCTTGTAGTCGACGTCCTTCGCCTCCAGGAGGTCGGCCAGTTCCTGCAGGCGGGCGGCGACCTCCGCGTTCCGGGTCACCGCCCGCGCCCCCGGGGGCTGGTGTCGTCCTGCCCGAGTACCTGTTTCAGGAACGACATCCAGCGCTTCTGGTCGGCGGCCTCCTGGGCGGCCGCCTCCGACTCGATGTCCTGCTGGCGGCCCAGGCTCTCCAGCGCCGACAGCGCCCGGTCGATCCCGATGATGCTCTCTGCCAGGCGCTCGCCCTCCTCGAAGCTCACCTCGCCGGCCTCGATGCGTTGCTTGCGCTGGAGGCGCTCGCGCCGGAGGTTGCGCTTGGCCTGCTCGACGCGCTCGCGCTCGCCCGACGGGACGGTCTCGCGGCGCCTCATCTCGAAGACGAACTCCTGGAGCGCCACCTCCTCACCCTGCACCGTGATCCGCTCCGGGATCGACGCACCGACCGTCGCCCCCTCGCGCTCGATGCGCTCGAGCAGTTGCTTGCGCTCGAACTCCTCCATACCCACACCTCGGTCGCCGCGACTAAAGACCCCACGGGCCCGCCGTCACCGGACCGCGACCGACAGCGCCGCCTCGACGGTGGCCGGCCCGCGCACGTACCGCGCCGGCCGGCGGTCCACGTCGAAGACCTCGACCGCCACGACGAGGCGCTCGCCGGCCGCCGCCGTCGCCCGGAGGACCGGGCCGCGGCTCGCGACCGTCACGTACGGCGGCGCGGCCACCGGGTCGGCGCGGAGCGTCCCGCCCGCGGCCGTCACGGCGTCGGCGAGCAGGCCCGGGAAGCGGTCGAGCACGCCCGCGTCCGAGAGTGCCGTCCGGAGCGGGCCGACGACCGCGGCCCGGTCGGTCGCGGTCCGCCGGTCGAAGCCGGACGCGTCCCAGTCGGCCGCGACGGCGTCGGCGCAGTCGAGCACGGTCGCCAGCGGCGCGCGGTGGGCTGCGAGGAGCCGCGACCGGGCGGCGGCGGGGTCCACCGTCAGTCCGCGGCCGACGCCGCGCAGTTGTTCGGCCCCAGCTCCAGTTCGAACGCCGCGTCGTCGCCGACAGACTCCCGGCCCAGGTTGACGGCCACGACGGTCTCGAAGTTGGCCGGCCGGGGCGGCGCGTCGTCGAGGACGTGCTCGACGAACGCGTCGGCGTCCGCCTCGAAGACCGGCAGCCGCGCCCGCGCCTCGCCCAGGGTGGCCGCGTAGGTGCCGTCTGGCCCGCGCTCGGCCTCGCTCGCGTAGTGGCCGGGCGCGACGGCGACGGCGTCGGGCAGGACGCGGAACCGCTCGGTGAGCGTCGCGTGGAGCCGCCGGGCCAGGTCCGGGACGCCCGCGTCGCCCGCCTCCAGGTCCGGCCGGGGGACGCTCCGGAGGAACAGCGCGTCCCCGGTCAGCAGGAGGTCCCCGAGCCGGAGGGCCGTCATCTCGGAGGTGTGACCGGGGGCGTGGACGGCCTCCAGGGCGACGTCGCCGACCTGGACCGAGCCGCCGTCCGCGAGCAGCGTCGCCTCGAACGCGAGGCCGCGCTCGGTCGCGCCCGCCGGGAGGACGACCGTCGCGCCCGCGGCGTCCCGGAGCGCGCGGACGCCCGAGACGTGGTCGGCGTGGACGTGCGTGTCGACGGCGGCGACGAGGTCGGCACCGCGTTCGGCCGCGTCCGCGACGTAGCGGTCCGCGAACGCCCGGAGCGGGTCGACGACCGCCGCCGCCTCGCCCGAGACGACCAGGTACGCGAGACAGCCGCTCGACGGCCGCCGGTACTGCAGGACGGTGGCGCCGTCGGCGTCGACGTCCAGTTCGGTCGCCTGATAGAGCCGCGCCCAGCCGCGCATGCCGCCGGCCAGGGTCCGGGCTTCGACGCCCTCGCGGACGAGCAGGCTGGCGACGTAGGCGCTGGCCTGCCCGCGCGCGCAGACGACCACGACCGGCGCAGCGTCCTCGACCTCGGCCGCGAGGTCGGCCACCGACCCCCGGACGTCGGCCGCGAGCCACTTCGCGTAGGGGACGTTCGCGAGCCGCGGCGCGTCGACGTGCCAGGCGTCGACCTCCGCACGGTCGCGGACGTCGAGCACCGTCACGTCCTCGCCGGCGTCGAGGCGCGCCGACAGCGCGGCCGGCGTCACCGACGCCACCTCCGCGACCGGCTCCCGGTACTCGCGCTCGGAGTCGCTCATGCCCCCAGAGAACGCTACCGAGGCGGATAAGCCCCGTGGTGGTGCGGCGGCACCGTTTAGCCGGTCGCGACCGAACGGAGCGGCATGGACGCCGACAGCTTTCTCGCGACGGTCCGCGAGGCGAAGGCGACCGAACTCGACCGCCTCGGATCCGAGAAGGCGCTGCTCGCGACGACCGACGCCGTGCTGGAGACGGCGGCGGTCCTCCGGGCGACGGCGGCGGCCGAGCGCCGGGCCGCAGAGACCGCCGAGCGGTGGGCCGACGACGAACCCGACGAGCGCGTGCGCGCGGCGTTCGCCGACGTCGCCGTGCGCGAGCGCGACCACTACGAGCAGGTCCTCGACGGCCTCGACGAGGCGGCGGTCGCCGCCGACACGGACGCCCTCCACGAGCACCTCCGCGACCTCGACGGGACGATTCCCCGCGTCGCAGCGGGCCTGGTCGGGCGGCCGCTGGCCAGCGCCCGGACGCTCCTCCAGGTGGTGAACTTCTTCGTCAACGAGGCCGACGAGCAGACCGCCGACCGATTCCGCGCGCTCCGGAGCGACACCGAGGCGCTGGCCGAGGAGGGCGCCGCGCTCCTGGTGGACTGCTGTGACTCCGACGACGACTGGGCGACCGCGACAGCGGCGGCGACCCGCGCCGTCGACGTGGCCTACGCCGAGTACGTCGAGACGCTCGACGGGATGGGCGTCGACCCGAAGCCGATCTGCTGAGGGTGCCCCCGCCTCAGATGGTCGAGAGCACCAGCGTCGAGAAGTCGGTCTCCGAGAGGTATCCCTCGGACAGCGCGTGGAACCAGCCCGCCTCCGCACGCCAGGTGCCGCGGCGCTCGCGGTCGCCCTCGCTGCCGGCGTCCGCGTCGAACACCCAGCCGCGGACGTCGGTCGGCTCCCACCCGTCCTCGCGGGCGTCGAGCAGGACCGCCAGGATCCGGCCCACCTCGCGGCCCGGGACGCCCTCGGGCGCGACCGTCTCGTGCCCGACGTGGAGCGCGCCGTCCTCGTAGGCGACGTCCGTGACGTAGACGCCCTGTCCCATCAGCCGGTCGAAGCGCTCGTCCAGGTCGGCCGCGTCGAGCGTCATGGCCGTGCCTACGGGCGGCGCGGAGTAAACGTCGACGGTCGGGTCAGTACGACTCGGGCGGGACGCGCTGGAAGTCGAGGACCGCCTCGCGGAACCCGTCCGGGACGCGGGTCGGCGTCCCCTCCTCGTCGACGGCGACGTGGGTGACGCTCCCCTCGACGAGCAGGTCGCCGGTCTCGTTCGCCCGGGCGGCGTAGGCGAAGTCGACGCTGGAGCGGCCGATCTCGACCACGCGGACGCCGTTGACGATCACGTCGCCGACGGTCGCCTGCCCGCGGTAACTGAGGTCGACGTTCACGACGTGGATGTCCCAGCCGTCGCGGGCCATGTCGTCGTACCCGTAGCCCACGCGGCGGAGGAACTCGGTGACCGTCTCGTCCTGGAAGACGGTGTAGTTGCCGTAGAAGACGATGCCCTGCGCGTCGGTCTCGGCGAACCGGACCCGATTTTCGAAGACGTCTTCGAGCGCGTCGGTGTCGACGTCGGCGTCCATACCCCCGGGAGCGACCTCACAGCCCGTAAGCGTGCCCATTCGCGCCGGACTAGTCCAGGTAGGTGTCCCGGACCGTCTCGGCCAGCAGGCCCTCCGGGTCGAGGACGACGTACACCACCACGAACGGCTCCCCGGCGTCGATGACGAACGTCTCGTAAGGCGGGGCCACGCGCTCGACGCGGTCGAGGAGCGGGTCGAGCGGGCGACGCCCCTCGCGGAACTCGGCGAACCGGTCCGCGCCGGGGCCGTCGGCGAACGTGTAGACCACGCCGTTGGGCTCGTTGTCGGTGCCGTGGGTCACCCGGACGTTCATCGCCTCGCCGGCGTCCCGCGCCGCCTGCCAGCACTGACGGGCGGCCTCGAACAGCGGTTCGTCGGTCCGGACGAACCGGAACCGGGTCCGCGTCTCGACCTGCAGGCGCGCGAACCGCGGCGGATCCGTGGTCCAGTCGAAGGCGGCGACGACCCGGTTGCCCGGCGCGAGCGACGCGACTCGATCGCCGAGGTCACCCTCGTAGCCCGCGGCGGCGACCGACGCCCGCTCGCCGCGCTCGACGTCGACCAGCAGCCACCGGTCCGCGTCGCGGGGATCGGCCAGGACGCGGTACGGCCTCTCGTCCATGGCTGTCCGTTTCGGCGCCGCGGTAATACCCCCTTCGCACCGGCGACGGCGAGCGGACGGCCGGACTCGCGTCAGGCCCGCGCGCGGTACCGGCCGGCGAGGGCGTGCACCCCCGCGCCGACGACGAAGGCGACGCCGACGCCGGCGAGCAACCCGAGGACCCCCACCCCGAGAACGAGCCAGCGCTCCCCCGCCGAGAGCGCCGTCCGGCCGAGCTGGAGCGCGACCACCGCGAGCAGGACGCCCAGGACGGCGGCCGGGAAGGCGGTCCAGAACCCGGCGACCAGCGCGGCGCCCGCGTACAGGACCCCGAGGACGACGTTCGCGCCGCCGGTGCGCGCGCCGAAGGCGTACTTGCCGGCCAGGCCGCCGCTACCGTGGCACATCGGGAACGCACCCGTTGGGATCGCGAGGAGGTTCATCACGCCCATGCTCTCGGCGAGGTCGTCGGGCGTCACCTCGGCGTCGAAGAGGTCGGTCAGGAGCAGCGACGTCGCCACGGCCGCGTTGCCGACGGTCATGGCGAGCTGGCCCACCGACCCCGAGAGCGCGCCGCGGGTCGGCGACGGCAGCCCGGTCGGGAACAGCGCCAGCGAGGGGACGGCGGCGGACGGGAGCCCGCCCGCGACGGCGGCCGCGACGACGCCCGCCCCGAGGACGGCCAGCGCGACGAGCCGGCGGTCGACCGCCGCCGCGACCACCGCCACCGCCACGCCGCCCAGCGCCACCGCCGGTGCGCCGGCCGCCAGGTCGACGCCGCTCCGGAGCAGCAGGAGCGCGACCGCGAACTGGACGCCGCGAACGACCGGCTCGCCGACCCGGTCCGAGAGCGCGCCGAGCAACCCGAGCCGCCCGCCGACGAGCAGGACGCCTCCGGCCAGCAGGCCGGCGGCGGCCACCTCGCCGTAGGTGAGCGCCCCCGCGATCGCCAGCCCGGCGAGCGCCTTCATCGGCTCGACCGACACCGGCAACCCGTAGCGGACCCCCCAGACGACCTGGAAGACCGCGAACCCGAGCAGGAGGTGCGGCAGCGACGCCCGCGTCAGCGTCCCGACGGCCACCACGACCGGGAGGACGGTAACCGAATCACCTAGCGCGCCCGTAACCTCCGAGACCGACAGCTCCAGCCCGCGTCCCACGCTCGTCTCGACTGTGACCGCCATCTGTCGGGACTACCCCGCCCGCGCGCATCTATCTTTTCAGAAATCTGTCGTCGTTCCGAACGAGCTCCTGGGTAACGTCTGGAGGTTTCGTCCGGCGAGAACCGCGACCGACGCGGACGACGCCGGTGCGACCTCCGACGAGGGCCGGTCTTTTCACCGGACCGAACGGTCGCGTGAGACCGCAATCGTGTCGCCGTCAGGCGAAAGTCACACGCGCGTCTGACGCGGATTTATGGTGCACGGCGCAGTTCCAGCACCTGGGCGCGCAAGACGGCCTCACAACTTCCCATCCTCCCACCGCGCGCCCGGACTCTCTTTCCGATGGGACGTCGAGGGCCGTCACGCATCTCATATCCTGCGTCACGCGGACGTTCCGCGGAGCAGCGCCTTCATGTCCGCGAGCGCCGTCGGCGTGGCGATGAACGCGACCTGGTCGCCGGCCTCGACGGTGGTCTGCGGGAGCGGGATCGTCATGGGTTCGTTCCGCCGACCGTGGGCGTAGATGCGCGCGCCGTCGGGCGGTTCGATCTCGACGACGCGCTGGCCGACGACCGGCGAGTCGGCGGGCACGTCGACGGTCGTCGCCGTCAGCGTCTCCGTCAGTTCCGAGAGCGCGTTGAGGTCGCCGCCGAGCAGCGCGTTCTTCGCGCCCGCGGCGCCCAGGCGCTCGGGGTAGACGATCTCGTCGACGTCCCCGGCGTAGGTGGCGTAGATCTCCTCGCGGTAGTCCTCGTCGATGCGGAGCACGGTCCGGCAGTCGTACTCCGTCGCGATCATGCAGACCGCGTAGTTGGCGTTGAGGTCGCCGGTGAGCGCGCCGACGGCGTCGGTCTCCTCCAGCCCCGCGCGCTCCAGGGTGGTCTCGGCCTCGGCGTCGCCCTCGATGACCGCGAACCCCTCGTCGCGGGCGGCCGCCACCTTCTCGGGGGCCTGCTCGACGACGACGACCGCGTGCCCCTCCGACTGGAGGATGCGCGCCGTCCGCTTGCCGACCCGGCCGAACCCGACGATGACGAACTTCATGCCGCCTCGTACGCCAGCCGGCAGTAAAACGTTGGGTGACCGCTCAGTAGGTCCGGCGCACGACCGCGGTCCCGGAGGCGTCGCGGACCGTCACCGTGTCGCCGTCGTTGTTCCACACCGCACGGTCGAGCCCCCAGTAGACGTCGGTCGCCGTGTCCCGACCCGATCCGCTGTGCAGCGTCACGGCCGCGCCCGGCGCGAGCGTCACGTCCCCGAAGCGGTACGTGTGCCCCGCCGCGTCGGCGACGGTCCAGCCGTCGAGGTCGACCGCCGTCTCGCCGCGGTTGCGGAGGGTGACGGTCTCCCCGTTCGGGTTCTCGTTGTCGTCGCCGGGCGCGTCGGCCGTCACCGAGACCGCGAGCGCCGTCCCCCCGTCCGCGACGGCGGTGGCCGTCGGCGTTCCCGTGGCGCACGTCCAGAGGCCCCGGCCGGCCCGCCGTGCGCGCGCCTCGGCCGCGAGGTAGCGGTCCCTGTGGACGAAGTCGCTGTCGTAGACGCGGGCGTGCCCGGTGGAGACGAGCCGGTAGTCGAACGTCCGGTTCTCGACCACCACGTAGGCCAGCAGGCGACCGTAGTACCCGCGGCGGTCGAGGTTCGGGTCGAACCGGAGGCCGACCCGCCGGCCGTCGAGGGCGGCCCGCGCGAACTCGCTGGCGCGCTCGCCCCACCCGTGGAGGCAGGCCCGGCCGGTCGCGGTGTCGGGGACGCCCTCGAACTCGCCGGGCGTGTTCTCGCCGTACACCTCCGGCGTGTCGACGCCCACGAGCCGAACCCTCTCCCGTGTCCCGTTCCGGAGGCGCACCGTCACCGTGTCGCCGTCGATCACCTCGACCACCCGGCCCCGGAGGTCGACGTGCGTCGGCGTCCCGTCGCCGGCGTCGGTCGGGGTGGCCGCCGGGCGCAGGGGGACGGCGGTCGAACAGCCCACGAGCGCGAGGACGACCAGCAGGAGGGCGGCGTGGCGCACGCCTCTCCGCTGCCGCGCCAGGCGCTTAACGGGCCCGCCCGGACCTGCCCGTGGGCTTATGCCCGTGTGTTCCGTATCGACGGGCCGATGAGCGACGAGGAGACCGTCAGCGACGTCCTGTTCCGCCACTCCGACGAGCGGGTGTGTCGGCTGCTCTGGCAGTCGATCGAGGAGGACGCCGCGCGGCCCCCGCTCGACGAGCAGATCGAGGTCATGCGCGCCACCGACGGCGCCGTGAGCCTGCTGGTCCAGGATCCGGTCGTCGAGGTCTACGCGCGCTGGCACGAGGGCCGCTTCGAACAGGTCTCCATCTCGCCGCCCTGGCACGTCGTCGACTACGACCGCGGCGGCCGCGCGATGCTCCGGGAGGCGCTCGACGGCGAGGTCGACCCCCGGCCGCTCCTCCACGAGAAGACGCCGTTCGCCTCCGGGTCGCTCTCGCTCGACGACGGCCCCGGCCCGTAGCCCGCCCCCGCCGTGGCGTTCAAAGCCCCGACCCTCCTACGGGAGTACATGACACGCGACGTCGACCGCGCCGCCGACCTGCTCGGCGCGAGCGAGCACCTCGTCGGGTTCACCGGCGCGGGCGTCAGCACCGAGTCCGGCATCCCCGACTTCCGGAGCCCGGGCGGGCTGTGGGACCGCTACGACCCCTCCGACTTCACCATCCAGGCGCTCCGGCGCGACCCGGTCGCCTACTGGGAGCGGCGCCGCGAGATGCGCGCCGAACGCGAGTTCGACTGGTCGGCGGTCGAGCCGAACCCCGCCCACCACGCGCTGGCGGCGCTCGAACGCGACGGCCCGCTGGAGGCGCTCGTCACGCAGAACGTGGACGGCCTCCACCAGGCCGCCGGCTCCGAGCGCGTCCTCGAACTCCACGGGACCCGGACCGAGGCCAAGTGCCTCGAGTGCGACCGGCGCGTCCCGATCGAGACGCTCGAACGGAAGCTCGAAGACGAACCGCTCCCGCCCCGCTGTGACGCGTGCGACGGCCTGCTCAAGCGCGCCACGGTCTCCTTCGGCGAGGCGCTCCCCCGGCAGGTGCTCCAGTCGGCCCGCCAGGCCGCCGTCGACTGCGACTGCTTTCTCGTCGCCGGCTCCTCGCTCACCGTCCAGCCCGCCGCCTCGTTGCCCCGCCTCGCGCTCCAGAACGGGGCCGACCTCGTCGTCGTGAACCTGGAGGCGACGGCGATGGACGACGCCGCCGCCGTCGCCGTCCAGGGGAAGGCCGGCGAGGTGCTCCCGCGCGTCGTCGAGCGGGCGCTGGACGTCGAGGTGTCGCGGGCGGGGCCCGACGAGAGCTGGGAACCGGACGCCTGACGGGCGCCGCCGCGGCGATCAGTCGGCCTCGCCGTCCGCCAGCGGGAGGTCGACGGAGAAGACCGCACCCCGGGGGTCGCGGTCCGCGACCGAGACGGTCCCCCCGTACTCCTCGACGAGGTACTGGACCAGGTACAGGCCCATCCCCGTGCCGGAGGTGTCGGAGAGCCGGCTCTCCCGCTCGAACAGTTCCGCCTTCCGTGCGTCGGGGATGCCCGGCCCGTTGTCGGCGATCGTCGCGACGACGCGGCCGCCTTCGACCGTGACCCCGACCTCGATCCGGGGCTCGTCGGTGTCGTTGTGGATGACGGCGTTGTTCAGGAGGTTCCCGAAGACGGAGCCGAGCAGTTCGTTCGCGCGGACGGGCGAGGCGGGGAACGATCCGGGCGCGACGAGGGTGGCCTCGGGGTAGCGCCGCCGCGTCTTCTCGACCTCCTGGCGGAGCTTCGCGCCGAGGTCGACGACCTGGTGTGGCATCGCGTCGCCCTCCTCCAGGGCCGTGACGAGGTCGCGCGCCTCCTCGGTCAGTTCCAGACTGTGCCTGGCGGTGTCGAGGACGCGCTCCAGGGCCTCGCGGCCCGGCGCCGTCTCGACGTGGTCGCGGAGTTCCTCGCCCCAGCCGAGGACGACGTTCAGGTCGTTCCGGATGTCGTGCCGGAGGAGCCGGTTGAGCACCGCGAGTTGCTCGGAGCGTTCGAGGAGCGTCTGCTCGGCTGCCATCCGGTCGGTGACGTCGCGCATGACCACCACGACGCCGTTGCCCGGCGCGTCGTCGCGTTCGAGCGGGGAGACCCGGACCTCGGTGTCGAACGTGCCCATCGTCGGCGAGTCGACCGTGAGTTCCATCCACAGTTCCTCGGTCCGCTCGCCGTCGAGGAGCGCCCGGATCCCCCGGGCGACGGCCTCGAACTGTTCGGGGTCGACGGCGAACGCGCCGAGCGCCGAGAAGTGCTGCCCGACGACCTCGGCAGCGGGGAGACCGCTCGCTTTCTGGATCCGGCGGTTGACGAACGTGATCGTCCCGGTCGCGTCGACGACGTAGACGGAGTCCGGGAGGTGCCAGAGCACGTCCGCGTACCGAGTGGCGTCGTCGTCCAGCGCGTCGGGTCGCTCGCACTCGCCCGGGGGGTCCATGCCCGTTCCAGACCGTCGACGTCCTTAAACAGTCGTGGTGAGCGCGGGCGCGCGTCGCGTTCGGAAACGCCTATGGTCGGCGCTCGAAAACGGACGCCCATGTTCCTCACGTTCCGCGACGAGGTCGAGGCCGCACTCACGGAGGCGCTCGCGGCCCGCGACCTCCCGACAGACGACCTCGGGGTCGAAGAGCCACCCGAGGGCGTCGACGCGGTCCTCGCCTCCAGCGCCGCCTTCCGCCTCGCCGGCGAGGTGGGCGCACCGCCCCCGGAAATCGCCGCCGACGTCGCCGCCGACGTCGACGTCGCGGCCTGTGACTACGTGGCGCGGGTGGCCGCCGAGGGACCGTACGTGAACTTCTACCCCAGCGACGCCTACGTCACCGACACCGTCGAGGCGGCCGCGGCGGACGAGGCCTTCGGCCGCCTGCCCGACCGCGAGGAGCGCGTGGTGGTCGAGCACACCAGCGCCAACCCGACCGGGCCGGTCCACGTCGGGCGCGCCCGCAACCCGATCATCGGCGACGCGCTCGCACGCGTGCTCGACTTCGCCGGCTACGACGTCGAGACGCACTACTACGTCAACGACGCCGGGCGCCAGATCGCCGTCTTCACCTGGGCCTACGAGACCTTCGACGAGACGGACCTCCCCGACCCGGAGCGCGACCGGGCCGACTACGACCTGGTGCGCTACTACCGGAAGGGCAACGAGTTCCTCGAAGAGGCCGACGCCGACCGGGTGGAGGCGGCCGAGGCCGAGATCCAGGCCATCCTCAAGGGCCTGGAGGCCGGCGACGAGGAGACCTACGAGCGCGTCGGCGAGGTCGTCGACAGCGTGCTCGGGGGGATGCGCACCTCGCTCGGCCGACTCCCGGCCGAGTTCGACGAGTTCGTCAAGGAGACCCGCTTCATCCGCGACGGCTCGACCGACGACGTCGTCTCGCGACTCAAGGAACTCGACGCGGCCGTCTTCGAGGAGGACGCCTGGCAACTCGACCTCCCCGGTTTCGAGAAGAACCTGGTGTTTCTCCGCTCGGACGGCACCTCGCTGTACACGACTCGGGACCTCGCCCACCACGAGTGGAAGCTCGACAACTTCGACCGCGCGGTGACCGTCCTCGGCGAGGACCACAAGCTCCAGGCCGAGCAACTGCAGGCCACCCTCGACCTGCTGGGCGCCGACACGAGCCGCATCGACACCGTCCACTACTCCTGGGTGACGCTCCCGGAGGGCGGCATGTCGACCCGCGAGGGGACGGGCATCGACCTCGACGACCTGCTCGACGAAGCCGTCGACCGCGCCCGCACGGAGGTTGAGGACCGCCTCGACACCCGGCTCCGCGACGACGACCTCTCCGAGTCGGACGTCGAGCGCATCGCCCACGACGTCGGCATCGGCGCGGTCCGCTACGACATCGTCTCCAAGCAACCCACCAAGTCGATCACCTTCGAGTGGGAGCGCGCCCTCGACTTCGAGGCCCAGTCGGCGCCCTACGTCCAGTACGTCCACGCGCGCTGCTGTGGCATCCTGTCGGAGGCGCGCTCGCGGGACGTGAGCGACGATCCAGTCCCCACGGACCTGCGTCCCGACGCCTACGCGACCGACGAGGAGGACGACCTGGTCCGCGAGATCGCCCGATTCCCGGCCGTCGTCGAGTCGGCCGCCGACGCCCACGAACCCCACCAGGTCGCCACCTACACCCGCCGGTTCGCCGAGACGTTCAACGCCTTCTACCGCGAGTGCCCGGTGCTCGGCGCCGACGACGCGGACGTGACCGCGGCACGGCTGGCGCTCGTGGCGGCCGCTCGCCACACCGTCGCCAACGCGCTCGGGGTGCTCGGGATCGCCGCGCCCGAGTCGATGTAGGATCGGTCCGGCGCGGGGCCCGCCGCACGACGTCCGAAGCGTCGAGCGGGACCGCCGGCGACGAGCCGTCCGGCGCGACTGGCGCCGACTACACCAGGAGGAAGCCGGACGGGGCGATCAGGTGTCCGCCGACGAAGAGGACGGCGGCGATGCCGAGCCCGAACACCAGCACCAGGAAGACGACGATCCAGGAGAGCGGGACCCGGGAGTCCGCGTCCGCTTGCGCTTGTGCCATATCGACCCTCGGGACAGCGGGCGTATATGCGTACCGGAGTGTCCTACGGCGCGGGAATTGGTACCACTCGACCCGCCCTCGTCGACCCGGCCGCGAGCGCGCAGTGAGCGGCGCGTGGCGAGCGGGGCGGCGCCGTCCCGGGGCGTGCGGTTCCGGCGGTCAACACTTACTTACCTCCGTTCGGCCTAGTGCGACCAATGAGTAAGCAGGAGCGGGCCGAGGACCAGACCGACCGACAGAAGTACGAGTTCAGGAAGGTCATCGAGGAGCTGAAAGAGTACTCCGGCTCCGGAACCCAGCTCGTCTCTATCTACATACCCGACGATCGCCTGGTTTCCGACGTGGTCCAGCACGTGACCCAGGAGCACTCCGAGGCCTCGAACATCAAGTCCAAGCAGACCCGGACCGCCGTCCAGGACGCGCTCACCAGCATCAAGGACCGGCTGCGCTACTACGACACGTACCCGCCGGACAACGGGATGGTCATCTTCAGCGGCGCCATCGACACCGGCGGCGGCCAGTCCGAGATGGTCACCCGCGTCCTGGAGAGCCCGCCCGAGCCGATCGCGTCGTTTCGCTACCACTGCGATTCTGACTTCCTGACCGAGCCCCTGGAGGAGATGCTCGTCGACAAGGGCCAGTACGGGCTCGTCGTCCTCGACCGGCGAGAGGCGAACGTCGGCTGGCTGAAGGGCAAGCGCGTCGTCCCGGTGAAGTCGGCCTCGTCGCTCGTGCCCGGGAAGCAGCGGAAAGGCGGCCAGTCCGCCCAGCGGTTCGCCCGGCTCCGCCTGGAGGCCATCGACAACTTCTACCAGGAGGTCGCGGAGATGGCCAACGACCTGTTCGTCCCGCACCGCCACGAGATCGACGGCGTCCTCGTGGGCGGGCCCTCCCCGACCAAGGACGAGTTCCTCGAACGCGAGTACCTCCACCACGAACTCCAGGACAAGGTGCTCGGGAAGTTCGACGTCTCCTACACCGACGAGTCCGGCCTGTACGACCTGGTCGACGCGGCACAGGACGTGCTGGCCGAGGCCGAGATCATGCAGGACAAGTCGGAGATGGAGGAGTTCTTCAAGCAACTCCACGACGGCAACCTCGCGACCTACGGGTTCGAGCCGACTCGCCGGAACCTGATGATGGGCGCCGTCGACCGCCTGCTGCTGAGCGAGGACCTCCGACAGGACGTCGTGGTCTACGACTGCGACGGCCGCGAGGAGTTCGAGACCGTCTCGCGGCAGGCGGCCACGCCCGACCACACCTGCGAGGGCGGGGAGGGCGCCGAGGTGATCGAGCGCGAGGACGTGATCGACCACCTCATCGACATCGCCGAACAGCGCGGCAGCGACGTGGAGTTCATCTCCACCGACTTCGAGAAGGGCGAGCAGTTGATGACGGCCTTCGGCGGCATCGCCGGCATCCTCCGGTACTCGACGGGCGTGTGAGCGCCGCGCCGAGAACCACCGCTCGGTTGCCCCCGGCAGGAGGTATATATGTTATCCCGGCACAATACCGAGAGATGGGTGGGCCAGATCGGGTCTCAGTGGGGAGTCTCGTTCGCCGACGGGCGGCGTTGCTCGCTCGGCTTGACGAGACAGCGGCCGAGAAGCCGACGCTGGCGGCAGACCTGGCAGCCTCTCGCTCGACGGTCGACCGCGCGATCCGCGAACTCGAGGCGCGGGAGTACGTCCGGCGCGGACCGGACGGGTACGAGACGACGCTCGCGGGCCGACTCGCGCGCCAGGCGTACGAAGACGGCCTCGCCGCGCTCGACGCCGTGCTCGCGGGGGCGGACCTGCTCGCGGACCTCCCGGCCGACGCGCCGCTGTCGATCGCCTTTCTCCGCGGCGCAGACGTCCACCGGCCGGCCCGGCCGGCGCCGCGGGAGCCCCTCGACCGACTCCGGGAGCTGATCGACGACGCCGACCGCTACTGCGGGTTCACGACCGCGGTGCTCGTTCCGGACTTCGTCGACGACGTGCTGGCGCGCGTCGCGGCCGGCGCCCTCGAACTGGAGTTCGTCTACGACGAGCCGATGGCGGACTACATCCGGGAGGAGTACGACGAGTACCGCGAGGCGCTCCGGAGCGAGGCCAACCAGATGTACGTCGCCGACGGCGTCCCCTACGGACTGGGCATTCTGTACGGCGAGCAGACGCTGGCGTACGTCATCGCCGAGGGACCGGACGGGGGGTTCCGCGGGCTGTTGGTCAACGACGACGCGGCCGCCGTCGCGTGGGCCGAGGCGGTGTTCGAGTCCTACCGGTCGCGGGCCGAGGCGGTCGACGCCTAGAGGAACTGTTCGAGCTGGTGGCGCCGCCGGTCGAGGTCGTAGTCGGGCGTCGCGTCGAGGCGGGCGACGACGAGGAGCGGGTCGACGCCCGCGCGCTCGACCCGTTCGAGGAGCGCGGCGATCTCGCGCCGGTGGAGCGCGAGCGAGTCGAGCAGCCCGACCAGGAGCGCCATCGGGACGGCGCCCTCGCCGGTCGGGAAGGCGGCGCCGAACCGCTCGAACGCCGGGTTCGGGTCCGGCTCCTCGGCGGGCCGGAGCGCGAGACACGACGGACAGACGGCCGCCGCCGTCTCCTCGCCCGGCAGGTGCTCGCGGAGCGACGGCGGGACCGCGAACGCGACCATCGCCGTCCCGCAGTCGGGACAGTCCATGTCCCGGCCGTCGGGCCGCGGCGGGAAGTAGGCACCGCTCGGCTCACTCGTCTGCGAGTTCGAGGGCCGCGACCACGTCGTACGGGTCGTCGCCCCGGCGGACGCCCTCCAGGATGGTGAACGCCTCGCCGGGCGCGAGGAAGTGCTCGGTGACCGCCCGGCCGAGCGGCGTGGGGTCCAGCCCCTCGATGAAGCCGTAGTCGATGAGCTTCGCCAGCGCGTGCCGGGTGGGGATCTCGCCGACCATCCGGTCGTTGAGTGCCTTGGCTCGCCGGCCCGCGACGACGACGTTGGCGAGCGTCTCCTCGACGGCCGCGGCCTCGTCGTAGACCGTGGTCACCGACTCCATGTCGCCCTTCAGGAGCTTGAATGCGACCTCGTCCTCGGTCATCTCCTGGCTGCCGTGGTAGGTGCCGTCCGGTTCGACGAGGAGGTAGACGGTCCCCTTGTCGTGGTAGTCCGGGCGGCCGGCGCGACCGAGCATCTGCTCGAACTCCTGGACGGTGAGCCACTCGATGCCCATCGCCAGCGAGTCGAAGACGACCTGCGAGGCCGGGAAGTCGACGCCCGCCGCCAGCGCCGCCGTCGTGACGACGGCCGCGAGGTCCTGCTCGCCGAACCGGCGCTCGACCTGCTTCCGGCGGCCGTAGTCCAGCCCGGCGTGGTAGGGCGCCGAGTCGTACTCCAGCTGCCGGGAGATCTCGTGACACCGCCGCCGGCTGTTGGTGAACACGATGGTCTGGCCGCGGTAGCCCTTCGAGGACTTCCGGTCGAACGCACGCCTGACGAGCCGGTTCGCGATGCGGGCCTTGTCCTGGCCCTCCGCGAAGGTGACGTGGCGCTCGATGGGGACCGGTCGCTCCTCGAACTCGATGAGCTGGGCGCCGAGCGCGCCCGCGAGCGCGCCCGGGTTGCCGACGGTCGCCGAGAGGTAGATCCACTGGGTGTCCATCGAGCGCGTGTAGTGCTTGAGCCGGGAGATCAGCCCGTCGAGGCGGTGGCCGCGCTCCTCCTCGCCGAGCGTGTGGACCTCGTCGATGACGACGGTCCCGACGTCGCCGAGGCCGCGGCCGGTCCGGAGCGCGTGGTCGACCCCCTCGTAGGTCCCCACGATGACGTCGGCGTCGGGGTCGAAGCGGGCGCCGTCGTCGCGGACGCGGCTGGCCCCGACGCGGATCGAGACGTCAGCCACGTCGCCGTACCGCGCCTGGAACTGCTCGTACTTCTGGTTGGCCAGCGCCACCAGCGGGACCAGAAAGAGGAGCTTCCCCTCGCCGCGCAGGATGCGGTCGAGCCCGGCCAGTTCGCCCACGAGCGTCTTCCCGGTGGCCGTCGCGCTCACGACGAGCTGGTCCTGGCCCGCGAGCGCGCCGTGCTCGACCGCGAGGCTCTGGACGGGCAGCAGCGTCTCGAAGCGGTCGGTGAACAGCTGCTTCGCCCGCGGGTGGAGGTCGAGGTCGGCGGTGCGGACCGGGTCGACCTCGTCGGTGGTGGCGCTGATCTCGTCGAACTTCGTCAGTTCCGGATCGAGGTCGCCCGAGAGGAGGTTCGTGATGCGGTCGAGGTCGCCCACCTCCAGCAGCAACTCCTCCAGGCGCTTCCGGGCGCCCGGCTGGAGCCCGCGGAAGTTCGCCTCCCGTTCGAGTTCCCGCAGCGCGCAGTCGGGGCAGACGTGTTCGTGCTCGGTCTCGATGGCCCGCTCGGCGGTGAGCGGGGAGTACCGACCCGCACCGGCGCACTGCCGACAGGTGCGGACGACCTTGGCCTCGAGCTGGTAGCCGTCGAGCAGCGACTGGAGTTCGCGCCGGGCGGCGGGCGGCGTCTGTTCGGAGATGCGGATGCGCGTGGCCCGGCGGGCGAGTTCGACGAACTGATCGGGGCTCCGGAGGTCCTCGTCGGCGCCGTCCCGGATCCGGAGGCGGGCGGGCCGCGGGCCGGCGTCGGTCTGCTTGACCTCCAAGCGGCCACGGAGCACTCGCTCGCCGTCCCGCTGGACGACGACGAGGTACTCGTCGCCGACCGCGTGGAGAAAGAGCGTCCCGACCGCCGCGACCTGTTCGGACACGGTCACGGCTACGCGGCGAGGATTACTTCAGTCACTCGGAACCGCGCCCGGAGTCGCCGTCCGTCGGATCGACGAGCTGAATCTCGTCGTCCCCCGTGGGGACCGCACAGATGAACGCCCCCTCGCGGTCGCCCTCGTTGCGGTACCAGTGGACCGCCCCCGCCGGGACGTAGATCGAGTCCCCCGCCGAGACCGTGTGTTCCTCGTCGCCGATCCCGACCACGTACTCGCCGGCGAGGACGTACTGCTCGTGTTCGACCTCGTTCGTGTGCCGCGGGACCGTCGCCCCCGGATCGAGGACGAACCGGCGGATCGCGAGGTTCGGCGCGCCGTGTTCGGCGCCGACGAGCACGCCCTTCGACAGCCCGTCGGCGGCCGCCACCGGTTCGTAGTCGATCTCGTCGGCCCGCCGCACCAGCGGTCGCACGTCTGGCTCGCTCATGGCCACACGTAGGTGGCGGGCGGGCAAAAGGAGTCGGGCCGGCGGACCGACCCCCCCACGACCCACCGACGATCGACCCATCCACGACCGACCCACCGTCGCGCCGACGGGCGGTCCCTTCAAGGGGACACGCCGCGAACGTCGGGTATGCGGAGTTTCCGGATCGGGAGCGCGTTCGGCATCCCCATCGAGGTCGACCTGACGTTCCTCATCGTCCTGCCGCTGTTCGCCTACATCATCGGCGCGCAGGTCGGGACGTGGGTCGGCATCCTCAACGACACCATCGGAGCGGGCCTGAGCGTCGCGCCGTTCACCGGCGGCTGGTTCCCCTACGTGCTCGGCGTCGTCGCTGCCGTCGGCCTGTTCGTGGGCGTCGTGCTCCACGAACTCGGCCACTCGCTCGTGGCGATGCGCTTTGGCTACCCCATCGCCTCGATCACGCTCTGGCTGTTCGGCGGCGTCGCCCAGTTCTCCGAGATGCCCGAAGACTGGCGACAGGAACTCTCCATCGCGGTCGCGGGACCGGCCGTCAGCGTCCTGCTCGGGGTGGCGTCCTATCTCGCGTTCCTGGCCGTCCCCGCCACGGGCGGGCTCGCGCTGGCGTCCGTGAAGTTCCTGTTCGGCTACCTCGCGCTGATGAACGTGGTGCTGGCCGGGTTCAACCTCCTGCCCGGCTTCCCGATGGACGGCGGGCGCGTGCTCCGGGCGCTGCTGGCCCGCTCGCGACCGTACGCCCAGGCGACGCAGATCGCCGCGGAGGTCGGGAAGCTGTTCGCGTTCGTGCTCGGCATCTTCGGGCTGTTCGGCGGCGGCGGTCTCTTTCTCGTCGCCATCGCGTTCTTCATCTACATCGGCGCCTCCTCGGAGGCCCAGCAGACGATGACGAAGGCGGCTTTCGAGGGCGTCGCCGTCGACGACGTGATGACGCCGGCGGCCGAGGTCTCGACGGTCCCGGCGGACGCTTCGGTCGCCGAACTGGTCGAGCAGATGTTCCGCGAACGCCACACCGGGTACCCCGTGGTCGACCACGGCGACGTCGTGGGCGTCGTCACGCTCGAAGACGCCCGGGAGATCGAGGAGGTCGAACGCGACGCCTACCGCGTCGAAGAGATCATGTCCCGCGACCTGCACGTCATCGCGTCCGACGACGACGCGATGACCGCCTTCACCCGGATGCAACAGGAGGGCGTCGGCCGCCTGCTCGTGATGGCGGGCGGCGAGGACGGGGAGTTCGTCGGCCTGCTCACCCGCACGGACCTGATGACCGCCCTCGACATCATCCGGACCAGCGGCTCGCTCGACGTGGGCCGCGACCAGGCGAGTGCGACGGGCGGTGCGCCCCGGCCCGGTGGCCCGGGCGGCCGAATCTAGTCGACGGTCGCGACCTCCACGTGCTCGCGGAGCCAGGCCACGGCGTCGTCGAGCGCCGCGGGGTCGTCGCCCGAGACCTTGAGGCGGTTGTGGCCCGCGTCGCGGTCGGGGTAACACCCGACCACGACGCCGAACCGGTCGCGCGCCTCCGCGAGCCGGTCGATGAGGTTCGCCTCCGGTTCGCGGGTGTAGAAGCTCCGGGTCTCGACGTCGCCCGCGAACTCGTCTGCCACCTGCTCGAACATCGCCCGCATCTCGCGGGGGATGCCCGGCAGGACGTAGACGTTCTCGACGACGCAGCCCGGGGACAGCCCCTCCTCGTTGAGCAACGGGCGCGCGCCCGCCGGCAGCGACGCCTCCGCCTCGACGTCCACGTCGAGGTCGGGGTAGTCCTCGGCGATCGCCGCGAGCGTCCGCTCCAGGTCCTCGCGGGCCAGTTCGTTCACCGCCAGCGACCGGTCGAACCCCGCCGCCACGCCGGCCATGGTGACGTCGTCCGGCGTCCCACCCAGCCCGCCCGTGACGACGACCGCGTCGAAGGCCGCGCTGTACCGCCCGACCGCGTCGCCCACGACCTCGACGTCGTCCGGAACGGTCAGCACCCGGGCGACCCGGACGCCGCGGTCGGAGAGCTGGCGGCCGAGCCACGTCGCGTTCGTGTTCTCCGTGTCCCCCGAGAGCAGTTCGTCGCCGACGGTGACGATGGCCACGTCCATGTCCCGGGTGACGACGAGCGGCCAGTTAGCCGTTTTCCCGGCGGGCGCCGAGGCCCGCACGATCCGCCCGGGGCGAAACCCGTCCAGTAGTCGATACTTACCGTCCGAAACCGTGTCGTACGCGAAAGGGATATAAGCGTCCTGCGAGGGAAGAACAGCGAGCGAGATGAACGACGACGATCCCGATCTGGATCGCCTGCTGCAGGCGGTTTCCGACCGTCTCCGCCGCCGTGCACTCTCCTGTCTCGGTCAGCACGAGGTCCTGACGCTCGCGGACCTGGCCGACGAGCTCGCCGAGCGGGAGTACGGCGCCCCCCTGTCCGAGGTGCCACCCGAAGCGGTGAAAGAGATCTACCTCACGCTCTACCACACCCACGTGCCGCGACTCGAAGCGGAGGGGCTGGTCAGGTACGACCAGGAACAGGACATGGTCGGCATCACCGACCGGGGACGAGTGGTGGAGGGCTGGCTCGACGAGACACTGGACGACCTGCGGCGGTGATGCCCGCCCCGGGTCGGGCCGTGCCACTCCTGCCCGCGGTCGTCGGGGAACTGTTCGGCGTTTCCGCTCGGCCGTTCAGTCGTCGCGGAAAAGTCCGGGTGCGAGAATCGAACCCGCGTCTCAGCCTCCACAA
>JBDGSV010000053.1:3105-23159 GCA_042217375.1 Haloarculaceae archaeon | reverse complement strand
CCTTCGAGGTTTCCTTCGGCTGCATCCGCTGCGACGACGAGCCGGGCAGCGAGATCGCGGGCGTCGTCGGGATCGAGCCCGGTGCCGACTTCGATGGGGCCAGAAGTCCATCGGAGCCCGACGCCGCTCCAGCCATTCTCCTCGTGGACGCCTTCGACTTCGAGCGGCCCGTCGTTCATGTCAGCGGTGACGTGGACGTTGTTGAGGCCCCCGGGAACAGAGCCACAGTCCGTGATCGAGTACGTCCCGTCGTCGGTGACACTCCGGTCTTCGATGACCGCACCCGGATCAGGCGCTTCTGCGCCTGCTGTCTGTGGAAGCCCGGCGAGTGCAGCTGCCGTACCGAGGAAGGTTCGGCGCTGCATCACAGGCCCTCCTGGACGCGGTCGCGCGCCTCGATGAGCCGGGCGGTCCACGCGCCAGCCTCAGCTGTGCTGACGCCGGGGACGTCGCTCCAGTCGGTGCTCTCGTGCAGTTCGATGAGTTCGCTTATTTCGGTAATGCGATCTTCTTTACTCGCGTCCGTGCCGGAATTCTGAAGTCCGGCGGATGTCTTCGTTGACATGCTTCGTCTCCTGGCGAAGCACGGTTGGACGGGTGGCAGCCCGTCCCGGCCAACTTCTGACCGGCGTCCCGCGCTTCTTACTCACCAGTCTATTCGCTACCCACTTATAGTTACGCATATTCGCAACCATTGCGCATTTGCGGAACTTATTGAGGTTGCCAGTATTAGGAACGTTTGTAATGGACGCAACCAACAGTGAACGCATGACCCGCTCGCGCGGACTAATCACGTTCACCGAACGGGAACGTATAGCCGATAAAGACGGTGTTGAGGACTCAAAACGCTATCAAGCCATTTCCAGAGTACGCCGTCGAATCAACGAAGAGGTGGTCGAAGAAGTGGATTTGCTCAAAGAACATCATCCCGATCTACTCGAAGAGCTTCGAGAGGTCGTCTGTGACGAAGAATGAGCGAGGAACCGCGGGACTATGACCGCGAGTACACCACGCGGAGGGGGACAACCGTTCGCCGGCGACTTGGCTACTCACACGACCACGGCGAGGTGACGCGGTTCGTGGTGCAATTGGAGTACCTGTACGAGGACGGGTGGACGCCAGTCGTCCGGTACGACCACGACCCGGCGAGTATGCACGGCCACGATGTCACCGACGAAGGGCTGCACATCGATGTGTACCGAGACGGCGAAAAGTATCGACAAGAGTACGTCGCGCCGCCGATGCCGGCGGGCGTCGCACTCGATTTCGCCGAAGACCATTTAGCGGAGAACACCCAACGATTTACAAGGAGATTCGAAGAATGGCACGAAATCAGGAACCAGTGAGCGAGGAAGAGATTGAGGCGCTCCGCGAGGAGATGGATGAACAGCGTGAGGACATCCGCGAGGCACTGGCCGAAGATCTCGGTGGGGAGCCTGAGGACTACGACGCCGAAGAGTACCTCAACGACCGCGCTGGCGAGCCTGTGACCGATGGCGGCGAGTAGCCCCGTTTCGGCCAACGAATTCGACGAGCTCCCTGGACGCATCAGCGACCACTTCGACCGGGTGCGCGACCTGCTGAAGCAAGAGGCTGGAGACCCCGAAGCCTGAGTGCCAGGCGATACCCTTCAATCCGGCAGGTGGGCGAGTTCCCGACCGATTTCAAACGAACCCTTGCTCAGTTCAGATCGCGCCCCGACTTCTTCATCCAATATCTGCTTGAACTCGTAGAATTCCATAACAGATCCCACATCTGCGAGCACGATAGTACGTTTGTAATTCTTCGCGGCCGGCATCGACTGCAGGTGGCTGTCACGACTGCTCTCGACGGATCTGACCGACCGGTGTGCAGATAGTTACAAACGCTACTAGAGGCACGCGCTCCGGGGAACGTCGGCCCGGCGATGGGCAGGACGGAGACGTCGATGTGACCCGGACTACTGGAGGCGAGCCGTCGTCTGCTCGTCCCCTTCCTCGATCCGGACGAGCCCGTCGTCAGAGAGGTCTGCGAGGAGCTCTCGAAGCCACTCGCGACCGTGCTCACCGTCGGGTGTGTAGTCCACTCGTATCCGGTGCCCGAGCGCGTCCAGGTCCATCTCGTCGTGTTCGCCGAGGAGTCGAACGATCCGCCCGCGGAACTGCCGACGACTCCCCTCGAAGCTCGGCTGCGTCGGGACGTCGGGCGCGGTGAAGTCGCCGGTCTGGTACGCGTGACACCACTCGCGCCAGGGACAGCCCTCCTCGTCGCACCGGGGTCGCTTCTGGCACGCGACGCCGCCCAGTTCCATGACGGCGTTGTTCCAGACCCGGGACTCGCCGTCGGGCATGAGCCGCTGTGCCGCCGTCTCGAACGCCGAATCCGCGTCCTCGACGCCGAACGCGCGGTGGAGGACGCGCTTGACGTTCGTGTCCACGACGGCGTCGCCCGCGTCGAACGCGAAGGAGGCGACCGCGTTGGCGGTGTAGGGACCGACGCCCATCAGCTCCGCGAGCCCGTCCGGCGTCTGCGGGAACTGGCCGCCGTGCTCGTCGCGGACCTGCCGGGCCGCCTCGTGGAGGTACTTCGCGCGGTTGTTGTACCCGAGCGAGTGGCTGGTCCAGAACCCGACGACGTCGGCCCGGTCGGCGGCGGCGAGCGCCTCGACGGTCGGCCACCGCTCCAGGAACGCCTCCCAGGCCGCCACGACGCGGCCGAGCTGGGTCTGCTGGCTCATCACCTCCGAGACCAGGATCTCGTAGGGGTCGTCCGTCTGCCGCCAGGGGAACTCGCGGTGGTCGCGCTCGTACCAGGTCACCAGCGCCTCGCGCACCGGCGCCAGGTCGGCGGGCACCTCGCCCGGGAGCTCCCCGGACGCGGCGTCCTCTGTCATCGACAGCCGGGTAGGCCGGCCCGCCGCTTAGGGGTGGTGGTTCGCGAGCGCCGGAGCCGAAAGGCGTTTGCACGTGCCGACCGACCGGCGCGTATGAGCCTCGAGGACCTGCAGGAGGACGTGTCCGAGTCCTACGCCGATCTGGGCGAGGACCTCTCCGTCACGCTGGACCGGGAGACCCGGAACGAACTGGCGCTCCTGTCGGCCGCCTACCGGCCCGACGACGCCGACGAACTGGTCCGGCGCGCCGTCCACGTGCTGTTCCAGTCGTCGGTCGAGACGGGCCAGCTCGACTTCCACCTCCGGTCGGGCTACGACGTCACCTACGACGAGTACCTCTCCGGGATGACATACGAAGAGATGACCGGCGGCGGCGTCGAGTACCCGCAGCGCGACGACGAGCGCCGCTACCAGTTCTGACGCCCGACTCGGCGCCCGACACTCGCAGTGCCTTTATGTCAGAGACCGACAAACGGGTGCCCATGGGAACGCTGTTTGGGGGATTCGAGAGCGACGAACGGGGGGTCTCTCCGGTCATCGGCGTCGTACTCGTCGTCGCCATCACCGTCATACTCGCGGCCGTCATCGGCCAGGCGATCTTCGGGTTCGACTTCGTCAGGTCCCCGTCGTCGGCGCCGGCAGTCTCGTTCAATGGCCACTACGACGAAGCGCACGCGAACCTGACGCTCTCGCACGAGAGCGGGACCGACCTCCAGAAGGCCGCGCTCAACTACACCGTCTCGGGTGGAGACGGGAACTGGTCGAAGACCCCCGTCTACTCCGACCCGGCGGACGACGAGTTCACCTCGGGCCAGACCGTCACGCTCGAAGGAATCGACCCCGGTGAGACGGTCCGGGTGCTCTGGACCAGCCAGAAGAACGACCAGACCTACGTGCTCTACACCTGGAAGGGGCCGAAGGCCTGAGCGACGCGAGAGCGGCTACTCCTCCGGTCGTACCGTCAGACTGACGTCGATCGTCGCGCCGCAGGCCCGGCACTCGCCACCGTCGATGAGTTCGACGAGGAGCTGATCGTGGAAGCAGCGCGGACAGCTCACGCCGCGCATCGGCCCCGGGAGGAAGCCGAACGTGTTCTGCTCGGTCAGCGTCACCTGCCGCCCTGGCTCGCTCGCTCCCTCGTTCGACGTGCGCGAAGACATGCCACGTGATAACGTCCGGCGCTTGATAAACGTTCGCAGGGAACAACCGTGACAGATCCGTCAGGCCGCGGCCGCGGCGGCCTCGGCGAGCAACGAGACGCCGAGGTCGATCTCGCGCTCGGTGACGTCGAGCGGCGGGAGCAGGCGGAGGGTCCGGTAGCCGCACCCGAGCGTGAGCAGGCCGCGCTGGAAGGCGGCCTGGACGACCGCGTCGCGGCGGTCCTGCGTGTCGAACTCGACGGCCAGCATCAGGCCCTTCCCACGGACGTCGACCGCGTTCGGTAGGTCGGCGTCGCGTAGCGCCTCGACGGCGTGGCGGCCCCGCTCGGCGGCGTTGGCCACGAGGTCGTACTCGCGGATGGCGTCGAGGGTGAGCGATCCCTGGATCGCCGCGAGGACGTCGCCCGCGCCCCACGTCGAGGAGAGGCGCGCGCGCCGGTCGGGGAAGATCTCGGCGCGGGAGACGGTCGCGCCCACGCGCAGGCCCTTGGCCGCCGCCACCACGTCCGGTTCGATGGGGTAGTGGTCCGAGGCCCACATCTCCCCGGTCCGGCCGAGTCCGGACTGGATCTCGTCGGCGACGAGCAGCAGGTCGTGCTCGGCACAGACGTCCGCCACCTCCCGCATGAACGCCTCGCTGGGGACGTTGTAGCCGCCCTCGCCCTGTATCGGTTCGAGGATCAGGAAGGCCATCTCGTCGTCGTTGACGTAGCCCCGGTCCGGGTCCAGCATCCGGCGCAGCCGGGAGGTGTCGTCGAAGAAGAACCCGCAGGAGCAGGTGGCGGCGTCGCAGGTGCGGTCCTGGCAGAACGGCGTCTCGTGGACGCCCGCGATCTCGGGGAAGCGGCGGCGGTAGATCTCCTTCGAGCGGTTGAGCGACAGCGCCCCGAGCGTGCGGCCGTGGAACGCGCCCTCGCAGGTGATCGCGTACTTGCCGCCGGTGTGGTCGTAACAGATCTTGATCGCGTTCTCGACCGCCTCAGCACCGCTGTTCGAGAGGAACACGGTGTCCATGTCGTAGTGGGTGCAGGCGTCGGCCAGGCGGTCCATCAGCCCCGTCGGGCCCGGGTCGCCGGGGTCGTCGCCGGCGGCCACGTAGAAGTCCTGGCCCGCGATCTTCATCGGGTCGACGAGGTCGAACTCCCGCATCGGTTCCAGCACCTTGGGGTTGTTGTAGCCCAGCGGCGCGGCCCCGACGTGGCCGCTGAAGTCCATGAGGACGTTGCCGTCGACGTCCGTGCAGAAGGGACCGATCGCCTCTGCGCTGGTGTCCCAGACGAACTCGTAGACGTACGTGCTCGGCGCGGCGCGACGGTGGTGGTGGTCGACCCACTCGCGGGCGCGGTCGCCGGGGAGGTCGTCGACCCGGGGCGTCGCCGTGTCCCGATCCATGCCGACTGCTCGGTCGCGGACGCAATAAGCGCGCGGGCGGAACCCTCACTCCCACGGCGGGGTCGTCAGGTCGTGGAGGGAGTCGACGGTGTAGTCGGGCGCGGGGTCGGGGTCGCCGTCGTGCTGGCGGAGCCACGCCGCGCGGAGGCCCGCCGCCTGCGCGCCGGCGACGTCCGAGGCGAGCGAGTTGCCCACGTGGACGGCGCGCCCGGGGTCGCCGCCGAGCCGGTCCAGCGCGCGGTGGAAGGGGTCGGGCGCGGGCTTGGCGGGGGCGTCGTACCCGCCGTGGACGACGACCTCGAACCGGTCCCGGAGGTCGAGGGCGTCGAGCTTCTGGCGCTGCATCTCGGGCGCGCCGTTGGTGACCACGCCGACGCGGTAGCCGGCGGTCGAGAGCGCGTCGAGCGCGTCGTCGAGGCCGGGGAGGGCCCGGACGTTCCGGTGGTCGCGTTCGGCGGTGAACGCCGCCGCCACCTCGCGGCCGCGCTCGGGGTCGTAGCCGCGTTCGGCCGCGATGGTCGAGAAGCACGCCGTGCGCAGGTCCGCGACGGTGTCGGCCTCGTCGGCGAACTCGGAGTAGCGATCCAGGTACGCCGCGACCGGGAAGAACGGCTCGACGCCCGCGCGCTCGAAGGCGAGTTCGAGCACCTCGCCGGTCGCGCGCCGGTACTCGCAGAGGGTGTCGTCGACGTCGAACAGGACGGTATCGACGGCGGCCATCACTCGCCGTAGCCGACCCCCGGTCAAAAGTCGCTCGGGTGGGCGGGTCGACGCGCGGCCGACGCCACTCCGGGGGCGGTCGCGCCCGACCTACCGGTAGCCGTCCGGCGTCGCCGTCGCCAGGTCGAGGGCGACCGCCCACTCCAGGACGCGCTCGACGCGCTCGCGCCAGACCGTCTCCCAGTCCGCGTACCGGCGTCGCTCCCACTCGGGCACGTCGAAACGGTCGAAGGCCGCCCCGGCGGTGAGCGGCCGGTCGGCGTCGGCCAGCGCCGCGAGGAGGGCGTCGGCGCCGTAGACGCGCTCGCGGAACCGTTGCGCGAGCACCGCGGGGTCGGGATCGTCCTGGATCCGACGGTACCCCGAGTCGGTCAGGGCGGCCAGGCCGAGCGCGCGGAGGAACGTCAGCCACTCCTTGGCCTCGTCCTGTGCCGGGACGTCGGTGTCGCGCATCAGCCGGGCACAGCAGGTGGTCTCGTCGTCGGGGACGAGCGGGAGCGCCGCCTGCGCCGCCGCCAGCGTCTCCAGGCCGCGGGCCGGGGGGACGACCTTGAACCTCACAGGCCGAAGCTCTCGGCGAGCAGCGACTCGTCGGTCTCGCCCACGACGTGGGTCGGCCCGCCCACCACGTCGAAGGTGACCTGCGCCGGCGCGAACACGCTCTCGTCGAGGTCGTAGAAGTCCCAGTCCACGCTCTCGAAGATCTCGGCGAACGGCGCGCCGTACGCGTCGCGCGCGCTGGACGGCACCTCGTCGACGCGGTCGAAGTCGGCGTCGGCGACGACGTGGACGCGGCCGCCGTACGCCAGCGCGTCGTTCGTGCGGGCCATGGCGACCTCCTCGCTGGCGGCGACGGGCGCGACCGGCGCGCTCGCCTGGACCGAGAGCACGTCCAGCGGGTCGTAGCCGAGCTCCGAGAGCCGGAAGGCGGCGAGTTCGGCCGCGCGCGCGGCCATCTGGACGCTGCCCGCGACGCTCGCGGTCCGGAACGCCGGCAGGAAGACCGCGCTCGTTCCCACGCCAGTCCGGGAGGCGACCGTCTCTGCGACCGCCGCCGTCGGGAGGGCGTCGCTCTCCACCGCGAGCGTGGCGAAGTCGGCCTCCTCGCCGTAGCCGGTGCGTTCGAACTCCTCCTCTGCGGCGACGAGCGCGCGGGCCGGCCCGCTCCCCAGTCCCTCGAAGTCCTCGACGGCCAGTTCCCAGCCGGCCTTCTGCGAGCAGAGCAGCGCGAGCGCGGGGTGGTCGGAGGCGAGTTCGACGTGGGTCAGGGGCGCGCCCGCCACCTCGCCGGTCCGGGTCTGGACCGTCGCCAGTCCCGCCGACTGGAGCTCCGCCAGCAGCAGGCCCGCCTCCAGCCCACCGATGGCCTCGACGCCGAAGTCGAGGACCGTCGCCTCGTTGTCCAGCTCGCGGACCTCGATGGCGAGTTCGTCGGCGAAGTCGATGGCCTCGTCGACGAGTTCGAGCGCCATCCGGTTGAGCGTCTCCATACGGACTGCTGCTGCGCCACCGCCTAAAGGGTCACTGCTCGCCGCGACCGCACCCGATCGCCGAGCGCCCCCGGCGACCCACCCAACCGTTTTTGCCACGCAGCCACGAGCCCCGGACATGGCCACGACGCGACTCCGGTCAGGTGTCGCAGCGAGCGCCACACTCCTTGCGGTTCTGGTACTGTCGACGAGCCCGGTCGCAGCCAGCGCGACGACGTCGACCATGCACGCCATCCGGAACCTGAGCAACGAGTTGCTGTACGTGGCCGTCCCGGTCACGCTTGCCACCGAGGGAGTCCTGTTCTACGCCATCTGGAAGTTCACGGGCAACGACGAGCCGACGCCGACGTCGGAGAGCACCCGCCTCGAAGTCAGCTGGACGGTGCGACCGCCCTCGTCCTCGGTCGACCCGCTCGACTGACCGACGGTCCGGACGAACTGGTGGGTGTAGAAGATCATCCCGACCAGGACGAACAGCGCGATCCAGGTCACGACGCCGGCGACGAACTCGTTGATCGCCACCGGCGTCGGGAGGAACTGCTCGCCGGGGGATATCTTCTCCTTGTTGTCGCGCAACACCACGTGACTCTGCGACTCCGCCGAGTGGAGTGCGATCGACCACATCGGCACCAGTACGACACCGATCAGAAGCAGGATGGCGACCGTCTCTTTTTCTACGTTCATTGTTGGGCGAAGAACAGCACGCGGTCGGTGGCGTCGCTCCTCCCGTCCCGTCGTCTGACCTTGCGTCTGGAGTCACTTGAAGCCAGTACCTCGGACGTCTGTCCGGTCGGCGGAGAGGACGCTCCGCGGTATCCGGTGCGACCGGACAGCGGCCGCGGCACGCCTACCCGTGGGTCCCGTCGGCGGCCGAGATGGCGCGCCCCGCGACGTAGGTGACGCCCGCGAGCGCCACGAACGGGACGACGAGCAACCCGAGTCCGATGCCCAGGAAGTACGGGTCCGTCCACGGGTCGAACAGGGTGAAGAGGAGCGCGAAGTACGCGAGGACGACGAGCGGGATCACGTTCACGAGCACGTCCTCGATCGTCTCCCGGTCGAACAGGCGTGCGCCCATCGACGATCGGTTGGGCCTCGCCGGTGAAAAGCGTGGGGCACGCGCGCCGTCGCCGCCCCGACGACTATGGTCTCCGGCCCCGTAGCACGTCGCGTGTCGTACGACGCCGTCGTGATCGGCGGGGGTATCGTGGGCGCCAGCGTCGGCTACCACCTGGCCCGGGCGGGCGCGGACGCGCTGCTCGTCGACCGGGCCGACCCGGGGCGCGCGACCGACGCCGGTGCCGGCATCGTCTCGCCGGCGACCAGCAGCCGGACCGCGAGCGACGCGTGGTTCCGGCTGGGGGTCGCGGCCGCGGACTACTACCCCGACCTCGCCGCCGATCTCCGCGGGGCCGTCGACGAGGTCGGCTACGGCCGGCCCGGGCTCCTGTCGGTCGCGACCGACGCCGACGAGGCGGCCCGCCTGGAGCAGTCGCTGGCCCGCATCCGGGAGCGCCAGGACCGGCTCGGCCACCCGGAGGCGGGGAGCGTCGCGACGGTGTCGCCCGAAGCGGCGCGCGACCGGGTGCCGCCGCTGGGGCACGTGGAGCGGGCGTTCGTCGTCGAGCGCGCCGCGCGGGTCGACGGGCGCACGTTCGCGGCGGCGCTCCGGGAGGCCGGCCGCGACCGCGGGCTCGACGTCGCCCGCGAGGACGCCCGGTCGCTGGTCCTGCGGGACGGCGCCGTCGCCGGCGTCGAGACGGAGGCGGACCGCTACCGGGCGGACGCGGCGGTCGTGGCCGGCGGCGCCTGGTCGGCCGCCTGGGGCGACCAGCTCGGCGTGGACCTGCCGATCGAGCCCCTGCGCGGCCAGATCGCACACCTCGACGCCGACCGCGAGACGGGCGACTGGCCCATGGTGGCGGGGATCGGCGACCACTACCTCGTGCCCTGGCCGGACGGTCGGATCGCCGCGGGCGCGACGCGCGAGCCAGGCGTGGGGTTCGACCCCGCGACGACCGCGGCGGGCGTCCACGAGGTGCTCGACGCGACGATGGACCTCGCCCCCGGGCTCGGCGACGCCGAACTCGCGTCGGTCCGCGTCGGGCTCCGTCCGACCACGCCCGACGGGCTGCCAATCCTGGGGCGGGTCGACGCGGTCGCGGGCGCGTACGTCGCGACGGGCCACGGCCCGACCGGGCTGACGGTCGGCCCCTACAGCGGTCGGGCGGTCGCCGACCTCGTGCTCGACGAGCCGGCGCCGGTCGACCTGTCGCCGTTCGCGCCGGGCAGGTTCTGAGCCCGGCCCGCACCGCTGGGGCGAGTCGGGGGCGACCGCCGCGGTCCGCCGAAGATTTATCTCCGCGAAGGCTGTGCGTGAGGTATGTTATCGCTGGATGGGCTCACGGAGAGCGGCGAGGTCCGCAACTACGTCGACGGTCGGTGGACCGAGGCGGCCGGCGACGGCGGGGAAGCCATCATCGACCCGGCGACGGGCGAGCGCCTGGCGACGGTCCCGTTCAGTTCGGCCGGCGACGTCGACGAGGCGGTCGCGGCCGCGAGCGAGGCGTTCCAGACCTGGCGCGACACGCCGGTCGAGGAGCGCGTCCAGCCGCTGTTCGAACTGAAGCGCCTCCTCGAAGCCCACCAGGAGGAGATGGCCCGCACCCTCGTGCGCGAGCACGGGAAGACGCTCGCGGAGGCCCGGGGCGAACTCCGGCGGGGCATCGAGAACGTCGAGGTCGCGTGTGGCGTTTCCTCGACGTCGCAGGCGGGGGCGCTGGCCGACGCGGCGCCGGACATCGACGAGCGCGCGGTCAGGCACCCGCTGGGCGTCTTCGCCGCGATCACCCCGTTCAACTTCCCGGGCATGATCCCGCTCTGGTTTCTCCCGTACGCCGTCGCGACGGGCAACGCCTTCGTCCTCAAGCCGAGCGAGCGCGACCCCCTGACCTCGCAGTACCTCTTCGAACTGATCGACGAGGCGGGCTTCCCGCCGGGCGTCGTCAGCCTCGTCAACGGCGGGCCGGACACCGTCTCGGCACTCGTCGGCCACGAGCAGGTCGCGGGCGTCTCCTTCGTCGGGAGCACGCCGGTCGCGCGGTCGATCTACGAGCAGGCCGCGGCCGCCGGCAAGCGCGTACAGGCCCAGGGCGGCGCGAAGAACCACGTCGTCGTGACCGAGTCCGCGGACGTCGCGTTCGCGGCCGACCAGACGGTCAGTTCGGCGCTGGCCTGCTCCGGCGAGCGCTGCCTGGCCAACGACGTGGTGCTCGTCGACGAGCAGGTGTACGAGGAGTTCCGGGCGGCGGCGATCGACCGCGTCGAGTCGCAGGTACTCGGCTCCGGCCTGGACGAGGAGACGACGGTCGGGCCGCTGATCACGCCCGAGCACGAGCAGCGGGTGCGCGACCTGATCGAGACCGGGATCGAGGAGGGCGCCGACCTGGTCTGTGACGGCCGGGACGCGACGGTCGAGGCGTACCCGGACGGGAACTTCCTCGGGCCGTGCCTGTTCGAGGACGTCGCGCCCGACGCGACGATCGCGCGGGAGGAGATCTTCGGTCCGGTGCTCTGTCTCGCCTCGGTGTCGGGGCTCGACGAGGCGCTGACGCGGCTGAACCAGAGCCGGTACGGCAACGCGGCGAGCCTGTTCACCGGCAGCGGGCGGGACGCCCGCCGGTTCGCCCGCGAGGCGGCGGTCGGCAACGTCGCCATCAACGCTGGTACGGCCGCGCCCATGGCGTTCTTCCACTTCGGCGGGGAGAAGGACTCGTTCTTCGGCGACCTCCACGCCCAGGGCGAGGACGCGATCGACTTCTACACCGACAAGCGGATCGTCATCGAGCGCTGGGACTGGTGACCGGCCTCAGATCGGGTTGATGCCGTGTTTCTTGGGGGGCCAGGACTCCTCGTGGTCGGTGTCCGAGCGCTGGACGGCGTTCACGATCCGCTCGCGGGTTTCCGGTGGATCGATCGCGGCGTCGATGCCGAAGTCCTCGACTGCCCGGAGCGCGCCCGTGCGGTTGGTGAACTTCCGGATGAGGTCTTCGCGCTTCTGTTCGGGGTCGTCCGCGTTCTCGATCTCGCGGCGGTAGGCGATGTCGACGGCGCCCTCGATCCCCATGGCGGCGATCTCCGCCGTCGGCCAGGTGACTGTCAGTTCGTTGTCGGTCGTGCGGCCGCCTCCCATGAGGACGACGCCGAAGCCGTAGCCACGGCGGAGGACGACGCTCACCTTCGGGACGGTCGACCGGTTGATCTCGAACATGACCTTCCCCGAGTGCTTGGCGATGCCCTGGCGCTCGGAGTCGGGCCCCGGCAGCGTCCCGGGCACGTCCATCAGGAACACGAGCGGCAGGCCGTAGGCGTCGCACATGCTGACGAAGTGTGAGGACTTGTCGCAGGCCGGCACGTCGAACGTCCCGGCCTTGATCTTGGGGTTGTTCGCGACGACGCCGATCGGCTGCCCTTCGAGCCGGGCGAAACCGGTGACCAGGCTGCGCGCGTACCGGGGCTTGAGTTCGAAGAACGACCCCTGGTCCACGATCCCCTCGATCACGGCGTAGATGTCGTAGCCCTCCTTCGTGTTGGTGGGGATGATGTCGGCCAGGCGCTCGGTCGCCTGCGACGACGGCGGCTCGTAGCGGTTCACCGCCGGCGGTTCCTCGTTAGCGTTCTGCGGGAGATAGGAGAGGAACGTCTTGATGCCGTCGAGGCAGGCCCGGTCGTCCTCGTAGACGACGTCGGCCATGCCGGTGACGGCGGTCTGGAACTCCGCGCCGCCGAGTTCCTGCTTCGAGACGTCCACGCCGAGGGCGGCCTTCACCAGCGCCGGGCCGGCCACGCCCATCGTCGAGGTGCCCTCGACCATCGGGATGAAGTCGCAGGAGACCGCGTAGTTGGTCGGTGCGGCGAAGCCGGGACCCATCATCGCCGAGATCTGGGGCGCCCACCCGGAGAGTTTGGTCTGGAACTGGAAGTCGCCGGTCTTCGGGAAGGGCCGGGCGTCGAGGCCCTCCTGGATGCGGTGGCCGCCGCCGTCGTGCAGGAGGACGTACGGGTAGCCGCGCCGGAGCGCGAGTTCGCCGACGCGGGTCATCTTCTCGCCGCCGGTGTGGCCGATGGAGCCGCCCTTGACCGTGAAGTCGGTCGAGGCGACCGCGACCGGCCGGCCGTCGATCTCGCCGACGCCCGTCACCACGCCGTCGGCGGGGGCGTCCTCGCGGTCCCACTCGGCGGTCTCGGGGGTCGCCGGCGCCGGGCCGGCCAGCCGCCCGAACTCGTCGAAGCTCCCCTCGTCGCAGAGGTAGGCGATCCGCTCGCGGGCGGTCATCTTCCCGGCCGCGCGCTGCTTCTCGATCGCGTCCTGGCGGTTCTCGTCGGCGAGTTCGGCCTTCGCCTCCAGCAGCCGGCGACGGAGTTCCTGGGTGTCGAGGTCGCGCCGATCCTCGAGGTCGTCGGTCATCGCCCGGCCTCCCCGATGCGGGCCGGCGTCCGCCGGTCGGCGGGGCGGCCGATCGGTCTCGCGGGCTGTCGGTGCGTCCTCGGCTCGGCACGCCTGCTATCGCGCGACATGCACGGCACGTCCGCGAGCGGATTGATAAACGTTCTCTCACGGAACGGTGCCGGCCGGCGGGGGCGCCCGCGAGCCGTCACCCGTTCCCGTCGTCGCGCGCCGACCGCGCGCGGCGGCCGAGTTCCGACTCGACCGACTCGACCTTCTCGGCCGCGCACTGGTCGACCGTGCGCTTGTCGTCGACCTTGAGGAACGTGGAGACGCGGTCGCCGTCGACCGCCTTGTGGGCGGCGGCGACGGCGGCCAGCAACTCGTCGATCCCGTCTGCCTCGATCACGGTTCCCATCGGGTTCGTTTCGTACGACACGTCGAAGTCGTCGAGCGCGGCGACCGCCTTCGCCACCTCGGGTGCCATGCTCCCCTCGCGGACCGGTGCGACGCTCAGGAGTGCGACGACGCTCATGTCTTGACGGTCGGGCGCGACCGACAAAGTAGCTCCCCCCACGAGGATTAATCCGTCGGGCGAGCGTGACACGTGGCATGGAGCGCGGCAGCGTCGAGGCGAACGGCATCGAGTTCGAGTACCTGGAGGCGGGCGACGGCGACCGCCTCGCGCTCTGTCTCCACGGCTTCCCCGACGACGCCGGGTCGATGGAACCGATCGCCGAGCGGCTGTCGGACGCCGGGTTCCGCTGCGTCGCGCCCTGGATGCGGGGGTACGGCCCGACCGATCCTGCGCCGGACGGGGACTACTCCGTCCCGTCGCTCGCGTCGGACGCCGTCGCGCTCGCGGACGCGCTCGACGCGGGGTCGGACCCGATCCTCGTCGGCCACGACTGGGGCGCGACTGCGGCCTACGGCGTGGCCGCCGCCGCGCCCGACCGGTTCTCCGAGCTGGTGGCGCTCGCCGTCCCCCCGAACTTCGCGCGCGGCCTCCGCGAGCACCCCGTCCAGCTGCTCCGGTCGTGGTACATGCTCTTCTTCCAGCTCCCGGCGCTGCCGGAGTGGGCCCTCTGCGCGGACGACTTCGGGCTGGTGGAGTTCCTCTGGGGCACCTGGAGCCCGACCTGGGACTACCCCGACGAGCGCATCGCGTCCGTCAAGGACACCTTCCGGCAGGGCGACACCGTCGAGCACGCGCTGGCCTACTACCGCCACCTCCGGGACTCGCTGGCCGACGACGACGGCGCCGCGCCCAGCGGCTTCGACGTCCCGGTGCTCGTGGCCGGCGGCGCCGAGGACGGCTGCATCGGGCCGGCGCTGTTCCGGGACGTCGAGCCGGGCTTCGCGACGCCCGGACGCGTCGTGGTCGTCGACGACGCCGGCCACTTCCTCCACCAGGAGCGGCCGGACGTCGTCTGCGAGGAGATCCTCTCGTTCGTCGACTGATAGCGTTTCGTGTGACTGTTTACCGCTGGTTCGCCGGAACGGGGCGGCGAACCAGCGGTGTCGACTCACGAACACCCTGTGACGGGACTCGTCGGGCTTTTGCCCGCGGCCGCCCTGGCCACCGGCGATGAACTACCGGCTGGAACGAGCGAAGCAGGTCGTCGCGGCGGTCGTCCGGGAGGTCCGCGCCGAGAACGTCACGTTCATGGCCGGGAGCATCGCCTACCACGCGTTCGTCTCGTTGCTCCCGTTCATCCTGCTCATGCTCCTGCTCATCTCGCGGCTCGGCGGCGAGGCGCTGGCCCGGCAGCTCGTCCAGTCCATGGCCGCCAACCTCACGCCCGGGACGGCTGCCGGCGGCGCCCAGCCCGCTCGCGCGTTCGCCGACCTGCTGGTCTCGGCGGCGCTCAACGCCACCTCCAGCGCCGGGCTCTCGCTGGTCGGCCTCGGCGCGCTCGTCTGGGGGACGCTCCGCATCTTCCGCGGGCTCGACCAGGCCTTCTCCGACATCTACGAGTCCGAGTCCCGGAACTCGTTCCTCGACCAGATCCGGGACGGCGTCGTCGTCTTCGCCGCCATCGCGCTCGCCATCGTCGCGCTCAGCCTCGTGGACCGGGTCGTCGCGATCCCGCCGCTCGGCCTCCTCGACGGCGCGGTCCACGCGCTGGTGTCGGTCGTCAGCATCGCGGCGGCGCTCCTGCCGATGTACTACGTCTTCCCGGACGAGGACGTCTCGGTCCGCGAGATCGTCCCCGGTGCGATCGTCGCCGGCGCCGGCTGGACGGCGCTGCGCCTGGTGTTCGGCCTCTACGTGCGGACGTCGAGCGCGACCGAGTACGGCGTCGTCGGGGTCGTCATCCTGCTCATCACCTGGCTGTACTTCGGCGGCCTGGCGCTCCTGGTCGGCGCGGCCGTCAACGCCGTGCTCGCCGGGCGCTCCGAGGACGTCGCGGACATCGCCTGGGGGCGCCCGCCCGGCCACGACGCCGCGCAGGACGACGCGGCGTTCGTCGCGCCGCTCCGCGACCTCGACGGCACCGACTGGAACCACCCGGTCCACCTCCGCGTGGGCGAGACCGACGTCACGCTCCCGGCGCCCGACGAGGCGACGGTCCGGGTCTCGACCGTCGAGCGACCGGCGATCCTCGGCGGCGACCGCGAGTCGGGCCGCGTCGTGCTCGCCTGGGACTCCCGGTAGGTGAAACGGCCGTTTGTCGGACCCGGCTGATTATGTCCCGTCCGGTCCACCTGCGGGCATGGACCGCCGAACGTTGCTCGCCTCGGGCGCCGCCCTGGCCGGCACCGCGTTCGCGGGCTGTCTCGGCGACTGGTCGGGCGCGAGCGCCGGCGTCGCGCACGCGCCGGCGATGAGTCTCCGCATGGCCCCCGCGACCGACGAGACGATCGCCGACCGGGTGACCTACGACGCCAGGCTGGACGACGAGCGCCGCCGCCCGCTGATCGACGCGCTCCCCGACGGCACCGCGACCGTCCAGGCCACCGACCCCCCGGTCCCCGCCGACCGGCCGTTCGTGTACGACGGCGCCGTCTACTCGTTCTCCCACCGGGTCGTCGACGCGACGCCCGCGACGACGTTCGAGGTCGTCCTCGACCCGGTCGAGGGGACGCCGGCCGCCGACGAGACGGTGCGGTACGAGTCGCTCCCCGCGGTGGACCGGGCGACGTTCGCGGCCCGCGGCTGGGACGACGTCTCGACCCTCGGGTTCGGGACGACCGTCCTCTACCGGGACAGCGAGATTCCCGACTCCGCGCTCGTCCCCCGGCCGGACCGGTCGGTCATCGTCTGGAGCGACGGCGCACGCGGCCGGTTCGAGGTCCGCGGGTCCTACGACACGACGCTCTCCACCTACCGGTACGCGGCGACGCAGGTCTCGGACTCGGCCGCGGCGCTCGGCGCGGACGTCCGCGAGCGCCACGCGTTCGCGCTCACGGACCTGTCGCCGTCGGAGGCCGGGATCGTCCGGACGGCGACCGAGGAGCCGGGCTACGCCGTCCCCGCTGGCGAGCAGGTGCCGGCGCCCGCCCGCTCGCTCCTGGCGCGCTTCCGCGGCGCCAGCGAGGTCGACCCGGTCTGGGAGACGGGCGCCGACGACTCGCTCTCCGGCAGCTACCTCGTCCGCCGCGAGGGCGACGTCTACTGGACCAGCCTCTCGGTGAGTTCGTCGGTCGAGGGCCCGGGCGACACGACGACGCGCGGAACGTCCACGCCGGCACCGACCGACGGGGCCAGCGATGGGGCAGGCGGCGACGGGACCGCCACGGCCTCGACGGCCAGCGGCGGGGCGGGTGGTGAGTGAGCCCGGCCCCGCCGACGTCGAGAGCGTCGTCGTGCGGTCGCGGGGCCGGCGACGCGCCGTGATCCGCGCGGGAGCGGTGGAACTACGACGGCCGGCCCACTCGGTCGGCCCGTGATCGAGTTCAAGGACCTGACGCTACGCGAGGGGTCGCAGATCCCCGGGCTGGAGATCTCCGCGTCGGCGGGTCGCGCCGTCGTCGACGAGCTGGCGCGGCTCGACGTCGGCTGCGTCGAGCTGTCGTTCCCCCGCGCGACGCCGCGGGAGTCCTGGTACCGCCACGCCGAGTCGCTGGGCCTGCGGACGGCCGCGCTCGCCCGCTCGCTCCCGGCCGACGTCGACGCCGCGCTCGCGGTCGCGCCCGACGAGATCGAACTGCTCGCGACGACCTCGGACGTGCAGCTCGAACACGCGCTCGGGGCGTCCCGCGAGGAGTCGCGCGCGATGCTCGTCGAGAGCGTCGAGCGCGCCCGCGACGGCGGCGCGGCCGTCGGGGTGACCCTGATGGACGCCGTCCGGGCCGACGACGCGTTTCTCACGGCGTGCGCCCGCGCGGCCGTCGACGCCGGGGCCAAACACGTCACGCTCGCGGACACGACCGGGTCGGGCACGCCCGCCACCGTCCGGACGACCGTCTCGGCGGTCGTCGACGCCGTCGGCGGCGACGCCGGGGTCACCATCCACGCCCACGACGACATGGGCGTCGCCGCCGCCAACGCCGCGGTCGGCGTGTCGGCGGGCGCGACGGCCGTGGACGCGACGGTCGGCGGCGTCGGCGAACGCGCCGGCAACGCGCCCCTCGAAGCGGTCGCGGTCCTCCTGTCCGAGCGCGGCGAGGACGTGGGCCTGGACCGCTCCGAACTCGTGCCGGCCTGTCGCCGCGTCCACGAGGCGCTCGGGATCGAGGTCCCGCCGTCGACGCCCGTCCTCGGCGAGCGGGTCTACCGCCACGAGAGCGGGCTGCACACCGCGGCCATGCTCCGGGAGCCGAGCACGTACGAAGCGTTCGACCCCGCCGACTACGGCGGCGAGCGCGCGCTGCTGTTCGGGACCAACACCGGGGCCGGCGCCGTCCGGGCGCTCCTGGCGGGCGTCGGCGTCGACCCGACCGACGAGCGCGTGGCGGACGGCCGCGAGGCGATCCACGCGGCGGCGGTCGAGCGCGGCGACCCGCTCGCCGAGCGCGAGGCGCGCGGCCTCCTCCGGGAGCGGTTCGGGGCGTCCTGAGCGAGGCCGTGGACGGCGTCCGGGAGAAGAGCGCCGCGAGCGATTTCACTGGTCACGTCCGTCCGTCGCAGGAATGCGCTGGCGGGGATTTGAACCCGTGGCGAGACTCGCTCCGCTCGTCTCGCGTGGCACAAATCGGAGCGCGTCCGCTCCTCACGTCCGTTCGTCGCAGGAATGCGCTGGCGGGGATTTGAACCCCGGTTGTGACCATGGCAAGGTCACGTGATACCACTACACTACCAGCGCCCGTTTGCAGTTGAACACAACTGGGGAGAGGGATAAAAGGCTTCCGAAGTCCGGGACTGCGGCGGGTCGCGCGGTGCGTGCGAGCAGGTCGCACGCGCGGCGAAAACCCGTGCGAGACGCCCACAGGCGCGCCGGAGAAGCGCTATTCTTTTAACCCAGCATTCGGTAAGACCGGCACAGTCTAGTGGACAGACGTGGAAGCGTTCCGGCATGACACGCAGCGTGCTCGTGCCGTCGTCCCTGATCCGGGAAGCCGAGGACAAGCGCGAGGCGACGCGCAAGCTCGGCTACGTCGCCCGCGCGGCGGCGGTGTTCCGGGTCGACCGCCTCGTCGTCTTCCCCGATCCGTCGGGGGAGACCGGGCGGTGGGGCGACGGGTTCGTCGGCACGGTGCTCGAGTACGCCGCCACACCCCCCTACCTCCGAAAGGAGGCATGGGACAGGCGGGGCGAACTGGAGTACGTCGGCGTGCTGCCGCCGCTCCGCGTCCGTGCACAGACCGGCTCCGGATCCCAGAGTTCGGGGTCGTTAAGACAGGGAATCGTGACCGAGGTCGGTCCTGACGAGCGCGTCCGGGTCAATTGCGGACTGCAACACCCGATCTCCCTCGTCGTCCCTCCCGACATGGAGGTCGACGCGGGGGAACGCGTGACGGTCAGGGTCTCTTCGCGACGGCCGGTCCGCGCGAAGCTCGTCGACGAACCCGCACCCGGGTTCACCGTCGAGCGCGCGACCATGGCAGACGCGCTCGCCCGCGACGACGCCGGCGTTCGAATCGCCGCGTCGCGCCACGGCGAGCCACTGGCGGCCCGGCGGCTCCCCTCTCTCGTGGAGGAGTGCCGCGACGGCTGCACCGTCGTCTTCGGCGCCCCAGCGCGGGGACTGCCGGAGATGGGCCTGCGGCCGGGCGAGGAGACCATCGGCGAAGATCCAACAGGCGTCTCGGACCCAGCGGCACGGGTCGACCTCTGGTTGAATACGGTTCCAAATCAGGGAAGCGAGGTGGTGCGAACCGAGGAAGCGATGTTCGCCACCCTCGCGCCCCTCTCTCTGGAGTGATACGATGCCACAACCAAGCCGACCACGCAAAGGCTCGATGGGCTTCAGCCCGCGCAAGCGCGCGTCCAGCGAGGTGCCGCGGTTCGACACCTGGCCCGAGGACGACGGGCAGCCTGGGGTACAGGGATTCGCCGGCTACAAGGCCGGCATGACCCACGTCGTGATGGTCAACGACGAACCCAACTCGCCCCGCGAAGGGATGGAGGAGTCCGTCCCCGTCACCGTCCTGGAGACGCCGCCCATGCGCGCGGCGGCCCTTCGAGTCTACGAACAGACGCCGTACGGCCAGCGGCCCCTCACGGAAGTGTGGGCCGAGGACGTCCACGCCGACCTCGACCGGGCGCTCGACGTGCCCGCCGAGCCGTCGCTCGACCGCGACCGCATCGAGGACGCGGTCGCCGCCGGCGACGTCGCCGACGTCCGTCTCATCACCTACACGCTCCCGGGCGACCTCCCGGGCGTGCCCAAGCGCGAACCCGACGTGATGGAGAGTCGCGTCGGCGGCGGCGCCGTCGCCGACCGCGCCGAGTTCGCTCTCGACCTCCTCGAGGAGGGCGGCGAGCACACCGTCAACGACGTGTTCCGCGCCGGCGAGTACGCCGACGTCGCGGCCGTCACCAAGGGCAAGGGCACCCAGGGCCCCGTCAAGCGCTGGGGCGTCCAGAA